>JAPKCM010000083.1 GCA_028822935.1 Akkermansiaceae bacterium
AGAGGGAATTAGAGGGGAGGCTGACCTGCCTGAATGTGAACTCGATCTTGCGGTTCTCGAAGATCGTGATTTGACGAAGTCGATCCCTCCCGCTTGAATCCCTCCGTGCCGAAGGACGAAAAGAAATCACGGAGAATCGATTGGAAGAAAACATTCGGCCTCTACCACTACTTGGGGCCCTACAAAAAAATCTTTGTCCCCTCGGTCATCGCTCTTTTTTTTACGGGCGGACTGTCCCTCGCTTTCCCCTATTACCTGGGTTCGCTGATTGGATCTCCCCAGGAAGCGCTTCGCGAAGGGGGAGACGCCGCGCATATCGCTGCCAATATTGACCGAGTCGTGATGACTCTTCTCGCGATCCTTTGTGTTCAGGCCTTCGTGGCCTACTGGCGGGTGCGAGGATTTATCAAGGCGGGAGAAAGCGCGCTCTGTGATCTCCGTCAGGATGTTTTTGCCCGCCTTGTGCGTCTACCCATGGCTTGGTTTATGGAACGTCGGACAGGTGAAGTTAGCTCCCGCTTTTCCGCGGATCTCTCAATTTTACAGGAAACGCTCATTACGACTGTCCCTCAAATTGCTCGTCAAACAGTGACCTTTTTTGGCGGACTCACTTTTATCTTTATCGCTTCGGCAAAGCTCTCTCTTTTTATGTTGGCGATGATTCCGATCGTTGTGCTCATCGTTGCCGTGGTGGGGCGGAAGATCCGGAAATGGTCGAAGGATGCCCAGGACCAACTTGCGCAGAGTAATATCGTGGCGGAAGAAGCGGTGCAGGGGATTGCCGACGTGAAGGCTTATTCGAATGAGGAGTTCGAGGTGAACCGCTATCGCACAGCGTTGGATGGATTTCTAGATGTGACTTTACGAGGCTCCAAGGCGCGAGCCTCCTTTGTCAGCTTCATCATCTTTATTCTCTTCGGGACGATTTCTGTCGTGGTTTGGTTCGGTGCGGGAATGTTGGCGAGAGATGAAATCACGATGACTCAGCTGACCCACTTTATTTTGTTCAGTATCTTCGTGGGAGCCTCTCTGGGTTCGCTGCCTGAGATCATGGGCCAGCTTCAGAAAACGCAAGGAGCGACTGAGCGCATTCGTGAAATCTTGGCCCACGAGATCGAGGACGAGCGGACTTCTGATTCAACGACCCTGACGGGATCGATGGCGGCCAAGGATCTCGTCTTCGCTTATCCGTCCCGGACGGAAACGAAAGTCTTGAATGGCGTGAATTTTGAGATTTCCGCAGGCGAACGTGTCGCGGTGGTTGGGCCCAGTGGGTCCGGTAAATCGACTCTCTTTTCACTCCTTCTCGGTTTTTACGAAAGTCAGGAAGGTGGGCTCTCCTTTGATGGGAAAGCGGCGTCAGAGATTCCCGTGACGGATCGTCGGGCGGCCATGGCGGTTGTGCCTCAGGAAGTTCTGCTCTTCGGGGGCTCGATTCGTGAAAACATCGAATACGGGAGGCCGGGAGCTTCGGAGGAAGAAATTATCGAGGCGGCTAAGAAGGCGAATGCCCACGGCTTCATCGACGCATTTCCAGAAGGATATGATGCGCTCGTGGGACCTCGGGGAGTGAAATTGAGTGGTGGCCAGCGACAGCGGATTGCGATTGCTCGTGCTGTTTTGGCCGATCCGAAAATCCTCCTCCTCGATGAGGCCACCAGTGCGCTTGATTCTGAGAGTGAACGCTTGGTGCAGGAAGCGCTCGATGAACTCATGAAAGGCCGGACGAGCGTCATCATTGCCCACCGACTCGCCACCGTGAAAAGTGCGGATCGCATCATGGTCCTCAGCGATGGCAGGATTTCTGAAAGTGGAAAACACGAGGAACTCATGAGTCAGCAGGGGACGTATCGCCTTTTGGCGGAGACGCAGCTTCTTTCCTAGACCAGCGTTGAAGCGGATGGGACTGCGCAGTGAAAGGCGGTATCATAGAGTTCCGCGCATTCGTCATAACCGGCCTTGTTCACTGGTTTGAAGAGCAGTTGAGAGGTTCGCCTTTGTCTAAGGTCTTGGCTGGCATTGCGATAGGGTTTGTGGAAGTCTCCGTCAGGATGATCGACATGCTAGTGAGGCTTTACGATCTGCCAGAATCGGCAGAGATGTATCAGAAGGTGGAGGATGCAGGGATCATCCTACGGCGGCCCGGGGCCTATGAAAAACACTTGGTGGAAGATTTCGTCAGGGAGCATTTTTCGCCAAAGTGGGTGAGTGAAGTTCAGGTGGCCTTCTCGCGGCAACCGATCACCTGCTTTATCGCGACACGGAATAAAGAGATTCTCGGCTTCGCCTGCTATGAGACCACGAATAAGGCTTACTTCGGCCCGACAGGTGTTTCTGAAGCGGCCCGGGGAACGGGGATTGGGAAAGCGCTTCTCATGAAAGCGCTCGAAGGCCTCCATGACTTGGGTTACGCCTATGGATTTATCGGAGGGGTGGGCCCTAAAGAGTTCTACGCCAAGGCGGTGGGAGCGGTGGAAATTCCCGGTAGCGATCCTAGTATTTACGTTGATATTCTGCCCGAACCACTTTTTTAATCGTGACCGGACAAGACCCCAACTTTGTAAAAGGTGCCTTTGCTAAGATCGCCGATCGCTACGTGCTCACCAATCACGTGCTCAGTGTGGGCACCGATATTCTTTGGCGCAAAAAAGTGGGCCGCATGGTGGAGGCGTGGAATCCCGCGAGCATTTTGGATGTCGCAACTGGAACGGGGGACCTGGCGCTGGAGCTGCAACGGCGATGCCCCGAGGCCCGAATGTTGGGGACTGATTTTTGCCCTGAAATGCTGGTGCATGCGACGTCGAGTGGGGTTAAGGAAACCCAAGTGGCAGATGCCATGAACCTGCCCTTCGAGGACGGAGAGTTTGAGTTAGTGACGGCGGCCTTTGGCTTGCGCAATATGTCGAACTGGGCCGAAGCAGTGGAGGAAATGTCACGTGTCATCAAGCCGGGCGGGCATCTCCTAGTGCTCGATTTTTCGCTCCCGGAAGGAATCTTGGCCAAGCCCTACGAATTCTACCTTAATAAGGTCCTTCCGAAAATGGCGGGAGCGCTGACCGGCGAACGTCATGCTTATGAATATCTCGCCGGATCGATCGGAGAGTTTCCGAAGGGCGAGGCGATGCTCGATCTTTTTCGCGCCGCCGGACTTCAGGAGACCAAGTGGATTCCGCTGAGCGCCGGGATTGCTTCAATCTATACGGGACTTGCGAAGTAGCGCCACTTCGGTAGGTTACGCGCATGTCAATCGAGCGTGGAGCGAATCAGTGGGTTTGTGATTTGGTGGCTTACGAGCCGGGAAAACCGATCGAGGAAACGGCCCGTGAATTGGGTCTGAAGCCGGAGGAGATCATCAAGCTGGCTAGTAATGAAAATCCGCTGGGTCCTTCGCCGCGTGCGCAGGAGGCGATGCGCGATGAGATTGCCAAAGCGCACCTTTATCCCGATGGGGGAGGCTATAAATTGCGGACGGCTCTGGCGGAGAAGCACGGGGTCGAGTTTGGCAATGTCGTCCTCGGCAACGGTTCGAACGAAATTATCGAGCTGCTCTGCCACAGTTTTCTCAAACCAGGGGTGGCCTTGATCGCCGCTGAACACGCTTTTGTGGTCTACAAGCTCATGGCGACTCTTTTTGGAGCTGATTACAAGGAGGTGCCGGATCCCGGATTTGTGCATGATCTTGAAGGAATGGCGGATGCCATTACGCCCGAGACTCGTTTGGTTTTCATCGCGAATCCGAACAACCCTACGGGAACGCTCGTGGGGCAAGAGGAGATTGACCGCTTTGTTGATCGTCTTCCCGATCATGTCGTGGCGGTGTTCGATGAAGCTTATTTTGAATTTCTTCCTGATGCTCCTGATACCATCAAGCACGTGAAGGCGGGGAAAAATGTCGTGGTCATGCGCACCTTCTCGAAGGCCCAGGGTCTCTCGGCTCTGCGGATTGGTTATGGTCTTGCACCCGCCCCAATCGCGGGTCTTCTCAACCGGGCGAGGCAGCCCTTTAATGCCAATGCCATCGCTCAAGCGGCAGCTCTGGCGTCGATGCAGGATGAGGAGCACATTGCCGCGACCGTGGAGAACAACCGGATTGGACTGGAGTTTTTCCAAAGTTCCTTTGCTGAGCGTGGCTGGGAATTCGTCCCGAGCGTCGCCAATTTTGTCCTCGTGAATGTGGGCGACGGAGATCGGGTGTTTGCGGGACTTTTGAAAAAGGGTGTGATTATCAGAGCGATGCGGGGCTACAAGCTCCCGGAGTGGGTGAGAATCTCTATCGGGACGCCATCGCAGAATGAGCGTTGTCTGAAGGAACTCGATGCCTTGCTCGTCAGTTGACATTGGGCAAGTTATTCAGTTATACTTAAGTAAGGATGAGTGCAGATTTTGGTCAGCGGCAGTTTCAGTGCGGCAGTTGCCAAGGGCTAATCACGATCCCGGCGAATCTTCCGACGACGACTGCTCCTTGCCCGATTTGTGGGACCCCGACCACGTCTCCCGAGCCCTTGCCTCAGGGACCAGCTGGTCAAGAGGCTCCGTTTCCTCAAGCTCAGCCGACTCTTCCTCCCGCAGAGGTAGAAGGAAAAGCAACTATTGATCCTGTTCCACAGGAAAAAGGCGGAAATGGGATTCTTTTGGGGATTGCTGGTTTGGCATTATTCCTCGGACTGATCGGGGGCGGTTATTTTCTCATGGCGAAGTTTCGCTTGGATCCCATCCCGGCCGATTACGGTACGAATCCAAGCCCAGCGGTGGACGGGAGGCCTCCGGTTTCATCGGAATCGACGTGGCGGGCCAAAAAAGATCTGCTTGCTTTTTACGAAGCTAAGAATGTGCTTGAGGCCTTTTTTACCGCCGAGACGGCGGAAGAAAAAGCGAAGTATATTCTCGGCGGAGCTGAGCGGTTGGATGAACTCCGGGAGTTTTACAGCTCTGAACAGTTTAAGGACGACACGCTTGCGGCGGAAAATTTCACCTCTTTCCCGATGCAGTCGAGTGATTTGGATCGTGGAATTTACCTGATGGATTACCATCGCCCCAAGCAATTCAAGTTTTCTGAGTTCTTCCGTCCGGTGCCGACCCTAGAGCAGCTCATGGAGGTAGAATCGGCCAGTATCCTGGTGTGGCCCGGCGCGCTCAAGGACAACTTTGAGATGGCTGCCCGTCGAGCCCGTGCTTTCTTTAAGAAAGTGGACGGAGTCTACAAGCTGGATTGGGATACTCTGGTGCAGACTCAATTCCGAACCTTCCGGGATTTTACTGATTTCCCTGTTCCTGGAGGCTCTGGCGTTTTCCGGCTTTTCATTATCGAGGATGTTACGACGACCGTGCTGAAGGATACTGATAACCGTATCTTCCGGATGATCGATGCGGCTTATGTTGTGGATGATCAAATTACGGTTGAGATCGCTAATAATTCTGAGGTTGGAAGACTTCTCGATCGCTTTACTTGGACTGATAAGCTTGGAGCAGAGATCAAGGGAACCACCGTGACGCTTCGGCTGCGCTGGTCTTCCGAGGTGAAGCCCAAGTTGCAAATCGATAAGGTGATCTGCTGGGAATTCTTGGGAGTCGGCGGCGATCCTTCAAATCTTAGTGATACTTCAAAACTTGCTGATCCTAGGCCTCAGTAAACGATGGAATCGGACGGAGACACGATTGTCGCGATTGCCAGCCCCGCAGGGATGGGCGCGGTATCACTGATTCGGATTTCGGGGCCGCAGTCGCGTGAGATTGCGCAAAAGGTGATTGGTTCCAAGGCGCTTCCTCCAGTGAGGAAAGTAGGGCTGCGGTCGATTGTCGGCGCGGAAGGATTGGTGATCGATGAAGGCTTGTGGGTCACCTTTTCGGGGCCGGCGAGTTACACGGGAGAAGATGTGGCGGAGTTCACCGGTCACGGCGGCGTGATGGTGACTCGCAAGGTTTTAGAGCGCTTGATCGAGGCGGGGGCACGACCCGCTGAGCCGGGAGAGTTTACCCAGCGGGCTTTCTTGAATGGTCGACTTGATCTGACTCAGGCGGAAGCGGTAATGGATCTTATTTCGGCCCAAACTTCGCTAGCGCTTCGTTCGGCGACGGAACAACTGGAAGGACGCTTGGGTCAGCGTTGCGAGGAAATCCGGGCGGATCTTCTTGGGGCCACTGCTCATCTCGAGGCCTATATCGACTTTCCGGAGGAGGATATTGATCCGGCCGTGGGTGAGGCTCTCAAAAAGAGGATGGGCGATCAGTGGGAGAAGATTGCGGGGCTGCTGGCAACTGCCGATCAAGGGCGCATTCTCCGGGAGGGAGTGCGGACGGTTATTTACGGGAAGCCGAATGTCGGGAAATCGTCACTCTTGAACCGGCTTCTGGGCTATCAGCGCGCGATTGTGAGTTCGATCGAAGGCACCACGCGGGACACCATTGAAGAAGTGGTGAACATGCGTGGCATTCCTCTGCGTCTGGTTGATACCGCGGGAGTGCGGGACTCGAGCGATGAAATCGAGATCACGGGGATTAAAATGACTCACGCCCAGGTGTCACGGGCTGATTTGGTGCTGGAGGTGGTCGATCTGGCGAAGCCGCGATGTGACTCTTCTTTTTCACGACCAGAAGGGGCCAAGTGGCTCGTCATTTATAATAAGAGCGATGAGGAAGATTCCAGTTGGGTCGGGCAAGAGGGGCTGCGGATCTCCTGTGAGACGGGGGAGGGGTTTAAAGATCTTGAGGAAGAAATCGCGCGAATCTTGTCTCTCGATGAGGACCATTGGGGGGTTCATTCGGTCGCGGTCAATGCCCGCCATCAGGCTTGCCTAGATCGGGCCCGGATCGCTCTGGAGGAGGCCATTTCCTCGATGGAACAGGGGGAAGAGCCCGAGTTCACTTCCCTGAGTCTGCGTGAGGCGCTGTCCGCGATTGGGGAGATTGCGGGAGTGGTCGATACCGAGGATATTCTCGGCGAGATTTTCAGCAATTTCTGCATTGGAAAGTAGATGAGAATGAGAGAGCCTAAAAGCTGGTCTTGATCCCTCCGGAAAATGAGAGAAGTTTAGGTCTGCATGAAATGGCTTTCACCACTTGCCCCTCTGGCGCTTTTCGCCTTCTCGTTGACCGCATCACTGTCTCAGGAGTCGGCTGCAGAGATACCTGTGATCGAGAAACTCAGGGAAGGCCTGATCTCGGATGACTTCAAAACCCGGGTTGAGGCCACCAAGGCGCTTTGGGTTTTGGGTGATAAAGCTCTTGATCTGCTGGCAGAGTTGGAAAACTCGGACGACCCGGAAATGGCGGCGCGGGCGGCCCGCTTGCGAAAGAAGATCCGTTTGGGGATTCTTCACGATACCCCTGAGGAGATCGCCCAAAAGATCGAGAGCTATCACGCTAGCACGGACCGGGCGAAGCTGAAGCTGATAGGGGAGCTCTATGAAGAAAAGCAGTTTGAGATTCTAGTGCGTCTGAGGGCTTTCGAGAAGAACGAAGAAATTTGGAGTGAGATCGATGTGCGCATTGGGAGGGTCATTCCCCAGTTAATCCGTAAGCATTTGATGGCGGGAGAGATGGATCAGGCAGAGAAAATTCTAAAGCTGGGAAATGACTTTGAGAGTCTGATTCGCTACGGCGTTTTTCTCCAGGTCGAGGGAAGGCTGGAAGAAACGATCAAGAAGCTGGAGAAGAGCATCGATCCGGAACAGCAAGCCCGCTATCTGGCTTACCTTCGCGTGAAGGGCGATGTGCCACTCCTCCTCAAAGAAGCTACCCGGCTGGATGATGCGAATGCGGTAGCGACTGCCGCGATCTTGTCAGGCGATCCGCTTCCGCTCATACGCCTTCACCTTGAGCAAGATGGGCTTCCCCTTTCTGACATGGTTTATCTTGAGCTTGCTCTGGCCCGGGCTGAGGGCGACGTAAAAAAGGAAGAGCGCCTGATCGCGGCCCTGAAGGACTTGGGAAATGAAGAAGGCACGGCGGATCGTGCGCGAGTGAACATGTATCGAGCCGGACTCCCTGCGCTTGCTGGAAAAAGCGCAATCCAAGGGGACTGGCGGGATCATCTTCGTCATCTAAAGATCGTTGATCAGCATGTCGCCATTCCTGCTGTTTTTGGTTTGAAAGGGACGACACTCACGAAGGAGTGGATCGAGGAGAAGGTTTCTCATTTGAAGCCCGGTGAAAAGCAGGACCAAGCTGCGCAAACTCTGCTTCAGGCGCTTTGGTTTTTTGATGGCCGGGGCAACGTTGAGGAGACGGCGCGCTGCATGGATGCCATCTGGCAGAGCGGGGCAAAAATGGATGATGGGGTGATCCTCAATCTCATCAATTTCGCCCACAGTTACGCTCCCCACGGATCGATGATCGCACTTGCGGCAGAGATCGATCGTTCTGATCAATCTCTGGAGGAAATCGTCAAAGCAGAGTTTGATCAAATTGGCGAGTTCTCCTGGTTGCTTGAGAAAACGAAAGAGCTGGATCCGAAGATGACGACAAAAGAATTCCTCCTGTTGATGAATTCCTATCGCAGTCAACTTTCTATTCCCAAGGCCGAGTTTGAGGCGTGGAACGAGCGCCTCGAAGAAGTTGCATTGAAGGAACTCAAGGAGGGGGAGCCCAATTCGATTGGCCATTTTTATACCCTAAGTGTATACGGAAGATCGGCGAACGATCTTTACCGCATGTTAAAGGTCCCGGAAGTGAATGCGACCCGGACCGGAATGTTCGCCCAGCTTGCTACGCAGATGGGCGATTGGGAGATCGCTGCCGAGCAGTATCGGAAGCTCGAAATCGATGAGCAGATGATGGCGGCCAATGAGAGCAATAATTATTTGGCCCAGACGCTCGCTCAAAAGAGCCTCGCCTTAGCCAAAGTGGGAGATCAGGAGGAAGCGGAGAAATCGAAGAGACTCTCGACCCTCCTTGGCGGTTCTCAAGTGGCTTTTCTCTATCAGCTGTCCCAGGACCATCTCAACTACAACGAGGTCGAAGAGAGTCGTGGCCTCCTCCGTGAGTGTGTTCTAAGGACCGAAAGGGCGCTTTTTGATTCCAGAGGAGTGAATGACGCGCTTCTTCTCGCTTCTCTCGGTGAGACCACGATGAGTGCCGGACATTGGAAACTCGCATCTGCGCTTTATGAGGGAGCGGTGATTACCGACGTGAAGATTCCCCTGAATACTCGCTATCAGGCCGAATTCACACGCGGAATTACCGCGCTCGATGAAGGCGAGGAAGAAAAGGGGAAGAAGATCCTGGAAGCCGCCTATGCGCTCAGCCCCACCGGAGGCTCTCTGGCCGACCATTTTTTCCCGGAGCTCCGGAAACGAGGGTGCGTTGCCTTGCACGATCGGCTCTGTCTGAAGAGCCTTAGTCTACTTCGCGAGGAGATCACAACCTTTCCGAACGACGATAACGTGAAAAATACCTTCGCTTGGGTGGCGGCGCGCGCAAATCGCAATCTCTTGGAAGCCGAACAGATGATGGAGAAGGCATTGAAGGGTTCCTCTTATTCTGCGCCCTATCTCGACACCATGGGCGAGGTGCAGTTTGCGATGGGAAGGCGGGATAAAGCGGTTGAATGGAGTGAGAAGGCGGTTGTGCGCCGCATTTCCGATCCCACCATCAGGCAGCAGCTTTTGCGCTTCAAAAATGATCCTTTTCCCACTCCCTAGGCGTTTGAAGGGCTCTGAAGGGCAGTTTCGAGAGACAGAAAAACCCGCTCCTCGGGAGAAGAGCAGGTTTTAGAAGTATCCGCCCCGCCGTCCATGGCGTATGAGCCGCATTCCCGAGACTCAATAAGTTGGGGACATCCTTTGATTCGCTGTCTTCCAGTGAAGGCATGACATTGATTCTCCGGGGCCGCCCCCATTTGTTTTATTATCGGGTCGGCTAATCATCCATTTTCGGCGAACGAGGCAGACGTAAGGAGATTATCTCTGGGAGCGGAGAAGCGCAACTTGATTCTCCCATTTTTAGTGGTGATTTTTTTAATGTCGTCCGGGTTGGGAATGCTCTGGATAGCGTGGATTGGAGACCCTTAGACGATGAACTTCAATTCATGAGAATTTCCACAGACAGAACTTCCCACGACGCGCGTTTTATCAATACTTCACGCACATGACAGAGCTACTCATAAAACCAGCCCGAGAGACCGGCTGCACCGATATACCGGCTCTGGAAGAGCTGGTGAGCGAAGCGGCTCTCAGACAGGCCTCGCCGCTGGATGACGTTCTGGATTCCGCTCTCGTAGATGAAGAGCCTTACATGAGGCATCTTGCGGGAGAACTGGGGATGGATTGGCTCCCGGAGATTCCTGATTTCGAAAGCCCACTGCCACTTCGAGCTGCCTGTGGACCACAGGTCGCCTTGAAACATCGAGTTCTTCCGATTGCCATCGAGGGTGAAGGAGAAAATTCCCGACTTCTCATGGCAACCTACGACCCGCTGAATCTTCTTGCGCGTCAATCCTCTGCCCAGTTTATCGACCTCCCCATCGTATGGGTCATGGCGTCCCGTCGTCGGGTCCATGATGCTCTCCGTAAACTTTACGGTGTGGGTGCTGATACTTTTGAGCAGCTTCTTGAAGGCCGTGAACTTGATCTCGATAACCTCGAGATGAAGGACGAGGCCAGCGTCATTGACGAGGTCGAGGACGAAGAAGCTTCCGTCGTCAAATTTGTGAACCAGATTGTTCGGGAAGCGCTCGAGCAGCGTGCTACTGATATTCACGTAGAACCTCTCGCTGACAATCTTCGGATTCGTTACCGTATCGATGGCGGTTTGGTGGACATTGCGGTCCCCGATCAGATTAAAGCTTTGCAAAGCTCGGTGATCGCCCGCCTGAAGATCATGTCGCACCTTGATATCGCGGAGCGCCGACTTCCTCAGGATGGCCGGATTAACCTCCAGTTCGAAGGCGCATCGATCGACGTGCGTGTCGCAACCGTTCCTACGGTAGAAGGGGAAAGCGTCAGTCTCCGTCTTCTCAACCAGGAGAAATTTGATGTGGCCCGTCTCGGGATGGAGGATTTCGTTCTCGATCCTATCATGCGGATGCTCGACCTGCCCAACGGCATCATTTTGATCACCGGACCTACGGGTTCCGGTAAATCGACCTCACTTTATTCCTTCCTCTCGGCTCTCAACAAGCCGGAGACTCGCATTGTCACGGTCGAGGATCCGGTGGAGAACAAGCTTCCCGGCGTGATGCAGATCGCGGTGAAGAGCGAGATTGGATTGACCTTCGCTACGGGCCTGCGCTCGATTCTTCGTGCCGACCCCAACATTGTCATGATCGGAGAAATTCGTGACCTGGAAACCGCGGAAATCGCGATCCGGGCCTCGCTCACCGGTCATCTTGTATTCTCAACCCTTCACACCAACGACGCCCTGGGTGGAATCAGCCGTTTGGTTGATATGGGAGTGGAACCCTTCCTGGTTGCCGCTTCCGTGCGCGCCTTCTTGGCACAGCGCCTTGTGAGGAGGCTCTGCGGAACTTGCAAGCAGCCGGTCGAGGTGAGTCAGGAGCAACGCGACCTTCTTGAGATCCCGGCGGATATCCAAGGTCAGATTTATGAACCCAAGGGCTGCGATCATTGCCGCAACACCGGCTTCTCCGGGCGACTTGCTATTTACGAAGTGGCCATCGTGGGTTCCAAGATGGAGGATCTTGTTGCTAAGGCTGCCCCCCTTCCTGAATTGAGGGCGCAAGCGATCAAGGATGGATATATCCCGATGCGGGAGTATGGTTGGCGCAAGGTCTTTAAGGGCGAGACGACAATTCAGGAAGTCATCTCGGTAACCGCTTCCGATCTCGTCGTTTAACTTTATTTTTGCTGTGGCCAGTTTTGCATACAAAGCCCTCGATGGCGGTGGATCAGTCGTTACCGGTGAACTCACCGCAGGTGATCGCGGCGAAGCTCTTCGCCAATTAGGGCGCAAGGGCCTTCAGCCGGTCAAGTTGACTCAAGATTCCAAGGGGGCTGCTCCTGCGGCGAAAGCCAAGAAGGGAGACTCGGCACCAGCTGCTGCTGCGAAAAAAGAAAAAAATGATGAGCCGATTCCCGAAGGTCCGGTCAAATTGAAGCGTGCCGAGGTGGTGCTCTTCACTGAGGAGCTTTCAGACATGCTCGCCGCCGGCCTCCAACTTGAGCCTGCGCTGCGGGCGATGGAGAACCGCGGGGAACTCGGAAGTTTGAAAGTCGTTTCCACCAAGATTCGGACCCTCGTGCGGGATGGAAATAGCTTTTCGTCGGCGCTTCGTCGGGTCAGTCCAAGTTTTGGTTCGCTCTACTGCTCGCTTGCGGCAGCGGGGGAGGCATCCGGAGCACTCGATACCATTCTCGATCGACAGGCTCACTACCTGAAAACTATTCAGGCGCTCCAGGGGAAAGTGATTCTCGCGCTCATCTATCCCGCCTTTTTGGTGGTGGCGGGCATCTCGGTGGCTTTTGTCTTTATGACTCAGCTCATCCCGCAGCTTACGGCTTTGATCGAATCGACGCCTGGTGGAAAGCTGCCGGCCGGAGCAAAGTTTCTCATGCTTTTCACTGGCTTCATTTCAAAGTGGTGGGTGGTCATTCTCCTCGTCATCGTTGCCGGACTCATTCTCTTCAAAGCGTGGAAAGACAACGAAGCCAACCAGCCGACCTGGGATCGTCAAAAGCTCCAGATTCCGCTCGTTGGGCGCGCTTTCATGAGTCGATTCTACGTCCAGTTTCTTGAGACCATGGCGAATCTCACCGCAAATGGTCTCCCGCTTCTTCGCTCGCTTGAGCTGACGCGCGATGCGACACCGAATCTTTTTCTGCAAAGCCACCTCGATGACATGGTCGAACAGGTGGGCGATGGTCGCTCGCTCTCCCGTTCGATGAACAAGTCAGGGATCTTTTCTCCTCTCCTCATTGATATGGTTTCGGTGGGTGAACAGACCGGTAAGATCGATCAAGCGCTCAGGAAAGCGTCGGTGCGATTCGACAAGGAGTTGGACAATTCCCTTCAGCGCATCATGGCTCTCATCATGCCCGCCATTCTTCTGGTGATGGCTCTCTTGATTGGTTCCATGGCCTATCTCATGATGACCGCGATCTTCCAAACCATGCAGAATCTGGGCGGAAAATGATCACGGCGACTGATGTTCACCGTTCCTACTACCTTGCGAAAAAGGAGGTCTCGGTTCTTCGCGGGATTGATTTGGACATTAAGGCCGGGGAAAAAATTTTCCTCTGTGGCCCCAGCGGAGCCGGGAAGACGACTCTCATGTATACTCTTGCCGGGTTGGAGAGGCCGAACAAAGGTGACGTGAGCATCAATGACACTTCCTTTTACAAGCTCTCTTCCGCTCAGCAGGCTCGCTTGCGTAACGACAAGATCGGCTACATTTTTCAAAGCTACTTTCTTCTCCCGGAACTGACCGCGATCGAAAACGTGCTCGTTCCAGGTCTCATCGGTGGGAAAAGTGACCGCGAAAAAGCGAAAGCAGTCCTCGAGCGGGTCGGTCTTGCTCATCGCATCGACCACCTCCCGGCGGAGCTTTCCGGCGGCGAGCAACAACGGGTCGCAATTGCCCGCGCTCTGGTCAACGACCCTGCTATAATTTTCGCCGATGAACCCACTGGTAATCTCGATTCTAAAAATGGCGACGAGATCATGAAGATCCTTCTCGAAGTGGTCGCCGAGCGCAAAGCCACTCTGGTGGTGGTCACTCATGACATGGATCTGTCCCGTCACGGAGATCGTGTCCTCACGATCAAGGACGGAAAAATAGCGGATTAGGAAGGCCGGACGCGCTACATCTTCTTTCGGCGTCCGATTCAGTTGGAAAGGACACTGTTGGCACGTCAAGTATTTGATGTATTGTCAAACTATCATCTCATCTTGATTTTGAAAATTTTATGCCTACTGTTCGTCTCTCCGGAAAAACCTTAAGCGCCAATGAATCTGTCGAGCGCTCTCTTCGCGCCAAGCTCCTTTTTCTCATCTATAACGCAGGGTGGGATATCAATAACGCCAGTGGTAAGGAGCAGATCACTCTCAGCAATATTGAGAAAAAAATCATCGAATCTGACTGCTTCGTTTTTACGCCAGGAGCGAGCCTCGAAGACCTTTTCAAAGCAGTGTCTATTTTCGTCGGTTACCAAACGATCGATCAAAATCTCTCGGGGAAGCCAACCGTGATTCTGAACTCTGATGCGTCCTGGGATCCTTTATTCGATGTGTTGTCCCACCTCGGAAAAATGGGGACAGTGAAGCAGGATTATCGGGAGTTTCTTCTCTTGGCGAATTCACCAGAGGAGGTTCTTGCGCGACTCGATTCCGCAAAGGATCAAGAACTCCCGGACGCGGGAAGGGAAGAGGTCGATGACCCGGAAATGCCCACCAGCGACACTCCGCCGCCCTCTGATTTTTTGGGAAACGTGTGCGTGTTTTGTTCAGCCACTCTTGAGGATCCCGGTTACATCGCGGATGGGGAAGAACTGGGCCGGATTCTTGCCAAAAATAAATTCGGCTGCGTGTCCGGTGCCGGGAAATCAGGAATCATGGGTGCAGTGGTGCGCGGATCGGTGGAGGCGGGCGGTTGGACTGCGGGTTCGAACGTCCCTCACATTATCAAGCTTGAAGGACTTCCTGCGGGCCTTTCCCGCTTTTGGCTGCGTCCCGATATTTACACCCGGATGGAAGTGATGATCGAAAACTCGGATGCCTTTGTCATCTTTCCCGGAGGGGCGGGCACGGTGCAGGAGCTTCTTGCGCTCTTGATCTTTCTCGAACAGGGAGACGATCTCATGAAAGGGAAACCGGTGATCATTTTCAACCGACTCGATGAAGAAGGGAGAGGGTTTTGGGATCCACTTATCACGCTTTTGGGCAACTACTGCCAGCCTGATGAGTTCCGGATTGCCCAAAGCCTCCCCGAGATTCAGCGCTTGATTGCAGGGGCCCTGCAGCCCGCCTAGGGGCGAATTAAAGAGCGCCCTTCCAGATAATAATCTCTTGGGAGATAGTGCCGATTCCGTCGATCCCAAGTTCGACGGTGTCTCCGACCTTGAGGGGTTGAGGAGAGTCATGAATCGGGAGATGTAGGAGATGAAAAGCGTCTTCACGGTTCACCCGCTGGGCCCGTTTACCAATGACGATGCCAAGCTCCACCTCGCAGATAATTTTGGAAGGCCGGGGGAGAGGTTTTACGAATCGAAGAAATCATCTCCCGATTCATTTTGATGTCCAGCGGATCCGATAAAACCGGGTGGAGGAGGTCTGAGTCGAGGCCAAAGCAGCGGTGCCCTCTTCAACAAAAAAGGTCCTTAAATGAGCGGGACAAGGTGGGGAATGGTGAGCCACGTATCACGTGAAGAATCTAAAGAACTGATTACTTTCGTCAAAAAATTAGTGTAGGATGATGCTTGTCTTCTGACCGGGAGGATAAACCAGTTTTCATCGTTTTCATC
>JAPKCM010000133.1 GCA_028822935.1 Akkermansiaceae bacterium
TTTTAGTGCTTTTAGTGCTTTTAGTGCTTTTAGTGCTTCCGCTTTTAGTGCTTTAACTTCTAGTGCTATAACTTCTAGTACTTCCGCTTCTAGTGCTTCCGCTTTTTTTTGAGCTTCTTTCATTGCGCGCCAGTTCTGAATCAACTGCCTTGCCTCGCTTCTTACCGACTCCGTATTACGCACGGGCTTCGTCTCCGTTTCACCGAGGTGGAGCATGGTGCTGATCTTATCAGTGACCAAAGTCGTTCCGGGGAGAGCGGGCTTTCCCGTCTGATGGGCCTTTGCCAGACCGCTCACCAATTCCTTGGAGCGCTTTAGCTGGCCCCATCGCGCCCACTTTGTGAGATCGGGACGCTTTACGTTTTTGTATGTAGGCAGCCCAGAGGCGTCCTTCACGAAGTGAACGTCGCTGTATTCCGCGTCGAAGAAGTCCCGAACTTGCGCCAACCACTTTTCTCTCTCGCTTTGTAGGGTGGCTTGCCACTTCTTCACTGATTGAGCGACCTTGGGATCGGTGTCCGCGGGTAAGGGAATGGCGGATTTTAGATTCTCTATTTCGCCGTCAATGAGCTCTCCCGTGCGCAGGAGGCTCTGTAACTTGACCTTGTTTTCCCGCATCTTGATCTCAGCATCGACGGCAACCGCCGCATGCTTCCAGACGTCCGTTTTTGCGGTGTGGGAGATGTCTTTGATCTTACTAAGAGAGGCGAGTTGCTTGGGAATTTGCGTGACTGGCTCATTGAGCATCTTGATCAGCGACTGTGGATTCAGCGCCTCCCCCGCCGAAATCTTTACCGTCCCTTTGACGTTCTGCGTGAATTGTTGGAGAAGTGGCTGTTCTTCGTTGGCCTGCTCGTAGGCGCTGAGAGCTTCGCTGTAATCGTGATTACGCACCTTCATGAGTTCGGCAGCTTCGCTCCAGCTCATCTCCACTATATCGAAGGGAGACTGCGCTGAAACTTCCTTGGCATATATCGCGCCCTCAACAGCGGAATGCTCCGTTACTGAATCCATGACATGTTGTTGAACACAACTTGTTGTAAGGGCGACTATTGGCCCGAGAAACATCATGATAGTTGCCCTCACTATTCTAATACGGGTAGTTGCTCAAACTCTTTCGGTTTTCAAACAAAATGATTATGACAACATTCGTATCAGAAGAATTCTAATGTCTTAATGGAGAGGTTAATCAGTCAAAGGCAATTTGATTCCAGACTGAACCTAGTGCGAAAAATATGCAGCGAATCTTTTAGAGAAAAGTTCCATGAAATGCTGGTAGATAAAAAGCAGCCGATTCTTTTTACAGGCATTGTCCGGAGCAGGTTTGATGGTTTTTAAAGGCCTATCCCACCTGAGATTTGAGCTCCGCCCGATCGTGCTTCTCTTTTCCTTACTCCGCGGCCATTCCACCGAAAAGGGCCTCCAAAATATCACACACCGTAATCCGTATTCCACAGATACACGGTTGCCCGCTCCGTTCTCCTGATTTAATTGTGATGCTCTCGCTCAAGCCTATTAGCTAGTAATAGTTTTCTGAAACGGAAAGAGGGCCGAATAGATTCAGTCTAATTGAAGTAATCTTCTAACGCGGCCGATCATGGGGAGAGGTCACCAAGGAAATCATGAGCGCACCGACGGCAACGGGATTCCACCATCATTCCCGAAATCGTGCGCAAATTGTTGAAATCCAACTGCTAATCGCTCCGAATCCTCGAATAACCTTGCTCCGTCGCCCCACCATGGGTCATGTGGTTTCATTAGAAGGTTTTACTTCAATACGTTCTCCGCCCGGGCCCCCTCCAACCATGACTCGGGCGTAGCAGTGCCCAAACGAAAATTTCCATCAGTTTTCCTACCATTGGAGATCGCCCGAACCAAATGGTTCGCCCGCAGCATTGGGACGGTGAATCAGAGCTCACTCTGCTGAGAGTGCACTGCAGCCGAGCTGTCCGTGATCGCGGTCCTTTCGACCTAATTTTATGACATCACGAACAGACAAACTCCTCTTCACTCCCGGACCCCTCACGACCAGCAGTTCCGTCAAGGAAGCGATGTTGCGCGACTTGGGATCGCGGGACGCCGAATTCGTTGCCGTGGTGGGCCAAATCCGACAACACTTGTTGGCCCTTGCCGGCGTCAGCCAAGCGGACGGCTATGAGGCGATCCTGATGCAGGGAGCGGGAACGTTCGGCATCGAATCCGTAATTTCCTCAGCCATTCCAGCCGACGGCAAACTTCTGATCATCATCAATGGCGCTTACGGCAAACGCATCCGCGACATCGCCGTTCGGCATGGGATCGCAACGGCCGTGATCGAGGTCAGGGAGAATACCCAAGCGGATCCGCAAGAGCTGCGCAGACGCCTTGCCGATGACAGCGAGATCACCCACGTCGCCCTGGTGCATTGCGAAACATCGTCCGGCATTCTCAATCCACTGAACGAGATCGGATCCGTGGTCAAAGAATTTGGGCGAACATTTATCGTCGATGCGATGAGTAGTTTTGGCGGCATCCCGCTGAATGTGGCCGACGCCGGGATCGACTTTCTCATCTCGTCCGCAAACAAGTGCATCGAGGGTGTGCCGGGCTTCTCGGTGGTGATTGCCGATCACGAGCAATTGCTCGCCATTGAGGGACGGGCGCGCACGATCAGCCTTGATCTGCTGGCGCAATGGAAGGGGCTCGAAGCAGGCGGACAATTTCGTTTTACCCCGCCGACGCACGCCATTCTGGCGTTCCGCGAAGCCCTGCGCGAATTGGATGAGGAAGGTGGTGTTGCTGGCCGGGCCGCCCGCTACGCGACGAATCACGCGGCACTGCTGCGCGGCATGCGTCGGATGGGCTTTTGCGAATACGTTCCCGCCGCATCGCAGAGCCACATCATTACCGCCTTTCTGTTTCCGGATGACCCGCGCTTCGAATTCCCCGAGTTCTATCAGCGACTGTCGTCGAAAGAGATGTTAATTTATCCCGGCAAGCTCACCGAGGGGGACTGCTTCCGGATCGGCAACATCGGCCAGATTTTTGAGCACGACATCGAGTCACTCCTGACTGCGATTGAAGCAACTTTGTTAGAAATGAATTTGAATATGAAAAATACCCAACAAGACACCACCCCTTCTACCGAGCCATCGGACCAAGTCGAATACGAGGACTACAACAGTACCTCCGGCAACTATGACGACACCCGGGTTCCCATCGGTCTGCCGATCATCCTGGATTTTCTGGCCTCGACGCCGAAGCCCTTGAAAGAGCTGTCGATTCTGGATGCCGGCTGCGGGACGGGCACTTGTCTGGCCGAACTTCAAGGTCAGCTTGGCAAGTTACATGGCCGGGAGTTGAGCGAGGGCATGCAACAGGTCGCCAAAAAACGATTCGCTGACGATCCGAACGTGCAGATCGATCAGGGGAGCATTACGGAATTGCCTCATGCCGATGAGAGTTTCGACGCAATCATCTGCAACCAGGTTCTTCACCATCTCGATCATGGCGAGGGCGAAGGTGCCAGTGCCGATGACTTCCCGAACGTGGAATGTTTTTTCCGCGAAGCGTTCCGCGTGTTGCGGCCGAACGGCATCGTTGTGATCAACACAAGCGGGCACGATCAGCATCGCGATGGCTTCTGGTGGGCCGCCTTGATTCCTGCTGCCATCGAACGGATGCTGCGGCGTTTTCCATCGATCGAGACCCTCGAAGAAATTTCTAAACGGACTGGATTTGTCGACTCGGAGGTCAAGGTGCCCTTCGATGAAGTGTTGCAGGGCAAGCAGTATCTCATTCCGGAAGGACCGCTCAGCGCAGCTTGGCGGGCGGGAGATTCCACTTGGTCCCTCGTCACCGAGGAGGAGCTTCCGCAGGCAATCGACAGAGTCACCTCGATGCTCAAGGACGGCAGCATGGCCGCCTTTATGGCAGAACGCGAAGAGCTCCGCGCAAAGATCGGACAGACCACTTTTCTCGCCGTCCGCAAACGATAGACAACGAGAAAACGCTTAATGAATTCCAAAGAAGATTCTATGAAAACAGTCTATATCGCGATGAGCGCCGACCTCATCACGCCGAGTCACGTGAACATCATCCGGGAAGCCAAGAAGCTGGGCGCGGTCGTCATCGGCCTGCTGACCGACCGTGCCGTTGCCGGCTACCAACGCCTGCCCTACATGCCTTACGAGGAGCGCAAGGTCGTCATGGAGAACGTGGTCGGTGTCAACAGGGTGGTGCCCCA
>JAPKCM010000134.1 GCA_028822935.1 Akkermansiaceae bacterium
AGTTCATCAACTCTTTGGAAATGTTCTCCCACGTCGCCAACCTCGGAGATGCCAAGTCGCTCGCGATCCATCCAGCAACCACTACTCACTCCCAGCTCACCGCAGAACAGCAACTCGCGGGAGGCATCAAACCCGAACTCGTCCGCCTCTCCGTAGGCATCGAGCACATCGACGACATCCTCGCCGACCTCAATCAAGCTCTTGAGCATGCGTGATTTTTCTAACCACAGAATGAGCGGAAGAAGCAGAAACTTAGATGACGAGATTTCCTGATAAAGATGAGGATTATCGTCACTCTGAACTGTCTAAGCAGATCATTGGTGCTGCCATCGAGGTTCAGAAAGAGCTGAGACTGGCCTTGATGAGAAGCTCTATGAAAATGCACTCTGTATCGACCTCTCAAAGCGTGGGATGAATTTTGAGCAACAGCCCGAATATCCAGTTCACTACAAAGAGCGTTTCATTGGCAAACTACGCCCTGATCTCGTCGTCGAAAAAATCATCGTCGATACAAAGGTCGTTAGCGCATTCAAGCAGGCTCATGACGCCCGGATCCTAGGCTACCTCGCGATCACAGACCTGCCACTTGGACTTCTAATCAACTTCAAAGTACTCCCTCTCAAAATCCGAAGAATTCTCAATCCAAATCGCTAGCCCCCTCAACCAAGCTTCTGCTCCTTCCGCTCATTCTGTGGTCAAAATCTACCTCCGCAACTCATCATGTCCTCCCTCACCATCCCCGAAAAATGCGGTGTCATTCTGCTACCCGACACCGTGCTCTTTCCGCACGGAGCCATGCCCCTGCACATCTTCGAAGACCGCTATCGCCAAATGGTGACGGAAGCGCTCGAAGGCGATTGCCTTTTCTGCGTTGGAAATCTCCTGGGGGCCGACTCATTCAATCCCGAAGACCACGCAGCCAAGGTCGGCACGATTGGGCTCATCCGAGCCTCGCGGGAAGCTGACGATGGCACCTCCAACCTCGTCCTTCACGGCGTCTTTCGAGTCCATTTCGACAAGTGGTTCGATGAAAAACCCTACCCGGTCGCAGCCATCCGCCCCCTTCTAAACACCACCCTTTCGGACGATGAAGAAGAGAACTACCTCGTTCTCCTCCGAGCCGCAGTCGACATGGCGCTCAAGAAATTTCCGACCCAGGTCAGCGATCAAGTCCACGACATCCTTGACCGCGCCGATGACGCAGCTACCTCGGCCGACGCCATCGCTCAGCAGTTCATCCACGATCCCAACGATCGACAACGCCTTTTGGAAACCGGAGAAGTCCGCCAGCGCCTCGACTTCATCATCACCTTCCTTCAAAAAGCGGGACTCCGCGCGGACGAAGCAGACGACGACATCGACACCCCTTTTTAAACAGCAACCCGTCTTGCCAAACCCCCGATTCTCGCCTATTCCGCAGGCGTCATGAAAATCGTCGTCGCTTACTCCGGAGGGCTGGATACCTCCGTCCTCCTTCTCTGGCTCAAGGAGAAATACAACGCGGAAATTATCGCCTACTGTGCCGACGTCGGACAAGGCGAGGAGCTCGATGGACTGGAAGCCAAGGCCCTCGCGACCGGCGCTTCCAAGTGCTACATCGGCGACCTCAAGGAAGAGTTCGCTGCCGACTATATTTTCCCGATGTTCCAGGCCAACGCCGTCTACGAAGGCCGCTACCTCCTCGGAACCTCCATCGCCCGCCCTTGTATCATCAAAGGCATGCTCGATGTCGCCCTTGCCGAAGGCGCCGACGCCATCGCCCACGGCGCCACCGGAAAAGGAAACGACCAAGTCCGCTTCGAGCTCGCGCTCAATGCCCTCGCGCCTGACATCAAAATGATCGCCCCATGGCGTGACGATTCTTTTCGTGAGGAATTCCCCGGCCGTGCCGAAATGATCGCCTATTGTGAGAAGCACGACATCGACGTCCAGGCTTCCAAGAGCAAGCCCTACTCCATGGACCGGAACCTCCTCCACATCTCCTTCGAGGCCGGCGCGCTCGAGGACACCTGGTATGATGGCACCACCCCCGCCGATAAGGACATGTATGTCCTCTCCGTCTCCCCCGAGGACGCACCAGATGAACCCGAATATCTTCAGTGCCTCTTCGAAAAAGGCGAGATCATCGGACTTAAAAACGACAACCTCTCCGGCTACATTAGCGAGCTTGCTGACTTCGAGGTCAAGGGCGAGCAAGACGGCTACACCCTCCTCACTCCCTACGGCGTCATGCGCCTCCTCAACCACCTCGGTGGCAGACACGGCATCGGCCGCGTTGACATCGTCGAGAACCGCTTCGTCGGCATGAAAAGCCGCGGCATCTACGAGACCCCCGGCGGCACCATTCTTTTGGCTGCCCACCAGGACCTCGAAACCCTCACCATCGACCGCGACGCCCAGCACCTTCGCGATAGCCTCATTCCGACCTACGCCAAGCTCGTCTACAATGGCTTCTGGTTCGCCCCCGAGCGCGACGCCCTTCAGGCCCTCGTTACCGAGACCCAAAAGACGGTCAACGGCGAAGTCCGCCTCAAGCTCTACAAAGGCAACATCATGAACGCCGGACGCCGTTCCCCGAACAGCCTCTACGACGAAGACATCGCCACGATGGAAGGCGGCCAGGAAGAAGCCTACAATCAAAACGACGCCAGCGGCTTCATCGCCCTCAACGGCCTTCGCCTCAAGCAGTTCACCCGCGTGAACCACAAGTAAGCCAGTGGCGTGACCATCCCGGTCACAAAGCCTCTCTCTAAAAACCGGAGCCCCAAAAAGGCCCCGGTTTTTTTGAAGCAAAGAGAATACAGAAAAAACGACTCATTGGACATTAATGGATTGAATTGGACCATAAACGGATATTTTTCCGAAGACCCCATAAAAACTCTTTGCCCACTCCGGTAAAATCCCGCTCACGGAAAATATGATCTGCCAACTGCAGCGTGATCTTTTGCACTATGCTGATGCTCACTCCCGCCATCGGGGAATTTGGAAGTCGCTTCCCAATCATATCGCTGCCTTCGACTCACCCAGATGCGTCGCCCAATTGATGAGGGTTTTGAGAATTTGTGAGATCCTGCATTGCCGCCTCCCCTCCGGAATCATATGCTATTTTCGTATGAGGATTCTCGTCTCCTTCTTCGCACTTGCTTCAGTGCTCCCTGCCTTCGGCCAAACGGATCATTTCCCAAGCATCAAGTGGAAAGAAAGAGAAACCGATCATTTCATGCTTCGCTCCTTTCATACCGACCACGATCCAGCGCGCAAGTTAGCCAAGCGAGTCTGGAAGGAAATGAGCGCGATCCTTCCTTCCCTTGTCACTGACTTCGAAAAAAAGGAGTTCCGAACTCCCGGAGGCGATGACCCCTCAAAAGGAGAGCAATTTAAATACACCGTCTATCTGGTGGCCGACGGAAACACCTTTCATGAGGTCGTCCAAGCAGATGCCAAGAGAAACAACTGGAGCATCGATCAGGTCAACCTCACCAAGCAAGTCGGCAACTACGCCGATCCTCACAACCGTTTTATGGTCATCTGCAAGACCGATGCCCTGTCATCAGGTCGCGGTGACGAGCAGGATAAATCAGCCATCTTTGTCCACATCGCCGGTTCCAACTTTCTCAAAGGTCAGGCCCGCACAGGGAAACAGCCCTTCTGGATGGGCGCTGGAATGGGCTACTATCTTGAGCATCTCGTCTTCAAGAAATGCCGCGTGCTCTACCTCGATTTTGACAAATATTACGCCTCGGAAGACGGCAAGGCGGAGACAGTCAAAGGCGGCACCCTGGGTCCACAAGATGCCTGGCCACCTGTGATTCGTAAGCTTTGCAAGAAAGACAAGCGCGTCAGCCTTCAGGGAGTGATGGACACTAAAATCACCATGCTCACCCCTAACGAATCGGGCTACATTTTTGCTCTTACCCACTTCATGGTCAGCAATGAAGAACGTCTCGTAAAATATCAGGCCTTCGTCGCCGCTGTCCGCGACGGAGAAGAGGCAACCAAGGAGCTTCTCCTCGAATCCTTCGGCTACGATGATGATGAAGAGTTCGAAAAAGACTGGTATGACTTCCTCAAAAGTTCAAAATTTAAATAATTTCTGATGGGTGACGACTGCGGTATTCCCCGGGACCTCCTCGAAAATATCAGGGAGGGACACGAGTCCGCTTGGCGTGAACTTGTCGACCTCCTCACGCCTCAAGTTTATCGCATCATCCGAAACCAGGTCCGC
>JAPKCM010000035.1 GCA_028822935.1 Akkermansiaceae bacterium
GCTCTGGTTTGCTCTGGTTTGCTCTGGTTTGCTCTGGTTTGCTCTGGTTTGCTCTGGTTTGCTCTACCCTGATTTCCGATCTCGCAGGGTGAACGATGAACTTTTGGTTCCAACCCCATTCGGAAAAAATGAATGTTCCAAATGCTCCTACCACCTTCATCAAGGCCTATCTAACGGGGCCTATTCGACACAAAGGAATAACTTCCCCTCTCCCCCTCTCCCCCCTCATCTGCTATGCATCCGGCATGGCTCACGATGACCTCCAGCATCTCCTAAAAGCGCGGGACCGGGACGAACTCGTCGTCGTCCCAAAGAGGACCGCAGGCCTCTCCCTCGCCGCGATGTCCTTCTTCTGCCTTGGGATTGGATTCTCTCTCGGCTGCTACGTATCCGGATCCCCGCACCTCCTCTGGGGTGCCGGAATCGGCGGCGCCCTCGCTCTCTTCCTCGGCCGATGGAACCAAAGAATCGAAGCCAAAGCGCTCCACAAATACCAAAAGTCTCCCTCGTAGCACACGCTTCCAACCAGTGCCCAATCTCTCAAATCTCGTGATCAAATCTCATCTCTCAAAACTCCTCCTTCTCATCGTTCAGAGCTCGTGCTCACTGTTCGCCGATCAGACTCCGCCCCCGCTCAACATCCTCTTCATCGCCGTCGATGACCTCAACGACTGGATTAGCCCCCTCGGAGGTCACCCTCAAACCCTCACTCCGAACTTCCAGCGACTCGCCTCCCAGTCCGTCCTCTTCACCAACGCCCACTGCCCCGCTCCTGCCTGTGGCCCCAGCCGCGCCGCCATTCTTTCCGGGATCGCCCCGCACCTCTCCGGCCTCTACGAAAACCAGCAACCCCTCCGGGAAGTCCAACCGGAAGTCACTCTCATGCCGCGCCATTTTTCCAACCACGGTTACCACGCCGCCGGCTCCGGAAAAATTCTTCACTATGTCATCGATCCCCAATCATGGGATGACTACTTCCCGGCCAAAGAAAAAGACAACCCGTTCCCCTTCACCCTCTATCCGGAAAAGCGTCCGGTCTCCCTCCCACGCGGCGGCCCCTGGCAATACCTCGAGACCGACTGGGGCCCACTCGACGCCACCGATGAAGAATTCGGCGGCGACTACTCCGTCTCCCAATGGGTTTCCCAACAACTCGCCAACCCGCCCGCCAACAAACCCTTCTTCCTCGCCTGCGGCCTCTACCGCCCCCACGAACCCTGGTTTGTCCCCGCCAAATACTTCGAGCCCTTTCCCCTCAATCAAGTCCAGCTCCCGCCCGGCTATCGCCCCGATGACCTCGACGACCTGCCACCCGCCGGCCGCGCCCTCGCCCGCAACCGCTACTTTCCCCACATCCAGTGGCACGGCCAATGGCGCGCTGGTGTCCAAGGTTACCTCGCCTCCATCCACTTCGCCGACGCCATGCTCGGCAACGTCCTCGATGCCCTCGAAAAATCACCCCGACGCGACAACACCATCGTCGTCCTCTGGTCCGACCACGGTTGGCATCTGGGAGAAAAAGAACACTGGCAAAAATTCACCGGCTGGCGCGCCTGCTCGCGTGTCCCCCTCATGATTAAGGTCCCCAAAAATAACCCGGGCATCTGTGACCAACCTGTCTCCACCCTCGACCTCTTCAAGACCCTCATCTCCCTCACCGGCATCCCTGAGCGCGACAACCTCTCCGGCCACGACCTCACCCCACTCCTCAAAAACCCCACCGCCGAGTGGCCCCACCTCGCTCTCACCCAACTCCGCGGCCCGAAAGACTTCGCCCTCTCCGGCAAACAATTCCGCTACATTCACTACACCAACGGCGACGAAGAACTCTACGACATCGCAGCTGACCCCCACGAGTGGACCAATCTCGCCCCCGATCCTGCTCACAAGGAAACCCTCTCATCCTTCCGCTCTAGGGCTCCAAAAAACGCCATCTCTCACAAACGCCCTCAGCAGTCGACCAAACTAAAAAAAACCCCACAAGTCGCCCTCACCACCGAAGGCGAGCCACCCCCATCTCTCCCCGGCTCCGGCAAAGTCCCTTTTCAAATCAAAAACCAATCCAACCGCCATCTTCAGCTCATCTGGATTGACCAACAGGGCAATCACAAACCCGTTGAAAAGATTGCCAAAGCCTCCACCCGCACCATCCCAACCCACGTAGGTCACACCTGGCTCATCAAAACAAAATCAGGCACCATCCTCGGCCACCTCATCATCCCCAAAAACGGCGCCCGCCTCTACATCGAATAAAGCATATTATAGTCTTCCCGGCCTGTGCCCCCCAACCCAAGCTCTCAAACCTCATGCCCAAATCTCATCTTTCATTCTTTCTCTCCTGTTTAGGATTTCTCATTTCGAGCCTGGGGCTTCTTGGCGCAGCCAAGCCAAACGTCCTCATCATCATCGCCGACGACTGCACTTTCTCCGACCTCCCCCTCAACGGCGGACAAAACGCCAAGACGCCCCACCTCGACGCCCTCACCAAACAATCCCTCGTCTTCGACCGCGCCTACCTCGGCATGGCGATGTGCTCCCCCTGCCGATCCGAACTCTACACCGGACGCTACCCCCACCGCAACGGCTGCGCCTGGAACCACGGCACCGTTCGTCCCGACACCAAAAGCATCCCGCACCTCCTCCGCCCCCTCGGCTACCGCGTCGGCCTTGCCGGAAAAGTGCACGTCAAGCCCAAGTCCGCCTTCCCCTTTGATCAAGTCCTGGGCTTCGACCCCAACTGCGTCCGCAATCCCACCAACCCACACGACCTCGCCGGAGCCAAATCCTTCCTCACCCAAAAAAGCGACCAACCCTTCTGCCTCGTCGTCGCCCTCACCGAACCCCACGCCCCCTGGGTCATGGGCGATGCCTCAAAGTATCCTCCCAAAAAATTAAAGCTCCCGTCGTACTTAGCCGACACTCCAGTCACACGCGAATCCTACTCAAAATATCTCGCCGAAGTCACCTACATGGATTCTCAGATTGGCGAACTCCTCGCTCTCCTCGACGAAACCAAACTCACTGATAACACCCTCGTCCTCTTCACCAGCGAACAAGGAGCCCAATTCCCCGGCTGTAAATGGACCAACTGGGATCAAGGTCTCCACACCTCCCTCGTCGCCCGCTGGCCCAACAAAATCCCCGCCGGCAAACGCACCAAGGCGATCGTGCAATATGCCGACATCCTCCCCACCCTCCTTGACCTCGCCGGCCAAAAAGCGGATCTTGAAAAATTCGACGGCTCCTCCTTCGCCAAAGTCCTCCACGGCCAGTCCCACCAGCACCGCCAACATGCCTTCGGCATGCACAACAACTACCCCGAAGGCCCATCCTACCCCATCCGCTCTATCACCAACGGCGAATGGCGCTACATCCGCAACCTCACCCCTGAGAGTCTCTACATCGAAAAACACCTCATGGGCAAAAACGAGCACAACCCCTACTGGCAAACCTGGGTCTACTCCTCCTTCTCAAAACCCCACCACAAAACCCTCGTCAACCGTTTCATGATCCGCCCTGCCGAAGAGCTCTATCACACCACTAAGGATCCCCTCGAAATGACCAACCTCGCCGCCAACCCCACCCACGCCGAAATCAAAAAACAACTCTCACAAATCCTAACTCAACAGCTCAAACAACAAGGCGACCCCGGCCCCTCTCTCGACACCAAAAAAGCCCACCGCGCCGCAGCCAACCACACCCCTCTCTTCCCCTCCAAGCCGTAACCCCCAGTTCGCAGTGTAGGTAAAATGTCCTAGGGTGCCTCAGCCGAACTCCCCCAACCACTTGTCGCGCCGTAGCCTTGGCTTAGGAGGAAGCCCCTTAACCCGGATTGGCCCCATTCGAAAGATTCGTGTTCCTCCCTCCCCAACCAAGTTTCGTTCCTTTCGTATATTTCGTGGGTCATCCCACTCCCAACCAAGCTCAAATCCCGTGCTCAAACCACCCCTCTCAATCCTCCTTCTCTTACTTCAGAGTTCGTGTTCACTGTTCGCTGCTCAGAGTTCCTCACCGCCCAACATCGTCCTCATCCTAGCCGACGACCTAGGCTACGCCGACACCGGCTTCAACAACAGCCTCACCGCGAAAACTCCCCACCTCGATCGCTTCGTAAAAAGCGGCGTCAATCTCACCGACTTCCGAGCCTGTCCCATGTGCTCGCCCACCCGCGCCGGCACCCTCACCGGACGCTGGCCTCTTAGATTCGGCATGATGCGCGCCGTCATTCCTCCGTGGTCCAAATACGGTCTCCCAGAAAAAGAAAACACCCTCCCTGAGTTCCTCGCTCAAGCCGGCTACGACCGCCGAGGCATTATCGGAAAATGGCACCTCGGCCACTCCAAGAAATCCTATCTCCCCACCGCCCACGGCTTCACCCATTTCGTCGGCCACTACAATGGAGCTATCGACTACTTCACCCACGAACGAGAAGAACAGCTTGATTGGCACCAAAACGAAAAACCTCTCCGCGAAAAAGGCTACGCCACCGATCTCCTCGCCAATCACGCCGTCCACTTCATCAACGAGTCACCCTCCGAAAAACCCTATTTCCTCTACCTCCCCTTCAATGCTCCCCACTCCCCCTTTCAAGCAACTAAATCCGACCTCGCCCCATATTCTTCCATCAAAGATAAAAAGCGCCGCACCTACGCCGCCATGGTCACCTCCATGGACCGCGCCATCGGAAAGGTCCTCAACGCCGTGGAATCCCGACCCGACGCCGACAACACCCTGATCATCTTCTACAGCGACAACGGAGGAATCCCCAGCGCCGGTAGCAACGCCCCCTATCGTGGCGCAAAACTCAACCTCTACGAAGGCGGCACCCGCGTCGCCGCCGCCCTCCGCTGGCCCGCCCAAAAACTCACCGGCGGAAAAACCTTCGCAGGCCGCATCGGCTACATCGACATCCTCCCCACCATCCTCAAAGCTGCCGAAGTCTCCCTCCCCGAAAACATCGACGGCCTAAACTTCCTCCCCGCTCTCAAAAAAAATACTCCACTCCCCGAGCGCCCTTGGTTCAGCTACATGCATCAGAGCAAAAATGCTTCATCATCCCTCCACCTCGGCCCCTGGAAACTCATCGTTAGTGGCGACGCCTTCAACTCGAACACCCTCACCCTCGAACTCTATAATCTCGAAAACGACCTGCGCGAAACAACTAACCTCGCCGTCAAACACCCCGCCCGCGCCGCCCGCATGCTTGCCCAAATCAAAAAATTCGGCACCCTCCAAGTCCCCGGAGCCACCCTCTACAAAGAAGGCCGCAAAGACTTCACCGCCCCCAAAGACTGGCTCATCAAATAAGCACCCATTTCGTAGTGTAGGCAAGATGCCCTGGAATACTTCAGCCGAGCTCCCTCAACCAAATGCTCAAATCTCATGATCAAATTTCGCATCTCAAACTTCATCTTTCTTCTCCTCCTCTGCGCCTCCGCGTCTCTGCGTAAGGCCTAAGCGTCAACCAGGCCCAACGTCATCGTGGTCTTCATCGATGACATGGGCTACTCCGACTTCTCCTAAGGAATCAAGTTCACCAACTTCGAAGGAATCGGCCCCAAGCTCCTTCCCCTCACTCTCAAGCCCAACCCCAAAGGTGGCGACTGTCGTCGGCAAAATCTGGGCCGATGCCGAACGCCTCGGCGAAGGCTCCCAGTGGATGCAGCGCTCCGAAATCACCACCGGTTTCGTCGACGAAGCTCTCAACTTCATCGACCAAACCCAGGCCGATCAAAGACCCATCTTCTGGCGGCGACCACCCGATCGACCCGGCTTCGGTCACGGCTTCAAGGAAGACAACCCCGACCTCGCCGTCCGCGATGGTGATTGGAAATACCTCATCAACCATGGTGGTTCAGACCCCCAACTTTACAATCTCCCAAAAGATCCCGGCGAAAGACAAAACCTCGAAGCAAAGCATCCAAAAATCGTCACCCGCCTCGACAAAGATCTCCGTGCATGGAACTCAACAATGCCGATCGACGGCTCTGATCAAATTTTTTAAAAAATTAAGGTTCGGCCTCTAAAGCCAAAACGTTAACTTACTCAACGAGTCGATGCAGGATCAATCCGATCAGGACGATTTTCAAAAAATGTCCTTACCCATTCAGTCGAGGGCACCCCTTTCGCAACTTCTGGCAGTAAGTCATCCGGCTTCATTTTTAAAAGAGTCTGATCGGTCAGCGTAAACATAAAGGCGACTAAATCATCGATCTCCTCCTTCGTCATCTTAAGATCACCCATATCATCGTGATTCACCGTCTCCGGATAATCTGTCTTCCCCCAGCGCTTGGGTTCTAAATCTCGGGTATTGTAAAATTCCATCAGCTCCTTGAGCGTGCCGATGGACCCGTTGTGGAAATAAGGTGCCGTAAGAGCGACGTTCCGAAGCGAAGGCACCCTAAACTGTCCCATTTCATTTTCCCGCTTCGTCAACTCCCCCAATCCCGGATCCTTCGATCCTCGTGATGGCGCTCCGAGATTATCGTAGCCGTAATCAGTCAACAAAGGTTTGGGCCAGACTCCGGTTCCCACAAAGTGACATTTGGCGCACTCCCCCTTCGTAATAAAAACTGCCAAGCCCCGTTTCTCCGCTGGAGTGATGGCATCTTCTTTCCCCGCCCAGAATTCATCGATGCGGGCATTGAAGGGACGAAAGAGCGGCTCACGGAGAAAGGAGACCAAAGACCGATAGGCGAGCCCCGCAACCATTTCATCGTTCCCCCAATCCGCTCCATTAAAAGCCTTCCGAAGCTCAGGCGCATAGCTAGCCCGGCGCAACCGCGCCGCCAGTTCCTTTTCGCCCGAGAGATTCATCTCGTTCTTCTCAAAGAATGGCTGCTTCACTTGATCCAAAAGATCATGAGCTCGACCATCAAGAAACAACCCTCCTTCGATGATGTAGCTCAGCTCGCTATTTTCATCATAAACATCCTCCACCGCCATCGCAGGAATCAGCGCGGCATACATCAGGCTCGGAGCGTTTCGATTTCCTTCCCGACCTTGAACGGCCCCTAGTGAAACCGGCCTCGGATCCGAGAACGCTTTCTTGGGATCATGGCAGGACGCACAAGATTGTCCGACGGGTTGGGAAAGTCCGGTATCAAAAAAGATCTTCTGCCCCATCCCGGCCAAGTGAGGCTCAACCCCATTGGCAGGCTGCAGAAATAGCGCCACGAGCATGCAAGAGAATCGCAGTCCCTTGGTAGATGAATGGTCCCCTCGCATCACGGCTTTAATCTAAGGGTAAGTAGATTACATTTCAAGGCCCTCTGGAAGATCCTGCCTGACTCATCGACCACCGTCGTAAGACCCACACTGATCTTGCTCCCAAAGCCTCGTAAATCGAACGCCAGTGCGACAAGGAGGGCACTTGCTGGCTCAGGCACTGCGGTAATCCAGACATGTTATCGAAGTAAGAACGTCCAGTAGGACCATCAGCACCAAGGAATACGACAACGTTTCCAGCAGGAACTACGGCACCTGTCGTGAAGACAAGATCAGGAGCGTCGCCAAACGCTCCTTCAGTGACATTTGCAAACGCGTCATACTGGGCTGAAGCCTCAGTAATACTTCCATCGGCACTGAACCCAGCGATATACTCCTCAAAGGAACCTCCGTTACTGGCGGCGGAACCCGATGGCACCGCAGAGCTAACAAAACTCGGCAGCTTCCGGAATCGTAAGCACCAGTGTCACGCTCGGCGGAAACGTCAGCGATGTCGGCGATGGCGCTCCCTCCGTCACCATTTTTTACGGACCGCCCGACGGTGGAAACACCCCGGGTTCCTAGGATGCTACCGCCGCCGCCAGCTGGACCACCGGAGCAATCGTCGGAGGAACTCCGGGCGAAGAAGAACCGACCTCAAACGGATACGATCTCTGGCTCAGCAGTCAATTCTCCCCCACCCAACTCGCTGACCCGAATATCTCGGGAGATGATGCCGACCCCGATGAAGATTCCTACTCGAACCTTCTTTAGTATGCCTTCCTGACCGACCCTCTGACCACACCCGTGAACGGAAGCCTAATCTCAGCTGGTATTGTCACCCTCGGTATGGAAAGCTCCCTCACGCCTACCTATCCTCAGCGCACCCCTTCCGGAGATCTCACTTACTTGCCGCAAATCGGTGACACTCTGGCGGGCTGGGATGATAGCCCTGCGCATCTCGCCGAAGTCTCAAACGTCGATCAAGGCAATGGCTCGTCGCTCGTCACCATCCGCTCACTTTCCCCCATCTCTGACCAGAACAAACAATTCGCCAGGATCAAAATCACCCACACCACTCCCTAAAAAATGAACCGCCGCTCTTTTACCTCGCTCACCTCCCTTGCTGCCTTAGCTCCCGGACTTTCCTTCGGTCGCGAGGCTGGCCGAAATCCCATCGGCGTATCAACTTACAGCTACTGGGGCTTCCAGCGGGATGAATACCGCGACGTCGGCAAATGCATCGATCTCGCCGCCGCAACCGGCTTCGATGGTGTCGAAATCCTCCAAGTCCAACTCGAAGACTTCTCCCCTGCCGCTCTCCAGAAGATCAAACGACGCGCGCTCCTTGCCGGAATCGACCTCATGGGCTTCTCGACCCACCAGGACTTCGTTGACCCCGTCGAAAGAGTCCGTCGTAGAAACGTCGAGCAAACCATCGCCTATATCGAGCAAGCCTACGCCCTCGGCATTCCCACCCTCCGCATCAACACCGGCGGCTGGGGAACCCGAAAGGACTTCGATGACCTCATGGCCCACCGTGGCATCGAAGAGGTCCTCGAAGGCCACACCGAAAAAGAGGGATTCGAATGGGTCATCACCGCCATGAAACAGCTCGTCCCTTACGCCAAAAAATGCGGCGTCGTCCTCGGACTCGAAAATCATTGGGGCCTCGGCATCAGCCCCGAAGGCGTCCTCAAAGTCGTCGAAGCGGTGAACTCCCCTTGGCTTCAGGTCACCCTCGACACCGGAAATTTCCTCGAAGATCCCTACGCGCGTCTCGAGAAGTTGGCCGCCAAAACCGTCCTCCTTCAAACCAAAACCTACCACGGTGGAGGCCGCTGGTATACCCTCGACCTCGACTACGCCCGCATCGCCAAGATCATGAAGAAGGCAAACTACAAGGGCTACGTTTCTCTCGAATTCGAAGGAAAAGAAGACCCCCTCACCGCAGTCCCCAAGAGCCTCAAAATGCTCCGGGAACATTTCTAGAAAGATGCCCTATCCCATTTGAACGCTTAGTTTGAGGGAATGGGAGGCGAGCACCCGACACCAAAGCTGTCGCGTATTTCAGCCCGGGTTGTCGCAGTGAAACGGAGCTAACCGAGATCACCTCTGCCGAGTCGTATTGATATCGAACCAAGAAGAACACCTTCTACAGCTGCTATGACCCATGGATCCAACGCAGAATGAGCAAAATTTGTTGGAGCTAGTGGATTAGCCAAAATCATCAAGCTCACAACGACTGCTCCTCAATTTTCTTAGGCTAACAGTTAGGATCATCAGCCACGTGGAACGGGGTATTGATTCACCCCCTATTTTCTCCTTCATGGGCTTTAAATAGTTTGCTTCCTAAATAAACCGTTCACCAAGAACAAAAAAGCCAGCTTCCCTCCTGCAAACCAGAAGGAAAAGTGGCTCAAAAATTTACGCGTCGATCTTACGGTAAGCAGCAATAAGTGCATCAAGGCCTTCTTGGCCCTTCTTGCTGGCTCCGTGCTCCATGCCAATGATCCCGGTGAAGTTCTTCTTACGAAGGAACTTGGTGACGGCGACGTAGTCGAGGTTTCCAGTGCCAGGCTCTTTGCGTCCCGGTGAGGCTCCGTATTGGACGTAGCTGACCTGATCCCAGACCTTCTCGGCGTTTGCGATGAGCTTGTCACCATTGCCGATCTGCCCTTCGTGGTAGAAGTCGGCGAGAAGCTTGCATGATTTACGATCCACAAGTTTACAGAGAAGGTGTCCGTCCTCAAAAGAGCGGATGAGAGGCTCGCCTCCCTTGACGTTATGGGAAAGGGGCTCTTGAGCCATGATGATGCCGTGCTCTTCGACCAAGTCGCAGCAGAGTTTCATGGAGTCGACGGAGGCCTTGATCTGCTCTTCACGAGTCATGGATTTATCCCGTGCGCCGGGAATCATGGTCATGTTGGTTTGACCGGTGATTTTGGCGACTTCAATGCCTCGCTCGAGGTCTTTTTTAACCGCTTTTTTCTGGTCTTCGGTGGGCTTGTTGAACATTGCTCCGGCTCCGCCTGTAATGACACAGACGCCGAGTTCCATTTTCTTATCCTTCATGAACTCGGCGATTTTTTCGATCGTTTCGTTCTTCTGTCCCTTGAGACCATTGTCTTCCCATGCGCGGAAGCCAAGGTCGTAGGCTAGCTTAAGTTGATCGACATAGCTGAGCTTCTTATCTTTACCGCCGAAGAGGAGGCCCGGATGCGGACCAAAGAGCGCCTTAAAGGCTTCTCCCTTATGTTTCCCATGGTGATCAGCAAAAGCTGGGTTTCCGGCAAGGGTGGCGAGCGAGGCTCCTGTAAGCAGACTAAAGTGACGACGGGTCATAGTGCTGGAAGTTCTAAAGTGAATTGGCCCTCAGGGGAATTTCGAATTCCTATTATTTTACCCGCCTTTCATTCTGGCATTTCCAGAAGGTCAGAAATCCGTATGATCCGCCGTAATACCATGGATCAGAACATTCGAGAGCGACTCGACAAGTTCATCAGCAAAAAGGGACTGCGTCAAACAGCCCAGCGCGATGAAATCGTAGAGGTCATTTTTGCCTCGGATGAGCACTTCACGCCCGATGAACTCTTCGATCGCCTGCGACGCGCCCGCTCAGAAGCATCCCGCGCCACCGTCTATCGCACCCTCGGACTCCTCGAAGAAGCCAACCTCATCCACGAGATCGACCTCGGCGATGGCCACAAAAACTACGACCCCAATTTCGTCGACCGCCCCACTCACAACCATCTCGTCTGCGTCGATTGCGGAAAAGTGGTCGAATTTGAGGACTCCCATCTCGATCTTCTCAATGACTGCGTCACCCGCCGCCTCGGCTATCGCCCGCTGAGACAATCTCTCCGAATCGAGGCCAATTGCGACAAGCTACGCAACAACGGTGGCTGCCCCGATCTCATTCAGGCTCGCCTCAAAGGCAAGCGCCTCCCCAATCAGAAAAAGTAGGCTATTAATGAGAGTCTTCCTCATCCTCCTTCTCGTCCTGCCCACCTTCCTGCGTGCCCAGCTCAGGATCGACCCCAAGCGCTTCGCCATCCCGGAATCCGAGATCCGCGAAGTCCTTGAACTCACCATCGCCGCCTTTCCCAAGGGCGACCTCCCACCCCTTTTCGTCACCAGCTCTCCCGATGGCCCCATCACCTTGTTCGATCGCAGCGCCCGCGGCGAAGTCATCATCAAGCTCGATGTGCGCGAGCGCTACTGGGCCCAGATGATTTACCAATTTGCTCACGAACTCGCCCACGTCCAGGCCAACTTTCGTCCCGATGCCCGCGATAACAAATGGTTCGAGGAGACCCTCTGCGAGACCGCTTCCCTCTATGCCCTGCGAAAGCTCTCCATCTCCCTTCGCGATCACCCCAACTTCGGCAGCTACCGGCACCACCTTCACGACTACGCGCAAAAAATCATCGCCAACCGTGAAAAGGTCGATCTCAAAACCCTCTCCGCCTTTTACCAGAAGCACGAAGCCACTCTCCGCAAGAACGCCACCGAGCGACCGCTCAACGGCGCCATGGCCGTCGCCCTCCTCTCTCTCTTCGAAAGCGATCCAAGTCACTGGAATTCTCTCGACACTTTAAACAAGACGCCCGCCAAGAAAGGCCTCCCGCTTTCCGGCTATTTTAAAAAGTGGCACGACGACACATCCGCCCCCCAGCGCCCTTTCGTCCAGAAGGCAAAAAGCTACTTTCTCCCCGAAAAATAAGTTTCCAGCGCCCCCTCGATCTGGAAATGTAGTCTCCACATGACTATCTCGAACAAATCAGGCGTCGAACTCGGAATTCTCGGCACGCACCTCGGCTTTCTCGAAGCCCTTGTGCCCAATGACGAAGGCCACCTCCCGCGCGATGCCTCCGGTGAACTGGTCGTCTTTGCCGGAGCCCGCGACATTTGCGAACTCTCCCCGGTCAAGGTTGACGCCATTCAAATTTCCGCCTTCGGCACCACCATTCCCGGAGACATGGACGAACTCCTCACCAAGGTCCGCACCATCGGCCTCGAGCCGCAGCTCGTTATGATGGTCGGAGGCGCAAACCCTTACGACCCAGCCGATGAAGACGCCGCCCTCGCCCAGCTCCAGGTCAATATTGGCGCGGCCCTTCGCAACGACGTAAAGCAAATAAACTCCACCTCCATCGAGGAGTGGATGAGCGGAACCGAGCCCACCAGCGCCGAAGAATTTCAAGCCCGTGTCGCTCAAAACATCAAACTCCACGCCCGCGCTTATCGCGAAAGTGGCTTGGCCGATTCCTGTGTCAAAAACTGGAACATCGAGTTCCTCCGTCCCGGCGAGTTTGCCAATTTCACCTCTCTCGAAAAAATAATGCCCATCATGAAGGGACTCCTTGCCGAGATTAGCGCCCCCTTCTTCCGCGTCCTCGTCGATGCCGCCCACTGTGGCGACTCCGATCTCGATATCCCGCAAAACGAAGCCCTCATCGCCGAGCTCGCCGACGCCGGAATGCTCGGACCCTTCCACTGCTCCGTTCCAACGACCCGCGGCTGCCTCACTTCCGACGACGGCTGGATCCCCGCCCTCCTCGCCGCTTCTGCAAAAACCGGCAAACTCGAAAGCGCCTTCGTCGAACTCTTCACCCACGATGACCCCGCCCTCCAAGGCCTCCGCGACCTCGAACCCGGCCACGGCGTCGATACCACCGATGGCCGCAGCTACACCCAAGTCATGGTCGACGGCCTCATCGAAACCGCCCGCCGCCTGAACAATTTTAAAGCACGCGGAATTCTCTAACAGCAAAAGAATCAGTTCCCAACTTACTCGAAGATTGCGATGACTGAAACCGACGCGCCGTTGAGAGGCAACTCGATCGTGGGAGAACTACTTGTGCTGTCCCCGGACCAGCGGACAAAGCTGGCTCCCTCTTTCGGTTTCGCGGTGAGAGTTGGTGGGAAATCGCGAAAGTATTGCCCGGTCCAGGGCGAAGCCTCCAGATCGATGGTATTAATATGAACGGTTCCCTTGGAGGGATCACTCGACGCGACAGTGACCGCGGCGAGTCCTTTGGAGAGATTGAAATGGTCGATCAAATCCTGCCGCAACTTGTCTGGACGCGCTCTGGCAAACTCGCGCATCGACTCCACATTTGATTCCCAATGCGCCACGGTGAGAGGTTCATCTTCTTCCTTGTGCGGGATGCCGAAACCGCGCGATTGGATCCCCTCCCAGCTCCAGCGGGAAAGGTGGCGACCCATTTCGGGCCGAATTACCCCTGCCATGGTGTCGATGCGCGCCAACACACGCTCACTCTCGAACAAGGTGTTCAACAGATCGGCACAGCGTTGCACGAAGCTATTTTCGAATTCGTCGCTCTCCAGCATTTCGCGCAACAGCAAGGTCCGCCCACCACTGTTAGGCCAGCCGGTGCCACTCCCAACCGGGTTGGTGTAGAACGCGAACATGTTCTCGTAATCCGAGTAGTCGCGCCTCATCGCGGGGATGTAGACGTCGGGTTTCCACAGATTGAAACTGTAGTCTTGATCGTAGAGCATCCAGTGGAACTGTCGATCTACGCCACTTCGTTGGCGCCAGCACTTGATATTTCCGATGTCAAAATTCTGCCCATAAATGACCGCCAAATGGTAGTCGATGAAATTGTCAATATCCAGGTAGAAGTCCTGGACGGTCTGGTAGTAGACACTGTTGTTCATCGGGCGAGATTGGATGAAATTACGCATCAGGTTGTAGGCCGATGACGAACCCGAGTTGGCGCTGCCATAGCCTTCGATCAGATCGATGTCGTCGGCCGGAACATCGTGGGTCGATTCGACATAGTGCTCTGAAAATTTTTCGCGGATGTTGTAAATACCCCAGTAGTCACCATTCAGGTAGAGCACCGCCGGACGGTATCCTTGGGTGTCGAGCCCGGTTTCTTCGACGAGGCTCTGCATCATCGCATCGCGGAACATCGTGAAGTTGCCGTTCACAAAATAGCTCCCGTGACTTACCGGTGTGCCGAACTCTCTGATTGGCGGGCGCGGGTAGGTCAGCCAGGTGCTCTGGTTGTCGTTGCCTGAATTGCGCAGGACGATCGATTCGAAGGAATCGACAGCCTTGTTCGGGAAGAAAGGGTGACGAATTTTCCCGTAGCCATATTCGCTGCGCGCGAACAAGGCCATCGATTTCTGCGCGTATCCACGCGATCCCCAACCGCCAAATATTTTTAAGCCAACGTTGATGCGAAGTTTCTCACCATCTCCGGGCTCGTAGACTTCGAAACTCGCCTCCACCTCGCGGTTGCGTTTCCAGGCATTGGACGCGCTGTAGGGAAAGTTGCCAATGATGTTCCCGCCGGCGGTAAACATATGATCCCCAAAGCCGTAAAGGTAGCCCTCAGCGAAATCAAAGTGGTCGGGATCGGCCGCCATCGAAATCACCGGGAGTTCGTGATCGGTGCCGACAAAATAGGTGTGGGTCACGACCCGGCTACTGTGGGAACCGACCACCATCGCACGGATTACCGTGGTCTCGCTGATCTCGATCGGATCGCTGGAAACGGTGGAACTGCTGTCCGGTTCAGAACCATCAATCGTGAAGTGGACGACGTTCCCCTCAATTGGACCGACCAGCTCCAAGGTGACCGGCTCGGCGAAAACGCCCCCGCGCACACTGAACATCGGAGCCTGAATAAACGAATCGGGAGCACCCGCGCCAAATTCGTGATTCGCTTCGCCGGGGGTCACCAGGGCGGAGCCGAACAAGTAGAAAGTTTGCAAATCATCGCGCGCGCGACCGACCGTCGTGTCGGATGTGAGTGGACCAGGATCCAAGCGATCGATTATTGTCGAACCAGGATCGCTGAGAATAACGGGTTCACTGCCGTTGCTCAGTCTAAAGGTAGCATGCAGCTCGCCAGCCGGAACTTCGTCGTCAATTTTTCCCGATGCGAAAACGACCAGGTGCTCACCGGCTTCGAGGATCGTGCCTGGCGGAAATGCCCACTTGTCCCGGTTGATGTCGTTGTCGCTCAAGTAGTGCCCGCCCAGGTCGGCAGGCGTTTCGCCGTGATTGTAGAACTCGATCCAATCCGGAAAATCGCCATCGCCATCAGTGAAGCTGGTCTTGTTGTTGGTCATGACTTCGTTGATCACAACGGACATCGCTCTCGTTTCCGCGGGTCCCGCGATGACCCGCACGTAGCCCGCGCTTGCCCCCTCCACAGACAGGTTCAGCTTCACTCGCAAAGGACCTAGCACGGTCAGGGTGACGTTTTTCTGACTGACCCATGAGCCCGCCGAGAGATCTGGAGAGTGCTGCAATGTGTAAGTCAGATCTTCCCCACTGGTATTTTCAACCGTCACCCCGAGTTGCGCGCCATCGTGCCCAACTTCGACAATTCTGATTTTCACCGCGTCTTGAGCCATTGTAAAATTGATCCCTAGCAAAAGGATCGCGAGACAGAAGCAAACATGCATTCTCTATTCCTAACGGGTCACAGATCCCAAAGCAAGATTGGCCACCTGCCCGGGGGAGCGGCAAGCTTGACGTACCTTTGCCGCAGCATCACGATTGACACGAATGAGGAGGAACCCACTTTTAACCCTCGTCTCATTCCGGTCAGCAGATGGCAAGGCGAGATCGCTTGGTATTTGCTTATTCGGAGTAGGCCTGTGCGGTATCGTCTTTGTCCTGGCGGGATATTTCCTTAAGGACAAGGCCTCTGAAATCGAGGCGAATCCCCCCAAGCTCGATCCGGGCGCACTTGACTCGAATAGTGCCCCCGGGGGCGCGAATGAGATCACGGATTTGTGGAGCACTTCGATCAAGGAGCAGTTGGTTCATATCGCAAATGCGATTTCGAACCCCGATGGAGATGAGATCTCGATGTCACTCGCTGACCGCGTCAGCATCGTCGATCCCCAACAATTTCGTGAGAAGGAACTCTACCATGGCCAGTCGGTAAGAGTCGTCGGGCTCAGCCTGCCCGAGGAGCTGGAGACTTCGGCTGTGATCGAGGTGGATAAGAGCGACTTCATCGATCGGATTCGGCCGTTGCTTTTTCTCGGTTCTGAGGCGCCTGAGGATGCGGTCCACCTCAAATTGTTTGGCATTAGTAGGGATGGCGCAGATCTCAGCACAAAGCAGCGCCTGACGGCAGAGGGGACACGGGGAGGGAATGATTTTCGGTCGTCTGCGGTGGTCGAGGCAACCTGGATCACGCCGACCACAGATGACCCGCCCCAACTGACAGGTTTTACTCTGACAAACCTTGTCCAGAGCGAACTTACGTCCGCGCCGACTTCGATTTTTGAGGACATCGCCGGCAGTGTCCTGGGGGGCAACCCTGCTTGGGAACAGCTTCGCCTAGGCATGAATACCTGGGGGCGCCACATCGAACATTCTCTGAATCCTGATTTTTTGGGTTATCATGGACTTGCGATTGGAGATGTTGATGGAGATGGATTAGAGGATCTCTACCTGTGCCAGCCGGGAGGATTGCCGAACCTTTTGTTCCGACAGACCCCTGACGGGAAGATGACAGATATTTCTGCCGCTGCGGGTGTCGATTTCCTCGATAATTCGACAGGAGCATTGTTGGTGGACTTGGACAATGATGGAGATGCAGATATAGCGGTGGCGACGAAAGCGGCCTTTCTGGTGATGGAGAATGACGGTACAGGGAAGTTCACCTTGCGAGGGAGCTACCCCGCAGTCGGAATGGGCTATTCTCCGACTGCTGCGGACTATGATCTTGATGGCGATCTCGATCTCTTTGTGCTGAGATATGCTGCAACGGGATCGGATATCGGCGACTTTCCGACCCCTCACCCTTTTCGGGATGCTCGTAACGGTGGCGCGAATGTTCTTTTGGAAAACCAAGGAGCCTTTCGCTTTTTAGATGCCACTGAAAGGTGTGGCCTGGGAGCGGAAAACCATCGCTTTTCGTTTGCAGCTTCGTGGGAAGACTTTGATAACGACGGCCTGCTTGATGTTCACATCGTCAACGACTTTGGTCCGAACCAACTCTTTCGAAACGATGGAAAACGCTTTAAGGATGTTTCCGTCCAGAGCGGATCACAAGATTGGGGATTTGGGATGTCGGCAACATGGGCCGACTATGACCGTGATGGTCACATGGATTTGTATGTCTCGAATATGTTCTCAAGCGCTGGGAACCAAATTTTGCCTCAAAGCAATCTCGATACCACTATAAGCGAAGAGATCCGGAAGAAATACCTTAAGATGGTACGCGGGAATTCCTTGTTACGGAATTCCGGGAGTGGAAGTTTTTCTGATGTGACCGATCCCATGAACGAGGGCTTTGGGGGATGGGCTTGGGGCTCTCAATTCGCAGACCTCAATAACGATGGCTGGGAGGATCTTTACGTGGCGAACGGCTACATTACGCAAGAGGACGAAGACGATTTGTGAATGTTTTTCTGGCGGCGGGTCGCGCTGCAGAGTCCGGAGGATGATCTCAAGCCGACTGCGACGCCTGGCTATTCGCGCAATTTTCGAGAATTGAATGATTTGCTTTCAAGAGGAAAATCTTTCAGTGGTCGCGAGCGGAATCCTTTATTCTTGAACCTCAAAGGCGAGGGCTTCGCAGAGGTCGGCGGGCTCCTTGGTGTCGATTTTCCAGATGATGCTCGCGCAGTGGCAACTATGGATTGGGATCGGGATGGTGATCTCGATCTGTGGATGACGAATCGCAACGCCCCTCAAGTAAGACTTTTGAGAAACAATCAGCCCGCTGGCTCATCTTCGCTTTTGATCCGACTCATCGGAAATGGGACAACGACCAACCGGGATGCCATCGGGGCGCGGCTTGTCCTCGGACAAGCGGGTGATCCCGAACAAGAGCAAATCAGGACGGTTCATGCGGGTGGAGGATTTCTGGCCCAATCAAGTGCAGTGATTCACTTCGGCCTGGGTGAGTCTGCCAGTGATCTTCAATTGAGCGTCACTTGGCCGGGAGGAAAAACCGAAACCTTGTCCGGCCTGAAATCGGGGAACCGTTATGTCATCACCCAAGGTCGTAAGGAATTCGAAGTGATGTCTTTGTCCGACCCGATTCAGGCTTCGATGAGTCGTGATGAGATCCCGGACACTCTGGAAAACACCGTCCCAGGGGGACTTTGGCTTGCCAATCGAGTGCCCTTTCCATCGCTGGACTATACCGACAATACGAGGGAAGCCCGTTCGACTACTTCTTCCATCGGCAAGCCAATCTTGGTGAATCTATGGGCAACCTGGTGTGAATCTTGTGTCCGGGAACTTCAAGAATTTGGCAAGCTTGACAAGTTCCTGCAATCCAGAGGAGCGACAATTCTAGCCCTCAATGTCGATGGGCTTGCAGCAGATGGAGGGGCTTTGTCAGAGGGAACGATCGAGGAAATTCTGAAGCGCGCCGGATACGATTTGCCTCACGGAATCGCAAGCCGTGAGGGTTTAGCGAAAGTGGAAATGATGATCGAATTTCTGACCTCCCGCCGAGATCCGATCACCATCCCATCGAGTTTCCTAATCGATGGGGAAGGAAATCTTTCGGCTATTTATGTGGGGGAGATTCAGGGAAAGCAGTTGATCAAGGATATTGATCTTTTGAGAAGCCCGCCCGCTGAGCAACTGAAACGAGCGACTCCTCGGGACGGACGATGGTTCTACGATCCACGCCAAATCGATCGAGTTGCCTTTCTTGGCGACTATGCAACTTCTTTTGCGAAGGGAGGATTCCCCGAGGAATCGCGGCGTCTCTCGCGATTGATTAAGCCACAGGATGGGACTCTCACTGCAAAAGATTATTATAACCGGGCGAAGGCCGCGGCGCGGCAAAAATTGATGGCAGAGGCGGAGCAGCTCTACCGGGAAGCGCTCCGTCTGGAGCCGGAGTTCGGTCAGGCGCTGACGGGTCTAGGAGCACTATTTCTAATGCAAAAACGTGTCGAAGAAGCGGAGAGTCTCTTTGAGAAAGCTCTCTCTATCGATCCAAATCATGCCACGGCCTTGATCAATTTAGCGATGATTGACCAATCCCGGGGACAGAAAAATCGCGCGCTTGCCCGCCTTAGAAAAGTGGTCGCCAAGAATCCTGACTATGCGGAGGCCCACCTGAATTTGGGTTCTCTCTTGGCATCCATGAAGAAATTTGACGAGGCGATTTTACACCTCTCGAAAGCTATCGAACACAGTCCAAAGCGGGCGATTGCGCACCTTAATCTGGCATCCATCTACATGGAAAAGCAGGAGTGGAAGAAGGCTGAACAACGATATCGACTCGTCCAGCAACTCAGCCCGAAAATGCCTTATTCGTATCTTGGCCTTGCGACCTTGCAGGCCCGCCAGGAACTTCATCCCGAGGCTGTCATTTCCTTACGCAAGGCAATCTCGCTGGGCGGTGGGAACGCAAAATCTTATACTCAGCTCGCGCGTTCATTGCTGGCCCTCGGCGATAAAAAAGGTGCTTCCAAAGCGCTGCTGACGGCCTTGAAAATTGATCCGAAATACGCGGAGGCAAAACAGATCATTAAGGAAAGCGGACTTCTTAGCCAATAGCTTTCTGGGGAATCAGCTTGACGGCACTGACGGGAATATTGAATAGTCCACAAATCTGATTTTGGTGGGTGTTCTAATCCATCGATATCTGGAGAGATTTCACCAATCTTGACGTGAAAATTTCTCAATCAATCCCTAATGGAAATATGAATACTCGAAAAACCCTAAAGCCTGTCTTGGCAATCACGCTCTTTCTGGGAGCCGCCGCGCAAGCCAACAACATCGAAGAAGGTAAAGAATTCTATACGGCTGTTAAGGCCAGAAACCCCATCGTTCTTGATGGCGATCTCTCGGAGTGGTCTGGAGCCAACGTGATCGCAGATCCAAGGTTCTGGGAACCGAAAAATAGCGCAAGGGAGGATCAGGAACTCGTCAACTTTGAGCTCTGGCAGGGCGGCGACTGGACAGGACCCGACGACCACACCTCTGCAGTGCGGGTTGTCTACGACGATGAAAACGTCTATTTCGGATTTGTCGTTACAGACGAGTACCACGAGAACTCCGCTAACAGCGCATGGAACGGCGACTCGGTCCAGCTGATGGTTGCAAATGCAGCTCGCGACAACCAGGTCGGGCTCTACAACTACGCGATCGGTGGGATCGAAAACGCCCTGGGTGAGATCGTCATCATGCACGAGTCGGGACCAGGGGGGACCGAGGCGGTTGTGACGCGTAATGCGGAAACGAAACGCACCGTTTACGAAATCAAGCTGCCCAAGTCGGCACTTGAGCTAGACGAACTCACCAGCGGAGTTCAGTTCGGACTCGGAATGGCCATCAACGACGGCGACGAGAATACCCCAGGTCAAAAGGGCTGGGGCGGCTTGGGCGCTCACTCCATTGTCCATGGAAAATCTCCAGAGCAAACTGCCCTGATCACCCTCTTTGAACCCCCAGTCTTTCCGGAGGGTAATAACATCGAAGAAGGAAAAGAACACTATACCGCCATTAAGGCAGCGAACCCTATTGTCCTCGACGGTAATCTCGACGAGTGGAGCGGAGCCCAGGTGGTCGCCGATCCGAGATTCTGGGAACCAAAAAATAGCGCAAGAGAGGATCAGGAACTCGTCAACTTTGAGCTCTGGCAGGGAGGAAACTGGACGGGTCCCGATGATCAAACTTCGACCGTGCGGGTCGTCTACGACGATGATAACGTCTATTTCGGATTTGTCGTTACAGACGAGTATCACGAGAACGGCGCGAACAGCGCGTGGAACGGCGACTCGGTTCAGCTCATGATCGCCAACGATACGCGCGACAACCAAGTAGCACTTTACAACTATGCCCTCGGCGGGGTCGAAGACGCCCTAGGTGACATCATCATCATGCACGAGTCGGGACCAGGGGGGACCGAGGCAGTTGTCACGCGTAATGCGGAAACAAAACGCACCGTTTACGAAATCAAGCTGCCCAAAGCGGCGCTCGATCTCAATGAATTGACTGGCGGAGTCCAATTTGGCCTCGGTATGGCCATCAACGACGGCGACAAGCTTACCCCAGGTCAAAAGGGATGGGGCGGCTTGGGCGCTCACTCCATCGTCCACGGCAAGTCGCCTGAGGAGACCGCACTTGTCACCTTGGCCACCGCCAACAACATCGAATCGGGCAAAGAATACTATTTCGCCAGTCCGGTGACATCACCGATCGCCTTGGACGGCGAACTCAACGATTGGGGCGGCATTGGAATTCTATCCGACCCGAGATTCTGGAGTGAAAAAGCGAAGGCGAGGGAAGATCAGGAACTCATCAATTTCGAACTCTGGCAGGGAGGAAACTGGACGGGTCCCGACGATCACACCTCGGCGGTGCAAGTCGCTTTCGATCTAGACAACGTCTATTTTGCTATCGTGGTGACGGACGAGTATCATGAAAACTCCGCCAACAGCGCGTGGAACGGCGATTCCGTTCAGCTCATGATCTCCAATGACAAGCAAGACACACAGGTTGCTCTCTACAACTATGCCCTTGGCGGCATCGAGGACGCGCTGGGAGATGTCATCGTCATGCACGAGTCGGGGCCAGGTGGAACCCAGGCAATTGTCAAGCGCGATACCGAAGCGAAGCGGACGACCTACGAGATTCTGCTGCCCAAGGCATCCTTGGGTATCGATAGCCTGGAACTGGGAACGCAGTTCGGACTCGGCATGGCAATCAACGACGGTGATGAGACCACCCCAGGTCAGAAGGGATGGGGCGGCCTCGGTGCACACTCTATCGTCCACGGGAAATCCCCTGAGCAAACCGCTCTGGTAACCTTGGGTATCGGAGGCGGCAGCGGCTGCTTTCTTTCGGCGATCAACTCGCCGACAGTTACCTCGATAGACAAATTCAAATTTCGCGCCAACGACTTCGAGGGCTGCGTATTTGATCCGGCGCTCACCACACTTCTCATCGATGGGCAAGCCGTTGAATTGGTCGCCAGCGAAAGAAAACAGGGGGCGGTCGATTTCACCCATACCCTGGCAGCACCCTTTGCAACCGGATCCGATCACACATTCGTGATCGAGTTACGGGACAGCAACGGAAATGTCGTTGCGTCAGATTCGGGCGACTTTGTTTCCCCCAGATTCGGAATCATAACGGCAGACATGAAGGTGACTTCAGTGGGCGATCCAGGATTTATGTGGAGAGTCTTTCTGAGTGAATTCCCCCCCGCAGCAGGCGACTTGCTCGGAGATACGGAACTTGCGTTGGCCGGTGAACTAGGCGGCGCCGCCGGCAACTTCGCCAACCCGGAACTTTTTGGCCCGGCGATAGGACAAGGCATCGTTGCTGGTCCGCTTGTCGAGTTTGAGATCCCTACGGTGATCAACTTGAGCTTAATTGAAGGAGAAGCGAACGGCAACTTCGAGCTGGACGACCAAATGCCAGGCGTCCCGGGGGTAAACAATATCGGCGACGGCGCCAGCGCTGAAATTCTCACGTTCATCGAGTTCCCGACGGCTGGAATCATCACACTCGGCGTGAATAGTGACGATGGCTTTCGGATGGAAGGCGGTCCTCATGATCAACCCCAGCTGCGCGAGACTTTGGGCCAGGAGCCCAACGCCCGTGGAGCAGCGGATTCCATCTTTTCCTTCCAAGTCGATGAACCGGGCATTTACCCGATTCGAGTCATTTGGTGGAACGGTGGCGGGGGTGCGAATATCGAGCTCTTCAGCGTGAAAGATGATGGGACGAAGGTCCTCTTGAATGATGTCGCAAACGGAGGCCTCCAAACATACAGCTCCCAAGTGCGTGCTCCATTTGAATTCACCAGCATCACACGGGATGCCGACGAAAACTTGACCTTGGTGTGGAATTCAACGCCTTGGATCATCTATGCCTTGGATTACGCCACCTCATTGGATTCACAGTGGCAGGAATTGGATGACTCCTTGCCATCACAGGGAACCAGCACCGAAATCGTAATCAGTGCGGCGACTGCAGATTCCCTCAGTGAATCTGGACGCCTCTTTTTCCGAGTTCGGAAACCATAGCGACGAAGTTAATCCTTCTCATTTGTAGGCGGCGGAGACACGTTTGGAATTTCCAAAGTTCTCCGCCGCCTTTTCTCTGTTGTCGGAGAAGAAGATCACGAGTGTATCTTCAGCCAATTCGATCGCCTCCGGTTTGCAAAGGACGCGACCCAGACTTTCGTCCATCGCTTCCACCATGGCGGCGAACTATTCGGGACTGCTTGTCGGAATTGTGCTCGGCTTGTGTGTGTCCGCCCAGAAGCACTACGATGAGGCTTGTGAGTGCCATGTGAAGACACTATCCCAAAAATGGTCGATTACGTGTTTCGCATTCTCAAGCGGCACCGTCCAAAAAACGCCATCTCTACCCAGTGTGCCTGCCATCCCGTCCTCTATCCTAACCGGATTTCTCCCTACCTACTGCGCCCTTGGCTAATTAGAAAAGGAAGGAGTTTAGGCTTATTTTGGTCGAGGCGGGAATTCTCGCTCTATTGTATTTTGCTTCCGCTGCCGACCTCCTCTCCACCTTGAGCCGACCAGTCATCACTGCAATTCTGGCTCGCGCGGGATACCCGTCGGTCAATCAAGGGGATCCCTCTGGCTTCCCTAGCTCCTCGTCTGTCTCTAGTTCTGTCCGGTCAGACGGCAGGGCACGAAATTTCTGCTACTCCCGGCGACCATCACCGTTTTCGCCGTCAATCCCTGACTGATCGCTTTCACTGTCCTAGTCCTGACCTGGGAACTGCGTAAGATCGCGGCAAAGGTCAACGAACCCGAAAGTCGCATGACAATTCATCTCCCGACCCTCGGAATCTGGACGGAAGTATTTCACAAAGCAGGCGATATTTACTACCAAAGCATATTCAATATTTTCGCAGCCAAAAACATCACTACCCACTTTGTCATCGAACAAGCTGTCGAAGTAAAACCTCCCATCCCAAGACCCTGTCTCTGAAGAGTGTCCATCGTCAGGGACGGGTCAACTTCTCCGCTTAGGCCGTCTAAAACCCGGTTGATAACAGCTCTAAAAGACCAATCATCATGAAGCCCCTTTCCATCTCAGTCGCCCTTCTCACGGTCTATTCCACTTTCATCCTCACCGCACGCGCTGAACTCCTTGTCTACTACCCATTCGATACCCAGAATGGTGTAACAGTCAAAAATGAGGGGATCCTCTCGGATGACGGCACGATCATGGGTGGAGGGAGATACGGAACCAGCAAGGATGGCACCTTCGGCACCGCATTCATTGGAAACCGCGCAGGGACAAACAATGCACGGGTCCATACCGGTTTTTTGGGCACACAACTCGGCCAGGGCGACAACGGAGAATCCTACACTGCGATGGCCTGGATTCGCTGGGACGGTTCGAGTGGGAGTGGCGACCACATGGTCTTCGGGACGACAGTGTAAACAATATCCACTTCGGCGGTTGGGGAGGATCCCAAGATATTAGCGATGCCGGCGCAGTGGCTGCCGGGGAATGGACACACGTTGCCTGGCAATATGATGGGGAACAGCTGGTCCTCCTGGCTGACGACAACTCAATCATCCGCAATTTCACCTACAACGATCAGGCTCCATGGCCCGATAGCTCCGATGGAGATGGCTTCAGCCTCACTCTCATCAAACCCACCAGTAATCCAATTCACGCCGATCCGTTCAACTGGCGCTCCAGTGTAGACACTCATGGATCACCAACTGTCTCAGATGCAATGAATTTCACCGGTGACCCCACCGACGACGAAGCCCTCTTCGATTACCTCCTCGGTGACTCCGGTTCACTAAACGCCCGTTTCGAAACTCTCGCGGTCGATGGAGTGACTGCGGATTACCTCACCTTATCCGTGACCGTGGAGCTGGCAGCGGACGACGTTTCCTTCGTAAGTGAAATCTCCTACGATCTCGAAGCTTGGCAAAGCAACACCACTCTTCTCAGCCGCACTAACAATGGCGACGGCTCCGCAACCCTCCCCTTCCGCTCAGAGAACCCGGTCACAGTCGACAAAGAACTCTATATGCGCCTGAGAATCACAACTCGATAGACGATCAGATGAGCGTTCCGCCTGGCGATCTCGGTTCATCCGACTTCAAGGAAGCCGAGACTCACCATCAGGGTCAGAACAATTTCTAAAAATCAATGAGGCTATTCTTGAGGCGGGCGGATGCAAATTTGGACCGTCAGTTAAGGAAGCTCGCGGAGGGTGTAATAGACTTCCAGAGTTGGCCAAGCGGAAGCCTCGAAGAGAGCTTCCGTTTTTATTTTGAGGTAATGGATGCGATCAATGGAGCGCTTCTTTGAGAAGTCCTTGATCGTGATTTCAAGAGATTGATTGGAACGAAGGAACTTTGCGGAAGTGATTTCCTCTTTCCGTTTGTCGTGCTCGGGTGAGCCATACTTGCCGGTGTTGGCGTAGAACCATGATTCCATTGAGAGGGCTTCCAAGAGGGCCTTCTCGGTAACACCCTTTTTGATTGGAGCCGTGAAGCGAATGACAAAGCCCTCCTGGGTTGGAGTCATATGATGAATGTCGGCGGGGTTCGTCTTTCCGTCGTAAATGACTCGTTGAAGGCTATCTTGCTTGCCTCCGCGAGCTCCCCAGCCGCGGCCGGTTTGACCGATGAGCAATGAACCATCAGGGAGGAAGCAAGGACGCATCGCTCCGGCGTGAAGGCCTCGGGCAAATGGAATGACGCAACCTTGATCGATGCCGTTAAGTTGCTCGGTTTGGACACGCAGCATCGTCGAGAGCGTTTGGTCGCCAATGAACATTTGCTTCTGAAAAGGGCCGAACTTTCCGGCGGTGACATCCCAGGCAGGATGTCCGGGTGAGTTTGCCAGGCGTCCATGTGGAAGCCAGACGGCACCTTTACGAATCTTCTCGTCCCAGTTCTTGAACTGGAGCTCAGGAGAATCAGGTTTCATTTTCCCGGGGAGAGTGACCAAACCGGAAAGGTGGCCGTAGAATTTGCCCTCCTCCAAGGGAACCACTTTGGACGAACCGACGTATTCGCCTTGGTTTTCGGCATACCAAAGGCGTCCATCGGGACCGACTCCAATTCCTGCAGGTGAGCGCAGTCCGTTGGCGTAAGGTTCGAACTTTCCTTCAGGTGTGACACGACATGCCCAGCCGCGATAACCACCCATGGAGCCCATGAAGGGGCCTCCAGCACGCCATGATGTTTTTTCGTCACCTCCGTGGGAGAGGTTGAGGGCGAAGTAGTAATTCCCCTTGGCGTCACGAGCGGGCCCGTGAGCGTATTCGTGGTAGTTTCCGTGGAACCCGTAATCATCGCAGAGGGTGTCGAATTGATCGGCACGGCCATCGCCAGTGGTGTCGGTGAGGCGGGTGAGTTCCGGCTTTTGCATGATGACGATACAATCGCCTTTATCGTCTTCAATTTGAACACCGAGAGCTTCATAAGTTCCTTCCGCAAAGAGACTCCACTGGTTGTTTCGGATGCGCCAGACACCCGCTGTCCGGGTGGTGACGACAATCGTGCCGTTCTTGGCAACCGCGATCCCGATGGGCTCGAAGAGTTGGTTGCGACCGTAGAGATCTTTTGGAGCCACCCAAGTTTCGATAGAATATCCTGCGGGCAGTTCAAGTGGGCGGTTGCCAGGTTGGGATGGGCGTTTCTCGACCGCTTGAGGCTCCCAATTCTCACTCTTCGCTAAAGCAGGGCGCGCGATCAAGCCAGTTGGCAGCTGGGCCGTGATGAGGTAATTTGGGCCTTTCCTTGGATCGAGAGTGATTATTTTTCCGCTGAGAGAACCTCCAGTGACTTTGACTTCGGAGAGTCCTTGGTCACCCAACTGAAATTTTTGGGGAGAAACCAGTGTCCCTGAGATCGCAATTTCAAGTCGGTGAGCGTCCGTGAAGCGAATGGATTGGCTGAGCTGATTCCTGCCAACCCGGAATTGGAAAGAAGGAGCTGAGTCCTCTTTTGAAAGGGAATGGCCGAGGAATTCGGCGTCTACCGATGCCAGGAGCTCCAGAAAATCACGATCTTCCCAGAGCCACTTCTTAATGGAGCCGTGATCGAGGACGTCAGGTTCTTTAAAGTCAAAGCTGATCGGTTCACCTGACTGAGTCAGTGGTTGAAGAAGTCCCTTGCTGTCAGCGATCCCTTTGTTGATGAAGCCACGTGCCGAACCGGGTTTACCCCGACCTCTTCTCTCTTGTGAAAGGTTGAGGAATCCACCGGTCCAAACATTCCTCAGAGAGAGGGTTTGTGGATCAAAGGTGTAGTTCATTCCGTTCGGAAGACCAACATGCAAAGCGCGTCCGCTTGATCCACGGAGTGGCGCCCGAAAAACCCGTGGACGACTTGTTACTGGAATTTCGTTGGCGATTTCCAACAAGGAATTGACCTCTGCGGCTTTCGCTTTCTCGACCATTACGGTGGCAGGGCCAGCTTGTGCCGGGGGCGAGAGAGTGCGAAGATAGTGCCAAAGGTTCTCAAGGTCGTGGTCGGTAATAATCTCCTTGGGATACATCGGCATGGCCGGAGGATAGGCGACTCCTTTTGTTGGGCCGGATTCCGAGACTGCGAGTTGGTCCCATGATTGACGAACGGAACGATCGAAGTATCCCCGATCTGCTTTGATCGTGGCATGCTCGGTTTTCCCCTTTGGGAGAACCGCTCGATCCCTTGCATCGTTAGGGAAAAGCCCCCAAAGTGAAGGACCAGTCTTAATGGAATCATCGGTGGGCGAACTCACGTGACACTCCATACAACCCATGGTGTCGAAGGTCTTTTTTCCTTCGGCAACAGCATCGATTGTCTCCTGGGCAAGGAGAGCTGGCGAGAAAAGAGAGAGAAGGGCGTATCGTTTCATCGCCTACTTCCTAGTGGGCGGCGGGAGGCTCGTCGAGATAAGAAGATGGAACTCTTCAATGAAGTATAGTTGACAGACCGGCCGGGATAAGGCCTGGCGTTCCCGCCATTGTGTTGTGGCACAATTATATCGGGCCATACTTCGAGAGAAAATCTCTCCGGTCTTAAGGTGCCGCTACTTCAGGAGCGCCGCCATTTCTGTGAGGATTCCGGGCACTGCTTTTTCGGCATCCTCTTCCTCTTCGTACTCCAGCGTAAACCACCCTTGGTAATTTGCCGTTCGGAGAATTTTAAGGAGCCTGGGAAGATCCATCGGCTCCTTCTCTTTCGCGCCCTTCCTTTTGAGCGACATCTTCATCTGCACATTCACGGCATAGGGCGCGATCTTAGCCAGATCGCCATAGGGATCTGCAGTGTGAAAATTTCCACTGTCCAAATTAATCCCCGCCCACGGACTATCGACCGACTTCATAAGTCTCACCAAAGCATCGGCTTCGGAAACAATCCCGCCATGGTTTTCCAAGCCGAGAAAAATCCCCTTCTCTCCCGCCAGTTCCAAACACTCCTCGTAGCACTCCAGGAAATTCTTCTCCGCTTCCTTCTGACTCACCCCTTTTCGCGCGTTCCCTGCAAAGACCCGGATGTGCGGAGCCCCCATCACCGCAGCATGCCGAATCCACATCTTTACATAGTCAATCTCCTTCCTCCGCTCCTCCCCCTTCGGATGTGTAAAGACATTCCCAACCGCCGTCCCGGAAACCGCCACCCCGCGCAGATAAGCGTGCCGTTTGAGTTTCAGTAAATAGGCCTCATCAAACTCCGGAGGGAAAAAGTAACTCGTCAATTCCGCCCCGGCACATCCGTGATCCGCGCAGTAATCAATGAAGTCGATCATATCCCAGTCCCCTCCTGCCCGCGCCTCTTCATTCCGCTTTCCCTTCATCCACTTCATCTTCCTACGAAAAGAATAGGCGGCCAGCCCCAGCAAGAGCTTCGGATCACCCTGACGCCTAATCGGCTCAATCGCACCCAACGGTCCCACTCCAAGACAGGCTCCACTCATCGATAAAAATTGACGTCTCTTCATTCGCTCAAGCTGAAGACATTTTCCATCCCCGCCAATCTCAATCCGCTCAACACGAAGGACTGAGTTTGAACTTTCCTCAGTTATCGTTGCGGGACGGAGGCTTCCAGGACGGTGGCTCCATCTTTTTCGCTCATGACGAGGATGCTTAGACGCTCAACTTGACCCAGGTCTGATGTGCTGACACTGGCGTAGTCGAATTTTCCTCGCAGATCAGTATAGCCGTCTTTGAAAAATTTCACTCCGCCTTTGGTCTTGGCGTAGACTTTCACATAGACCTTCGAGAGAGGCATCCCGGATTTGTCATGGCGCACCGTGAGCAGGCCCATCGCTTCGCTGAGGGTGGTCTTGAGATCGTTGGCGTAGACTGCTTGCGAGGTCGTCTTGCCACCGCCCAGGATTTCCACGATAACATTGCTGGCATGGTAGGTTTTAGGGAGTTCAAAGGAGGTGACTTTCTTTCCTTTGGGCAGTTTCATGCTGATCGATTGGTTCGGACGAATGATGGAGAAGCGTGAGGTTCCGCTCGAGACGAAGGGGTTGGTGCTGAAGAGGAATTCGAGATCCATTTCGTAATAGTTCACGGTCACTTCGGCGATATTATAGTGGTCGAGGCTGGCTTTAACGCCTTCCACCTTGAGGTCGAGTGATGGTTCGCGGGCGGCTGCGACTTGTTGTTCTTGCTCGCGATTTCCCTCGTCGATTACGAGCGGATTTGCTCCTTCGATTTCGGCAATCTGAGCGGTAATATCCGCGAACTTTTCGCGCCAATGATCGACGGGATACTTGTCGTATTTCCTGGCGATGCTACGGGCCTTGCCGAGATCGGCCTGGTAAAAGGCGGCATAGGCCTGGAAGTAATCAAACTGCATTTGTGACTGCAGTTTTTTGGGATCGACCAACTTGAGATGAGCGAGGGCCTCTTCGACTCGGTCTTGCAGGAGGAGGTAGTAAGTGGCGCTCAGGCGATCCATGGCATCGAGTGCCTTTCGCTGACTCAAGACTGCCAGGTAATTCTGATACTGTGAGCGGATGACCGGATTGAGAATCCGGTTCTCTCCGCCCAGAGCGTGGGCCCGGTTGTTGATGAGAGGTTTGTATTCGAGGTGCTGGTAGCTTCGCCGGGCGATGGGATCGATGGTCACCAGCTCGCAATCGAGGGCGAGTCCGCATTGATTGAGGAAGTTGCCTTGCATGAGAAGATACTGGGCAATTCCGGCCTTGTTGTTTTGAGCGATGGAGTAGCTCTGGAGGGTTTCATGATAGAAGCCCCGGGAGTTGAGGATGGTGAGAACTTTTTGGTGGAAGTCCGCACTTCCCCGGACGCGCCAGGCAATCTTGCTTAGATCAACCAGGTGAAGATTCTCGGATTTGAGGTAGTTGAGGAGGAGTGCGTCGTCGCCCCACTGGCTGATCCAAGTCCATGAAGTTTTATCAACAGATGTCGGCTCATCGACAACGTTGAGAACGAGCGAGTCGGCGTGGGCGACCACTTCTCCGCTTCGCGAGAGGTGAGCAGGATACACCGGAAATTTACCGGAAGAGGGAAAGTAGAAAGCAAGTTCAACCCGATGTGTTGAATAGGCCTCCAACTCAACGGGCTTCGTGGCAGAAGTGCGTTGTCCCATCATGGGAATGGCTCCTTTTGGAAGCTGGGTCAGGACGTCGAGTCGTTGACGTGAACTGGTGGGATTGGTCACGACAACCTCTGCTCCATAGACCAGTCCCCGGACGAATTCTTCGGTAATAAATTTGTCGACTTTCTGTCCATCCTCGACACGGAAGCGATCATTGAGCTCGAAGTAGCTCTGACTCATCAAAAGAGGAGGACGCTTGGCGGCCATTCCGGCTTCCTTGATTTCGCGATGGAAAAAAAGAAGAGTGCCGCCAGCGGTGAAATCGAGGGCACCATTCTTGATCTCGTCCTGATGCTTGGGCGCATTGAAGGGGAGGTCGAGGAAGGCCAGAGCCAGGATCATTTCGTGGAAATTCCCGGTCGCTTCGCCGAGGTGGCGGGAGCCGAAGCCCGGCTTTGCTCCATGCTTTGCCAAATCCAGCCAGAAGCGGTTTTCCTCGACGAGCTTGTAGTGATGTTGCGCGATGGGGAGATGGTAGTAGTTATTTTCCGCCCATTCTTTGGTGGGTTCGATGACACGGTAAAGTTGTTCGATTTTTTCCAGCAGATTCCTTTTTTGAGGCGCAGCGAAGGCGTCCGCACCGCCATCAGACTTGAATTCCCGGACGGTATCTTCCAGCTCGGCTAGTGCCTCGGCTCCTCTTACCATCTTACGTTGTCTTTCTTCGACGCCTGCTCTTCCGGCCTTTCTTGTCGTTCCCAGTGGACGTCCACCGGAGGCGAATGGGTCACTATCACCAAGCTCAATATTGCTCGACTTCCCTGTTACTACGAACCTTGAGGCCGTCTCTTTCTTTTTGCTGGCATAAGTATCGCCGAAGGCACCGCCAGAGATGGCATTTCCGAACCATTGTTGGGCTTGTCCGGGGTTGGGGGTCTTGAGGGCGAGACGGTTTTCGAGATCAAGCGTTAGAGCGGCGAGGCGCTTGGGATCTTTTTGGGATAATAGGATTCGCTCGACGACATTCAGGCGGGCGTATTCGAAAGCGGTGAAGTATTTCTCCAGCGGTTCCCCGAGGAGGAAATCGTCCATGAAAGTGCGATCTTTTTTATTCGCGAGATGCGGACCGACGACCTTCTTAAAGAAGGAGGGATCTTTGCGGAAGAGGAAGAAGCTCAGCTCGTGGCAGGCATACTTGGAATAGTTTTCTGTTTTCTCCTCATCGGTTAGACTAGGCCAATTAATGATGAAGGAAAACTCGCGCAGGGTGGCGTCGTTTTTGAGAGTGAGGAAGTAACGATGCACCGAGCCGAGATGATCGAATAATTCGAACTGTGAATTGGCGAGATCAGGGAGCTTGATGGTGTCGCCTTTCTTGAGGAGAGAGACACGGTCCTGCTCGGTGAAATGGCGTTTTGGATCGAGTGCTTTGAGGAGGCGGAGGTCGCGAAGTTCGGTTTCGCGGTCTGGAAGCGAGACACTGCGGTAGGTCGAGCCCTCTGGGTCAACGAGGAGAACGTGAACGTGCTGACGATCTCCAAAGGCATCGAGATTAATCGAGAGCTTGCCGTTTTTATCAGGGACGAGATTAGAGACTAGAACTGGATCGTTGAGAAGAAATTCGTATGACGGACTCCCTATTGCACCATCTTTGCGGGCGCTTGATCTTTCTTTACCATTTTTCGCCCGTCCGGACGCAGGAGCTGCAGGAGCGGTAGGCTTACGATTAAACTTATCTCCGCCTACGAGTTTCTCTTCATCTGTTTTGGTATCACGAACCGCCCACGGGTTGAGGAGAATTTCGGGGCGAATGAGCATATTGCCTGGGAAATTTTGAGCATAGCGACGCTCGAGAATGTAGCGAAGCTCATCTCCCAGATTACGTCCGTTGATATAGAGGCTGGGCAGGAAGCGAGCGGTCCCAGTGACGAGCCCTGCACGTTGGGAGCCGCCAAGGGCCTGAAAGGGATCGTGACCTGGAAGGAAACGGGTCGCGATGACATGAATGCGGGTCAGGGAATCGGCCCCAGAGACATCGATCTCCATCGTCTTCTTGTCGGTCGCTATTTTCGAGATGTGAGATGGTTGCCGAGTCGTAAGCTCCAGCATGCGGGTGTCATTGAAGGCATGGCCTTGCGAAACAGTGCCATCGGCGACCATAATCTTGATTGACTGGCCACTGTCCTTTAGGAGGAGGCGGTAGTCGCCCGCCGCGAGGTCCGAGGCCACGAGATTTCCATCGATTAATTTTAAAAGAGAGAATTCGTCGGAAAGGTATCCGCCAGCCGACTGTGAGTAGAGAGCGACTTCACGGCGATTGAGTTGGCCGACGAAGGGGATTTTCAGATCCTTTCCTTGGGAAACCGTGAGGAGCCCGATTTGATCGCGACGATCATTTTGAAGAGTCCACGAGCGAGTGTGTCCGCCAGGCTCCCGAACGGTCACGTAATGAATGCCATCGAGCTTTCCTAGCTCCACCGCTCCAAACTGATTGGATTTGAGAGTGACGTTGCGCGGATTTTTGAAGTCCTTGCGGCGGAAGTTAACGTTGAGGTTTTGGGCGTCGAGAGCTTCGCCATTGCGACCGAGGAACTCGATGCGGTAGCTGTCGTCTATTCTGCTGAGGTAAAGATCGCCTACCTTGTCGCCACGGAGAACACCATTTATTTCAAAGACCCGGGAGTCGATGAGTTCGACTTCTTTTCCCCCCAGGCTCGCGATCTTTACCTTCACGCGCAATGTCGCGGTGATTTGAGTGAGGCGGTCCGGGACACTAAATTCATGGATAGATTCACGATCGCTTGCCAATTTAAAATTGGGGACGCTCGTGGAGGCAGAGAAATTGTCGAGATTTTTGGAGAGAAGCTGAAGACTGGCGCTTTCGATCTTCATCAAGGAGATTGTTTCACCTGCCAAGGTAAGAGTAGGACGAATAAGAATCTTTGCTTTCCCTCCAGAGCGCAGGGATTCCTGGTCGAGATGCATTCCAGCGGAGAGCTTATACGTTTCTCCTGACTGGACGAGGCGGGCCATCGTGGAAAATCCAGCTGCGTCTTGCACCACAGCGGAGCGTTCGCCAGGAGAGTTGGAGAATGGAAGAAGGGTTTGTCCCTGATCATCGCAGTTGTATCGGCGTTGTCCCAACCAAACTCCCGCGCCTTTGACGGGTTGGTGCTTTTCATCGAGAACGGTGAGAAGTTCTCCCTGGGCGATGGTTTTTTTTAGGATTCCCAATGCGCCTTTTCTAATGATGGCCCGGCTGCTTTTCCCACCACCAATGAATTCGACGACCCAAAGTCCGCGACGGTTTCCAATGACGGGGATCTTAAAGTCACGTTGAATCCGGAGTTGAGAAGCTTCCTTGTATTCGTGAACTTCAACGTGGTTAGCGACGAGGCCGTCGAGGTCGATATCGGTGCTCACTTCATTACCGAGATTGCGGTAGTAGTTAAGCGTGTTGATCTCGAAAATCTTCACGATAAGCTTGGGGACATTTTTGAGATTAACAAAGAGAGTGACTTCGTCATTGAGGCCGTGGACTTCTTGGCTGTTGGGGACGAACTCAATATCGACGCGATTTTTGAGGACTTGGAATTCGGAGGGAGAGAGAAGAGAAGCCCAATCGCCGGGCTTGCCAATGCCGTGAGTGATTTTTGATTCCGCCAATACCCGGCGCAACCAGCTCTCGCGGAGAAAGGGAGCGAACTTCTTGGCGTTGGGGGCGTCCTTTAGAAAGTGAAGGAGATAATGCTTTACCAAAATTTCATCGCTTCCTGAAACGGGTGGGAGAGTGGTGACGGGACGGAAGTTCCGGCCAAGGTCGGCGGCATGACGCCAAGCAACGGCGTCGTTTTTACGCCAGTCTGGATTAAGGTAGGAGACGTTGCGGGGAAGGGCAAGGTAAGTGAGGAAGCGTTTGGGGTCGATCTTGCCTAGCGCCCGGTCGTGCACCAATCGCTGATAGAGAATGTGGGCTTTGAGAGAATTGAATGAAGGAGCAAGCGTGGAAACGAACTTCCATGCACGGTTTAGGTATGCTTCGCGAACGGCGGGAGAGGCCGCAAGGTTTTCGTCGGCTCCAGGGAGGAGTTTGACGAGGTAGGTTTCAACATAGGCCTCGTTATTGAGGAGGTCTTTTTTTCCATCGAGTAGTTTTACCAACTGCGCTTTGGTGAGAGCGCGATGGATGGTGAATTCACCAAAGCCCTTGCTTTCTTTGCCCTTGAGATCGGTGAGGATGAGATCGGCGAGGCCTGGGAGGTCGGGCAGGGTGGCTCGTGAGAGCAGGTCTCGGAGTTCGGCGGAGTTCAACTTAGGCTTTGATTCAAGGAAGAGGTGAAAGGCTGAATCATCGAGGTTCTGAAGGGTGTCGATATTTCTCAGTGCGTCGTCGAGAAAGGTTTTCCATGAAATGAGCTTCTGATCGAGCGAAGAGGGATAATTCGCATCCTGAGCTTTTCCTTCCTGCTGATGATTGAATTGCAAGCCAAGCTCTTTTTTAAGATAAGCCAGAGTGGCCTTGGGATCGTCGGAGTAGCGGATCAAGGCCTCCCGATTTTCGATCTGCTTGCGGTAGGAGGAACGAAGAAAGTGCTTTTCCCACTCGCCAAGAATACGATCCAGTTCCTTTACCTGTCGCTCATTTTGAAAATGGAGGGCATGGTAGTAATAGTAATCCTCGGTTCCTTGAATAAGCTGCTTGAGGGCTTCGGTGCGGTTTTCCGCTAGCGCGAAGTCTTCGATAAATCTGACTTCCTGCTGAGCCGTCAGGCTTGAGGGTGAAATAAGTAGTCCGCTAAGAACGGCGAGGCATTGGAAGCGTCGCAATGGTCGAGTGATCATTTTCATAGGATCGATAGGGGTAGGGTGATTTGAGGACACGAAGATTGTCGGAGGTCTTACGCCCCGGGTTATACTACAAAGAACCGCGAACCACGATCTTCTTGGAAAAAGGACAATTTTTCCGTAAATATCTATTTTCCGAAAATGAGGAACCCACGGCTGATGAAGTTCACTATGGCCGAGTAGATTACGAAGCAGATGAGATGGAGGGGATCGAACTTCAGGAACTTCTTGCAGATTGTTTGGAATACCAGAGAGACATCAACTTTCTTATTGGTGGATGAAAGATCTTCGCCTTTTTTGTCTCGGGCAATCCTTGGCTTCCATGGGAAGCCGGGATTTGCTTCTCTTCCGTAAACAAATGCGATCTTTTTTATATGGACTCGTTTTCACGGCCAGGCTTTCGGCATCGTCGCTGGCCTTCGAGCACGACGTGCGACCAATCTTGGAACGCTCTTGCGTGAAATGCCACGGCGGAGAAAAACTGAAGGGCGAAGTCGATTTCACCAAAATCCTCACCAAGCAGGATGCTGACGCACAGTTCGAGTTGTGGGAAACCGTGATCGAAGTCATCGAAGCGAACGAAATGCCACCCGAAGATGAGCCTCAGCTGAGCGATGCGGAAAAGAAAACGATCCTCAATTGGTATCAAGGACGTTCGCAAGTCGTTATCGAAGCGAAACCTGCCGTCTTCAAGCCCCGCCGCCTCTCCGGCCCGGAGTATCGAAACACCCTGCGTTCGCTCTTCGGTTTCGACCTCGAGGTCGCGGTTGCCGAGGCTGAGCAGACCGTCATCAGCGAGAAATCGCTGGTTCTAAAACTTCTTCCCACCGACCCACCCGGAGCCAGCGGATTCATCAACGACACCCACCGCGCGCGACTGTCTCCAGTGATCTGGGATCAATATCTTCACCTGAGCAATGCGGCTCTTGAAAACCTCTTCTCGAAAAATGGCCGCGCCCAGCTAGGCGGGTTCATTGGCAACCAACTATCCGAGGATTGGCAACCGGTTGATCTGTCCCGTGACCAGGCTGAAAGACTCATCAGGGCGTTTGTGCCGCGAGCACTGCGACGACCGACTCCCGAGGAACAACTCTCCAAGATCCTGGCCGGAATTTTCGGAAAACATGGCGAAGCACTATTGGCCGCCACCAAGTTCGAACTCAAAGCCATCCTCATGTCACCCGCCTTTTTCTATCGCGGCCTATTGATGGAAGGAGATCCGAGCAAACAACAAGCAGTCGATAATTTCGAACTAGCCGAACGCTTATCGTATTTTTTATGGGAGGATCGTCCCGACGAAGAACTCACCCAACTTGCGACAGATGGTTCCCTCGGCGACAGACAAGTTTTGAACAAGCAGGTGACGCGAATGTTATCCTCCCCTAAAGCCCGTAATCTCGCCCGGAGCTTCGGCACCCAGTGGCTCAAGATCGACAGCCTCGACGGCTTACTCGCAAAAGACCCGATTCGCCACCACGCCCTCAAGACGCAGCCCCTCGATTTTCTCAACTACCTCTTTACCGAAAATCGTCCAGTGCTGGAGCTGATCGATTCAAAGATCACTTTCGTCAACGAGGGCACTTCAGGCTTCTACGGTAAAGATCGCCAACGAATGAAACGTCATGTAAAACCAAATGGCATCGAGCGACAGCGAACGCCCAATCAAAAATTGAAACTGGTGCACGCCGAGGGTCGTGGTGGCCTCCTCACCATGCCCGGAATCCTGACAATGAACCAAGGTCCCATCCAGCGTGGCACCTGGATGTTGAGGCAAATTTTGGGTATACAGGTTAGTGAACCACCAGCCAACACACCGCCGATCCAGGGAAGCCCGCACGGCGAGAATCTCACTTTCCGAGAACGATTCGAGGCACATCGCAGCGACCCCAGTTGTGCTCGCTGTCACGAGAAGATCGACCCGCTGGGATTCGCTTTGGAAGGCTACGATAAAAACGGCCAGTTTCTGCGCTCCACCGATCACTCCAAGAAAAAACCGGACAAAGCGATCGAACCAATCGACACCTCTGGCAAACTTCCGAGCGGTGAAACTTTCGAGACTTTCGCGGAGCTAAAGACGATCCTCCTCACGCGCAAACGCGAACCGATTGTGCGAAACATCGTCGAACGAACTCTCGCTTACGCGCTTTGTCGAAAACTGGAGCGCAACGACCAGCCGGTCGTGGATACCATCACGAAAAACCTGTGCGAAAATGACGGGACATGGCTTGGCCTCTTCCAACAAGTGGCAAACAGCCTTCCCTTTCGCGAAACCATTATTAAAACTGCAAATACCAGCCATGAATAAAAACTGGAACATCGAGCGCAGAACATTCCTGCGCAGCGCAGCAGGAGCGCTCGTCCCCCTGCCCTTTCTTAACCTGATGGAGAACAGCGCCAAGGCAGCATCACTGGATCTCGCCGGCGACTCTAGTCCTCCGCTGCGCTTCGTCACCCTGTTCAAACCGAACGGCGTTCATCCGCCCTCTTGGAACATCGCAGGCGGCAAGGAAACTGATTTTCGCATGTCTCCGCTGATGGCGCCATTCGCGAAACACAAGAACGACTTGCTCATTCTCGACAACATGGGCGACTTCGGCTTTTCCTCACACAGCAACTCAACCCGCCGCTTCCTCTCCGGACACCACCAGAACAAAAACTCGGCCTCAGTTGATCAGCTCATTGCGGACAAGATCAGCGGCGACACAGCCCACCGCTCGCTCGAACTTACCACCGAGGGACTGTTCACCAATCAGATCGACTGCAGTTACATTTCCTACGACAAGAACGGAAGTCCTATTCCGCGAGAGAGCGATCCGCAACTTGTTTTCGACCGCTTGTTCCGCAACCCGATGCGTGACCCAAATCAGCGGGAGGAAATCTCCAGTCTGCTGGACCGCGTGCGCGACGATGCAAAATCCCTACAGCGCAAAGCCGGGCGAGAAGACAAGGAAACCCTCGAAGAGTATTTCACCGTCATCCGCGAAACAGAGCAGCGCCTGGAAAACATGACCCCAGTCAGTGGCCCGGAAGGTGTTGATTTCTCCAGCCTCAAGCGCCCCGAAAGCGCAGGCAATCTCAACGAGCAAGTTGAATCGATGCTCGATGTCATGGCGATGGCCCTCTGGACCGACTCGACCCGCTGCATCAGCTACATGCTTGGCAACAGTAACAGCCGCATGATTTTCGACTTCCTCGGAATCAAGAAACAGCACCACTACCTCTCGCACTTCTTCCGTAACTTCAGCCGCTCGAACATCGATGACCTGCTCAAGATCAGCCTGTGGCACATGGAAAAATTTGACTACCTGCTGACCAAACTAAAGTCCTATAAGGATCAAAACGGATCGCTTCTCGATCACAGCGTCGTGCTATTCGGATCGGGCATGGGTCACAGCGACAACCACACCGCCCAGCGCATCCCGATGATTCTCGCCGGCAAGGGTGGCGGAATGCTCAAAACCGGACGCTACCTGAGGTATTCCAAAAACCAGGAAATCGGCCGATTGCACCTCGCCCTGCTTGAAAAATTCGGCATCGACTCCCCTTCCTACGCCAACTCTTCGGCCCCCCTCCCCGGCCTCGATGGCGGCGCCTTCGAAGAATACCAGGAGCGCCCGTTCGACACCTGGGTTAAAACCGGCAAGGGAACGATCACAGTCCAGGGACGATTGCGGATGTCGGACAATCTCGATGAAGCCAAGGTCTTCTACATCGATGTGGCAGACAAACCTCCGGTGAGAATCGAGGTAAGCTTCGGCGACTTCCATGGCTTCAACCTCGCCTACCACGTCGGCACGCCCATCACCCTGACCGGGAAAATCAGCGAACGGAATGGTCGACTCGTGCTCACCAAAGTCACCGAACTCAAATCCGTCTTTGGAAAAAGCAAACCCGGAAAAGCCAAAGGATAGGACGATCCCGAACGGATCAAAAGACCGCAGCCGCAGTATTTAGTCATGATGATTTCTTGTTTCCCTTCCCTACTTGCACTCCTCCTCTTACTTCCAGCCGGGGGGGACGACTTCCCACTGGTAGCGGACGATCTTGAGGTTTCTCTCTTTGCGAAGAATCCGCTGGTACGAAATCCCTGCGCGATTACCTTCGATGCGAAGGGCCGGCTCTGTGTTGGGATGGGACCACAGTATCGTAACCCAAAGCCAGACACTCCCGGCGACTCGGTTTGGATCCTGATCGATGAAGACGAGAACGGATCAGCGGATTCGCGCAAGCAGTATGCCACCGGCTTCAACTCAATCCAGGGATTGGCTTGGCGCGGGCGGGATCTCTATGTTGCCAATGCTCCGGACCTCACCATCGCCCGCGATCTGGATGGCGACGACGTGGCGGATGAATATATCCGTCTCTTCACCGACCTCGGAAACCTCGAACACGCCTTGCACGGACTGCAGTTCGGCCCCGACGGAAAGCTCTACATGTCGAAAGGGAATTCCAAGGGACTCACCCGACCACCAGATCGGATTGCCCCGAAGCCCTTCCGTGAGCTGTGGGGCGTGGAGATGCCAGTTGCGCCGGACTTCCCAAAGCCGATTGCCTTTAAAAAGGGTGACTTCGAGAAGAACTACCACGATCCGGCCGATGACTGGGGACTGTCCGGGGGTGTGCTGCGCTGTGACCCGGACGGATCGAACCTTGAGATCGTCTCGCGTGGTTTTCGTAATCCCTGGGACATCTGTTTCGATGATTCCTTTAACTGGCTCGGCACTGACAACGACCAAACCCAGGGCGACAAGATTTTCTCGCCGTTCTACGGAGCGCACTTCGGCTGGGGCCATCCTTGGTCATTCGACTGGAAGGGCGACGGTCATCTTCCCACCGCTCCCTCTTCCGGACCACTCTTCGAAGGCTCGGGAACCGGGGTCACCTATTGTGGACTGGAGCACTATCCTAAAAAATACCGTGGCATCTTTCTGATCAACGACTGGCTGAGGCGAGAAGTCATCATCTACCGGTCAAAGTGGGAAGGCGCATGGATGAAGCCGGACCGGGAGAAGCTTGAGATTTTTGCACACGCGGGTGGAGGTCGCTCGATGGGTCAGAGCACCGGGCGCAGTTTTGATCCGGTCGATATTGAAGTAGGACCCGACGGCGCGATCTACATCTCGAGTTGGGGCCGGGAATACGGCTTGAGCGAAAAGGACGGGGAACAGATCAATGAGGGTCGCATTTACCGGATCTGGCCGAAGGCGGTGCCACCGCGGATGAAGAAGGAACCCAAGAGGCAAAGATCAATTCGTGAGTGGACCACCCAGCAATTGTTGGACGATCTCGAGGAATCACTCCCGGTGTGGAGAACCAACGCACAGAATGAACTTGTGCGGCGGGGCAAAAGAGAGCTCAACTCTGAGGAATCACACTCGCATGCCTCGAAGCAGGGCTCGGTTTGGGCGTTATGGACAATGGGCCGCATGGCCCCAAAAAATGACAAATGGGATGACATCTTCCTCACTAGCTTGGCCGGTGATCATGGAACCGAAGACCGCACTCAGTTGATCCGGATTCTAGCGCATCGGGCCAAGGCGCGTGGGGCAAATACCCTGCCCGATCTCCTGATACGCGACCTGGAAGGAGAGAACCCGCGCTCTCGGCACGCCACCGTTCTTGCGATGCGGCAGGTAGGCGAGACCCGCTGGAACAAGAAGCTTCTGCGTCTGATCGAGCAGGAACAAGATCGCATCGTCTCCTACTCGGCTTGGGGAGCGCTCGGTGAACTCATGCCACGGGAGGAGCGGAAAGCTCTGCTCAACAACCAAGTTCCCGCAGTGAGGAGAGCGGCCTTACTTTCCCTCCTGGAGGAGGACGCCTTGAGTGAGGAAGAACTTAAACCTCTGACCAGGGATTCCGACCAGGTAACGGCTGAACTTGCGATCAGGCGTCTCGGAGGAAAGCACCGCACCGAGATTCGCGGGGCCAGGCTGAATTCGAAAAACACAAACGTCATTCCCGAAAGGGCCGAACGAACACCAGTCTCAGTGGTCTCTGCAATTCATTCACTTCCCGACCGGAGCTACAAGGAAGCAATTCTCACCGCAGGTGCACGCGCCTTCACCGATCGCCCTTATCGTCTCACCACCATCCCCGCCCAACTGGAAGGACTAACATTCATTCGCCCCGCCAACAACGATGCCGACCACGCCAGCGGTCCATTCCTCAACCTAACCCTGCGCTACGACTCGAAAGTCTATTTCGCCGACGACATACGGGGTGAGAAGCTGCCGACTTGGGCACGCGGGAAGTGGACCCCGACTGACATGTTTATTAAAACGAACGACTCCGCGCACCGCGTCTACTCGGCGGAGTTTTCAGCGGGCAAAATCTGCTTTGGAGCGAATCGCGATGGCGTGAATGGGCGCAAGGGCAACTACTTCATCATCATCAAGCCTAAACTACTTCAGCCACAGGCGACCACCGCCACAGTTGCCGATGTTCTCCCCTTGCTAAAATCAGCGAACTCCTTGCGCGGTCGAGCCCTCTTCCTGAGTACGAGCGGAGCCTCTTGCGCCACCTGCCATCAGCTGGAAGGATTCGGAAACATCTTCGCTCCGGATCTCACTGGGATCGGGACACGTGCCACTCCGGAGTTCCTCGTGCGGTCCATCCTCGAACCCAGTAGCGAGATCACGGAGGGCTTCGCAATGCAGATCCTGACGACGAAGTCAGGCGACACCACGGCCGGGATTGTCTTGGAGGAAACCGGGCTTTCCGTGAAAATAGCGATGATGGATGGGGCATTGGTGACAATCTTAAAGAAGAACATCATCAAACGCCAAACGGCTCCAATCTCCGCCATGCCACCCATCTTCTCAGGCCTCCTCTCGCCGCAGGACGTGGCTGACATCACGGCCTATCTTCTCGTTCCGAAGGAGGAGCCAAAGACCATCCAGACTCCGAGACCACACGCAAAGCAACTCCCCAAGATTTCGCCTCGTCAGCCCTCCCCTCTCTCAGGGAAACAATGGGGTCATAAAGGCAAGGGCTTCTACTTCGACTGTCACGATCAACGACTTGAAATCCGTTACGACGGAGTGGAAATCGCATCCTACTACTACAATCATCCCGAGACACAGCGCCCCTTCTTCGCACACGTCAAGACACCCTCCGGAATCCAAGTGACCCGCAACTTCCCACCGATCGCGGGGAAAGACGCAACCGATCACGCCACAATGCACCCCGGAATCTGGATGGGCTTCGCTAATCTCGACGGGATCAGTTTCTGGCACAACAACGCTGGAAAGGTGAACCATATCGAGTTCCCGGTGGAGCCAAGCGCTGGTGTCACCGCTTCCTTCGCGGTAAAAAATTGTTACCTCGCCCCCGACAACCGGGTGGTGTGCGAAGAGTGGACCAGCTATCATTTAATCCCGAATAAGGACGGCTTCCTCATCTCGATCGATTCCCGCTTTTTCGGCGACAGGCCCTTCTCTTTCGGCGTGAAGGAAGAGATGGGGCTCGGGCTGCGAGTCGCGTCGCCCATCACGGTGAAGGGCGGAAAAGGGTCAATCCTGAGCGCGACGGGTGGAAAAAATGAAAAAGGCACCTGGGGAATGATCGACCAGTGGTGGGACTACTTCGGTCCACTCGGAGGAATGAGCGCCGGGGTTCAGATCATGTCGGGATCCGGCAATCCTGCGGTGTGGGCCCACAGCCGCGACTACGGAGTGCTGGTGGCAAATCCCTTCCCCGTGGACCGACCCGGGAACCGCGACAAAAAAATAGCGGTGCAGCCAGGTGAGTCATTTCGTCTGAAGTTCGGGGTGCAAGTCCACGAACACAACGCACGCGAGAATTACGATCCAGCCAAAGCCTATCGGCGTTATCTCAATGGCGCAAAGTAGGAGGCCAGCTGGACTGGAGATACCCACTCCGGAGGTAGGAGATCAGCCTTCGCCCCGTTTTCATGAACGAAATTGACCCAAGTCCACGTTCACATACTGCGTGCGTTTTCCTTCAACAACAACTCGGACCTTTACCGGAAATCTGCTGCGCTTCATCCTGGGAAACCTGCTGGCCTTGAGCGGCCTGTTAATGGCGAAAGAGAAGACGGTCGAAGATCACTGGGCCTTCATTCTTCCACAGAGTCATGAGGCACCCGCAGTTCGGGACGCGCAATGGCCTTCCCGTCCCCACGACGCCTTCATCCTGAAGAAGATCGAGAAAGACGGGCTTGCACCAAATCCTCCTGCAGATCCCCGTACCCTCCTTCGCCGACTCTCCTTCGATCTCAACGGCCTCCCTCCAACTCCGGAAGAAGTGGCCGCTTTTGAAAAGGCTTTCCGGGAGGACCCTGATGCCAGTCTGAAAGAGTTCACGGACAGTCTCCTCGCCAGTCCACAGTTCGGCGCACGCTGGGCGCGGACCTGGCTCGATCTTGCCCGCTACGCCGAGGACCAGGCCCACATCGTGGGCGACAACAGCAAACTTTTCTATCCCAACGCGTGGCTCTACCGGGACTGGGTGATCGGAGCCTTCAATCGCGACCTGCCTTACGACCAATTCGTCAAATTGCAACTTGCGGCAGATCTGTTAGAGGAGAACCACGATCAGGATCTCGTCGCCTTGGGCTTCATTGGGCTCGGCCCCAAATACTATCGGCGCAACGACCCGCTCGTGATGGCCGACGAGTGGGAGGACCGGGTCGATACCGTGTCGCGCGGCTTGCTCGGCCTCACCGTGGGTTGCGCGCGGTGCCATGATCACAAGTTCGACCCGATCTCTACCGAAGACTATTACGGATTGGCCGGAGTCTTCGCTTCCATCGAGATGTTCAACCGCCCCCTCGAAGGAAAGAACGCCAAGAAGCCAGCGATTGCCATGCACATCGTGCGGGATCGTCCCAAGCCCACCAACCTCAAGGTCCACCTGCGCGGAGATCCCAATGACCTCGGGTCTGAGGTGCCACGGCGTTTTCTGACCATCCTCAGCAAGAATGCAAACCCTCCAAACTTTCAGAAAGGAAGCGGGCGGCTCGAACTTGCCGAGGCCATCGCCTCTCCCGACAACGCCCTCACCGCCCGCGTCTTCGTGAACCGAATCTGGGGCGAACTCTTCGGCACGCTCCTCGTTACGACCGCCAGCAATTTCGGCACCCTTGGCACTCCTCCTTCACATCCTGAACTCCTCGACGATCTCGCAGTACGCTTCATGGAATCCGGCTGGTCGGTGAAGTGGCTAATGCGTGAACTGGTCCTCTCCTCCACCTACAGACAGAGTAGCGACCTCTCCGGGGAAAAACTGGAGCGCGATCCGGACAACATTCTCTACAGCCGCGCCAACCGACGCCGCCTCGACGTCGAAATGTGGCGCGACGCCATCTACGCGGCAGCGGGCACTCTCGATCTCAAGATCGGCGGACCTTCCTTCAAGGCCAGTGCGCCGGACGCCAACCGCCGCGCTGTCTACGCCCGGATCAGCCGCCTTAAGCTTGATCCCATGCTCGCCCTTTTCGATTTTCCCGATCCGAACCTCCACTCTCCCGGGCGCTACAAATCGACCACGCCCCTCCAGAAGCTCTTTGCCATCAACAATCCTCTCATGGTGGCGCAGGCCGGGAAGTTTTCAGCCCGCCTGCACCGTGAGGCGCCAACCGGCGACCGGGCCCGCATCCAGCGCGCCTACACGCTTCTCTACGGTCGTAAAGCCAGCGCCGAAGAACAAACCCTCGCCCTCGGTTTCCTGACCACTGGTGGCGAGGACGCCTGGCAAAACTACGCGCAGGTCCTCCTCGCCTCAAACGAACTTCTCTACCTCGACTGAGCATGATAAATCACCCCCAATTTCCTATTCTCTCCCGCCGCCAGATGCTCGCACGCATGGGCGGCGGCTTCGGTCTACTCGGTCTCAGCGGAGCCCTGAACAATGCCGGATTGCTTACCGCATCGGCGTCGGAAATCCCGGTGGGAACTCCGCACTTCGCGCCGAAGGCAAAGCGGGTGATCTTCCTCATGATGAACGGGGGTCCGTCCCATGTGGACACCTTCGATCCAAAACCGGCCCTCGCCAAACACGAGGGCGAGACACCTGGCGAACAGGCTAAAAACAAGAAAAAGACCAGCGGCTACATGCCCTCGCCCTTCGAGTTCAAGCCGCGTGGACAGTGCGGCATGATGATGAGCGAACTCTTCCCGCAACTCTCGCGGCATGCAGATGACTTATGCCTCGTGCGCTCGATGCACACGGATCAACCCAACCACGAACCCGGCCTCCTCATCATGCAGTCGGGCAACCCCCAACCGGTGCGCCCCTCGATAGGATCATGGATCTCCTACGGCCTCGGAACGGAGAATGAGAATCTTCCTTCCTATGTCGCGATCTCGCCCGGGCGACCGGTGGTTGGACCACAACTCTGGTCGAATGCTTTTCTCCCCGGCGAGCACCAGGCCACAGCGGTCGACACCAATAACCTCAAGGTTGATCAGCTCATTGCCAACCTGCGTCATCCAAAGCTCAATCACGAGGCGCAGCGCCGCCAGGTCGATCTACTCGGCGCTCTCAATCGCCTCCACTCCGAACAACGTCAACGCGACGCCGCTCTTGAAACCGAGATCAAGAGCATGGAACTCGCCTACGCCATGCAGGCCGAGGCCGCAGAAGCTTTCGACGTGAGCCGCGAACCGGACGCCGTGCGTGATCGCTACGGGCGCACCTCTTTTGGTCAATCCTGCCTCCTGGCCCGCAGACTGGCGGAATCGGGAGTGCGCTTCACCCAAGTCTTCTACGTCGACAAAAAGAACAAGCAGCCCTGGGACACTCATCAGGACAACGATGGAGGGCATCGCCGACTCTGCGCCGATTCCGACCGAGCCAGCGCGGCACTACTGACCGACTTGAAAGAGCGGGGACTGCTCGAAGACACCCTCGTAATCTGGGGCGGCGAGTTCGGGCGCACGCCCTATTCCCAGATCGACAAAAAGAAAAGCAAACCCGGTCGCGACCATCATCACACCGCGTTCTCGATGCTCCTCGCGGGCGGCGGCATCAAGCCGGGCACAACCTATGGCACCACTGATGAATTCGGGATGCATGTTGCCGAGAATCCAGTCCATGTCCACGATCTCCACGCAACAATTCTCAACCAACTTGGAATCAACCACGAGAAGCTCACCTACCGCTATTCAGGCCGTGATTTCCGCCTCACGGACATCCACGGAGAGGTCGTGCAGGGGATCCTGAGCTAAACGACGACATCGATTAAAGTGCCGTCCTTCGAGGAAACGAAGTCATGAGCTACGGGGATTGCATTGTCACCACCCCAGCTTTTCGAGCACTGCCACGACCGTACGACCGGCCAGCGCTAACGCGACGATAAAGCCTACCCAGCCAAGGCTAAGTATCCAACGAGGGACCTTCCGCTCGCCGGTGAGATCGGGACGCGTCCCAAGATAAAGAAGCGCCAGAGCCAAAGCGGGCAGGCCCAGAACCGTGAGCGCTTGGGCGAAGGTGATCAGATTCACGGTGCTCTCAGCATCACTCAAATTGAATAGCGCGACGACAAGACCGCACAGTAAAGCAACGGTCGTCAACGAGAGCGTCCACCCCTCTCCCAAGCGTGAACCTTTCCCCAAAGAATCGGAAAGCACCGTCCCGCCAACGAGGGCATTCACGAGGAAGGAACTAAAAGCGCCCGCGAAAATCCCGAGACAAAAAACGACTTTCGCCCACGTTCCAAATAGGGGTTGTAACTGCATCGCCACGTCGCCGGCGCTCGACAATACAACCGGGTCAGGACGGCCATGAAAGACTCTCGCAGCGGTCATCAAAATGATCGTCGAGATCACCCCCACCACACTGATACTGATGACCGAATCAAATAGTCCACGTTGTGCATCAGGTAACTTCCACCCTTTTTCCTTAACCAGGTAGGCTTGGTAGAATGCGCCCCCAACAGAGAAGGTCGTCCCCATCAAACCGAGCAATACGATAATGTCAGGCTCCTGTGCCGAAGAAACCGGCACGTAGCCACGTGGACTTGAAAAGACGACCAGGAAATTGATCAAAAAGGCCACGACCATCAAGCCGATGAGCCATTTCATCAATGACTCAATCGAGTCATAAAGATGACGCATGCGGTAGAGGCAAAAAATGACGACCGCATTAAACGACACTAGAATAATGGCCGGAGTCGCTCCTGAAGTGAGAGAGAAACCCTCGGAATCAAAAAGCGGTGCGAGACCAGAAATGATGGCGACATTATTCGAATACTGAAAGATCGCCACGAGCGCGAAAAGGATGGCACCCACAATGACGGCCACCGGTCGACCGAGACGTTTCGCTAGTTGGTCACATGGGCTATCGTCATAGATCACTCCGATGCGCGCAGCCAAAGCCACCATCGCAATCATAAGAACGACCGCCAAAACGATCGCCGTGACAGCCGGGTAACCATATTGAGCACCCACCTTGGAACTCGTCAGAATGGAGCCTGGACCAAGGACAATCGCCGCAACGATGATTGCGGGACCGAAAGAGCTGAATAGTTGCTTGAGACGTGTCATACCGAAAGACCGATCGCTCGGCGGGGATTAATGGAAGTGAGGCGGTTGATGTCCTCCGAAGATTGGCCAAGCGAGTCAGCAAGATTTTGACAAACTTGCGGCATGGTGACTGTTGATCCCGCAAGATAACGAGAGCCGGGACGGCGGGCAACGCCCTGGACATCCACCTCAATCTCCATCCCTGACAAGCGATGTGATCCCGGCCCCATCTTGGTCGCGCCGATGGCATCAGTCACGACAAAGACGCGATCGAGCCCCGCCTGCTTCAAATAAAGTTCAAGCGCGAAGAAATCGATATGCGCACCATCAGGAATGAATCCGATCCAGAGCTGATCACTGAGGGACAAGACGCGATTGATAATGTTATCGTGACGTGGGAGTTCAATCGGGCAGCCATTTCCCAGATGGGTAAACATCGTGAGACCGTTGTCGATCGCCTCCTTCAGTTGATCGAGACTTGGATTGCAATGCCCGGCAGAAACTACGATCCCTTGATCACTCAAGGCCTTTGTCGTCATCATTTCCGGATCACATTCAGGCGCCAGAGTCACCAGTTTCACCAAGCCGTCCCCCGCCTCGATGAGTCGCTCGGCATCTGCGGGATTCGCGGGAATCACGGCCTCCACCGGATGCGCCCCAATCCAACCTGCTCCGGGATTCAAAAATGGCCCCTCAACATGGAACCCTTGAATCAAACTCCGCGCGAGTGGATCTCTCTCCCGGAGATTCACCAGATGACGGAGCTTTGCACAGAGTGAATCAACCTGATCCGTGATGATGGTCGCCAGGATCGTCTCCACGCCGTCCTCCTCCAAAGCAACACAGGCTCGGTGGAATTGTTCATCAGTGAGATCAAGCGAAGAGAAATCAGCTCCCGCATAACCATTGATTTGTAAATCACAGTAATTCATCAACTCTCATCATCAAAGTGGGCACGAGCGATTTCGCGATCAAGCGGGAAATCGACAGGCACCCCTGTTGCGACAGAGAGCAAGATCCCCCACCCCAATTCCGCAGTCGATGCCGAATTTTCAAACCCTAAAAACGATTGCTCGCCAGAACGCACACAGTCGATGAAGTGCTCCACACAAGATCCGGTCTGATGTTGCATCACGTCGCCACTATCAGGAGTCGTTGTTTCTTCACCCCAGAAGTGCTCGGCCGAACTCGCGGGATCAAGCGGGCGAATCCACTCCCGCTCCGTCTCGGTCTCAGACCAATAGCGGACTTTGTGAGAACGCTCGAGGTAGCTATCGAAAATGAATCCTCCCTTCGTTCCGTGAAGATTATGGTAAGCATCATAACCATTCGCTTGGTCAACATTTCCCAAGCAACAACCCGAGGCTCCATTGCTGAATTCCACTTGGATATTATAAATGGCATCTACTTCAAAGGGACGTGTTTTCTCCCCTCCGGAAGTTGCGTAAACACGCACCGGCCTGGCGCCCTGCGCCGCCATGATGTTCAACATCACACTCAGTGCGTGAATGATCCCCATCCCAATTGCATCGCCCATGATTTCGCGACTGAGCTTCCAAACCTTGTCTTCTGAAATATTAATCGGGTGACGGTAGTTGACCTGCAGCTGCGTGATGGTGCCGAAGGTTCCACCTTTCACCATCTTAAGCAAACGCTGCTCCATCGGGTCAAAATTCAGGAGGTAATTGACGTAGGTAATCAACTCAGGATAAGCCTTCGCAAGCTCTAATTGCCTTTCAAAATCCGCAAAAGTGGTGGAGCAAGGCTTTTCACAAAAGACATGCTTCCCCGCTTCCATCGCCGCGATCGATTGCGGGCCATGCGAACTATTTGGGCTGCACAGAAAGACCGCATCAACCTCGGGATTCGCGAGCATCTCCGCATAATCGTTATGGTAGGCCGAACCCGGAAGACCCATTTCCTCTAACGTCGCAACGGCATTCTCACGAGACCGTTGATGAAGGGCCACCACCTTGGCATTCGGATGCTCAATCAATCGCTGCATTAAGGTAGATCCCATCCAGCCAGCTCCCACAAATCCGATTCGTATAGGGTTTTCGCTCATGATGATAATTTTGAAGCTGCCGGTTGATCGAGATACAGATGGCAATCTGCATGCTTCTGCATGATCGAAGCCGGGACAGCGGGCGTCACTGCACCCTGCAAAGAATTTGCCACCGCCTCAGCCTTCCGCTCATCAGGCACCGTGCAGACTATCGCCGCGCTCTTCATAATCTGATTTACTGACATCGAGATCGCCTGCTTTGGGACATCATCAAAGGTGGGGAACCAACCTTCGCCAAGCTGCTGCTGCCGACACGCGTCATCCAGATCAACGACCAGATAAGGACTTGTCGTTTCAAAATCTGCCGGTGGATCATTAAAGGCGATATGCCCATTTTCACCAATTCCAATGAAGGCGACATCCACCTCTCTCTCTTTAATCAAAGCACCCGCTCTTTGGCATTCTGCCAAAGGATTCTGCTCACCGTTGAGAAAATGAAATCCACTAAGCGGCAAAGGAAGTTGACTGACAAAACGTTGCCAAAGATACCCTCGAAACGATGCAGGATGGTCAATGGAAATCCCAACATACTCATCAAGATGGAACCCCGTCACCTGCGACCAATCAATCCCTGACTCAGCGACCAAGGCCTCAAGCATCTCAAACTGTGACGCGCCAGTAGCCACGATAATAGTCGCCTCCCCCTTCTCCTGAATCGCTCGCCGAATATACCCCGCTCCGCATTGCGCCGCCAGCCGGCCTGATTCT
>JAPKCM010000135.1 GCA_028822935.1 Akkermansiaceae bacterium
TGAAAGAGGACGTTGACGCCCGTTGAGAAATTCGAAGCGTGAACGATCGGGATCGTTTTCGCTGCCTCAAGAATAGAGGCGCGTTGATCATCGCTGTGGCCGGTCGTGCCAATCACGAGAGCGGTATTTTTGGCGACGGCATTTTTGATGAGCTCGTCAGTGAGGGTTGGGAGAGTGAAGTCGATGACGACATCTGATCCGTCCAGCGCGGTAGCGAGGTCTTCTCCGATGTCGTGAGTTGAGTGGGCTTCGGCTTTCGCTTCGGCGTCGATAGCCGCTAAGACAGACTGGCCCATGCGGCCGTTGCGTCCGGTGACAGTAATGTTCATGGCAGGAACCTAGTAAGGAAGAGGGGAGTCGCGAGAAGAAAAATGACCTCTTGAGCAGTGGAGACGAAAAAGAGCCTCAAATATTGAGATCCAAGTCGCTGCTTTAAAAAATGCCGACGATGGAAATTCAAGCCTTACTTCGTGGTTATCCTGTAAGTGGCGATATCGCTTCGGTGCTGGAATCGTTGAGTCTTCGTTGAAAACCTGATGATTAGGGCTAAAAGAGCTGAGTCTACTTTGCCTGTTTCATGGCGTCAGACCGCAGGATCTCAGGGTTGAGTCCGTTCACCTCGTTCCGTGGAACGAAGAACCGCTTACCCCCACGGGGAGATTATTTTCCGGAAGGGCGGCGGAGTTTGCCCTTCCAGTCGCGCATGGTATCGGTGGTGCCGACCATTTGTTCGCTGTTGGTGATACCTTCATAGACGAGGGGCATGAAAGGATCCGGTTTTTCGTTCATGGTCCAAGCGATGGCGCGGAAGAGGACGATGCGGAACTCCGGATCGTAGTAAGTGAAGGTGTTGTGGCCGGTGGTGGTGCCAAAGACCCGGCCTTTGCCGCTCTCCAAGGTCCAGAACATCGGGGAGCGCTCTTTCGAGAGTTTCTCTTCAGGGAGTGGTCCGCGGCTGCTCCCTGCTGGCCCGGTGCGGACGGTGCCGAGGATCTTGGCGTCCTTGTGTTCGATCAGGTTCCAGTAGAACTCATCGACGATGCGCAGTTTGTCGGGGAAGCCTTGGAAGATCGCGTGTTCATTCTCGATGGAAATGTCCTCAAAGATGGCACCCCAATGTGATGGGCCCTCATTCCAGGCCATGCCGAGGCAGCTTGCGAGCTTCTTGCCCTCAGAAGCGGGGCGCATGATGGCAGTTTCGTGGAGAGCAACCACTCCACCACCTCGTGCGATGTAGGATTTAAAATCGGAGTATTGGCGCTCAGTGAGCTGTGGGAGATGGAGATACATGACCAGCAGATCTGCTTGCTCCAGCTGTTCCTTGCTCGGGAAATGATAGGCAGTATCTACCGCCACCTTCGGGACGGATTTTAGGAGCCCCGTCATGAGGTCGCGCACCTTGAGGTAGTCGTGGGCCCCGGGGTGGTGGTTGGCATCGTAGCCCCAGACCCAGGTGATCTTTAGTTCCTTGGAGGGTGCTTCAGCCGAGAGGGGGCCGATGAGCTTTTCCAAGGCCGCTTTGGGCACCAATCGCTTGGGCTTCTGCCATGGATGCTGGGCGTGGACCGAAGTCAACGAAGCGAAGAGAATGAAGAGGCAGAGTGCGCGGGTTGGCATAGAGGCATTATTTTACGCAATCACCACCTGCCGTCGATCAAGGAAGTTCGCGAATCCTTAGCAAAAACGCTCCCGAAGGTGGGCGAGATAGGCGTCTGGTTTGGTAGGAGACCCGGTGGCACTTTCCATCAAGTCTTGTGGAAAGAGAGCCGATCCTTTGGCATGGATCTTTTCCTGCATCCACTTGAGAAGCGGGATGAAGTCGCCTTGTTGGGCCCCTTGGATGACTTCAGGGTCTTGCGCCGCGCTTTGGTGAAGTTGCGCTGAATTGAGATTCCCCAGGGAGTAAGTGGCAAAGTAGCCCAAGCCTCCCATCGACCAATGAATGTCCTGAAGGCAGCCTTCAGTATCGTTGGCAGGGCGAAATCCGAAGAGCGATTCGAAGGTGTCGTTCCAGGCACCAGGCACATCGGCGACTTCCAGCTCACCCGAGAGAAGTGCGCGCTCCAGCTTGAAGCGAAGAAGGATGTGCAGGTCGTAGGTGGCTTCGTCGGCTTCCACCCGGATGGCGGAGTAAGCAGCGCGATTAATTCCAACCAGAAATTGCTCGAGGTCGATCGGTCGAAGGTGAGGAAAGAGCTCCTGAGCCCGAGGAAGCCATCGCTCCCAGAAGGGACGGGAACGGCCGACGTGGTTTTCCCATAAGCGGGACTGCGATTCGTGAATGCCGAGGGAAACGGCCTGCCCTGAAGGGAGATGGAAATCCTCGCTGGGCAGTCCTTGTTCGTAGAGGCCGTGGCCGGTCTCGTGCATCACTCCGAAGAGGGAGGAGGCAAAGTCGTTTTTATCGTAGCGAGTGGTGAGTCGGATATCTGCTGGTCCCAGGGTGGTGCAGAAAGGGTGTTCCGTGGTGTCGATACGCCCGGCTTGAAAATCGAAGCCGAGAGATTCGGCGATTTCACGGTTGAGCGTCATTTGCTCGTGAATCGGAGCAGGGCCGTGGAGGAAATCGGCAGGAATGGAGGCTGATTTTTCGACGGCGGCGGCGGCGATTTGAGCCAGGTCGTCGGAGATGGAATCGAAGAGGGCCGCGACCTCGCGGGTTTTGGCAGATCGCTCATACTCGGAAAGGAGGGCGTCGTAGGGTTCGTCCTCGTAGCCCCAGTGATCGGCTTGTTCGCGGGCAATATCGAGGAGCTTCGCGAGGTGTGGAGCAAAGAGGGGAAAATCATTTTTTTCGCGGGCTTCGGACCAGGCGGCCTTGCCGAGCGTGGAGGTTTCGGAGGCACGTTCGACCAGTTCTCGCGGGAGTTTGGTGGCACGGTCGAATTGCTGTCTTAATTCGCGCTGATTGGCTTCGCCGAGAGAGTCGTCTTCCAGCCCTTCCTGGAAGGCACCGGAGGTTTTGAGTTCGTGGATTTTTCCAGCAAGGTAGGCGAGTTGTTTGGAACGAAAATCCACCGCTTTGGGTGGGGCGAAGGTTTCCTGATCCCAATCAAGGGCTGCGGAAGTGCTGGAGAGGATGGCGATTTCGCGCAGGAGATTTTGCATGGCGCGAAGGCTATGCAACTCGCGGCGTGAGCGACAGCCTTCTCGCGAATTATCTCTCGTTTCGAATTCAACCGTTCGCGGGCTGGCAATTTGGTGAGGGCCTACCGTTCGAACCATTTATTTATCTCTGTTAGTTTCAAATTAGGTCCACTGCTGTTATTAGGAGGTACAGCGACTTGTCCGGCTTATTTTTCGGTTGATCAAGCGTCTGCATTCTTCCAAATATCATCTTAATATTCTATATCTATATATATAAGTGACAAGCGGGGATATCACTGATGGCAATTTTCTTTTGGGGGAGCGTTTTGAAGCCGCCCTTGGACCGACTCCACCCAAAGGAACTCGAGAGAAATCGCTCCCAAAACACTCCCAGAAAATGGGTTCACGAGCACCAGTTCGTAACTGGTTTCTATTTAAAAATTTATATTCTGTGATCCTTTGAGCCGTCATGAGACTAGTTGTTTGTGCCTTACAAAAATAGAGTCCTAATTCTTGTTCTTTTTCTCTTACCGTTCCTTTCGATTGAGGCGGCGGAGGTTACCTCTCTGAATGATGAAGGCGCTGGATCTCTTCGTCAAGCTGTCGCAGATGCCGAGGCTGGTGAGATCATCACCTTTGCTGATTCTTTTACCATTACACTCACGTCTCCAATAGTTATCGACAAAGACATTGTGATCGACGGTGGGAATTCGGTGACGATCTCCGGTGGCGAGTTGACGAGTCTTTTTAAGATTAATTCTCCTACAAGACACGTAATCTATGATGGCTATGTTTATCGGACCCTTCTGGGAGCTAACGTAAATGGGACGACGCAATACGGAACCACTGAGCAGACCGCTACACCAATGCCCACCGGATTCGCAGTCGCGCCTGACAGCGACGATATTGTCCAGAACGTCATCGCACCATACTACTGGGATATTTGGCGCCTCTGTACTGAAAACAAATGCTGGGCGACCAAGCATTATGGAGCGAGTGCTGGTATTGTGAAAGATAACCTCCGGAATTGGGAGCAGGTCGAGAACGGTGACTA
>JAPKCM010000084.1 GCA_028822935.1 Akkermansiaceae bacterium
CCGCTGGTCAGAATTGAACTGACGACCTATTCATTACGAGTGAATTGCTCTACCCCTGAGCTACAGCGGCGAAACTGTGTAATGGTGGGTTATCTTCACAAGGACCATTGATAGATCAACGCCCCATAAGATTTTCTTCTTAGCAAAACCCTCCAACGAAGCCAACGTGATTTTTTAGTTTTTGCACTTCGCTGAAGCAAAGCGATTCAAAACGGACCCAGAATCCCTCAAAAAACTCACGTTCCTCTCGCGAATTCAAAGGCTCACCACTCGATAAAATTTCAACCGGAGGCGGCAGCTCATCTACGAGGGTCACATTAGAACGAAAATTCACCCTTCCGCACCTAATCCATGTAGAGCTGATTTGTCTTTCTCTTCAAAAATTCAACGTGTTCGAAACCCTCAATCTTGTATCTCTGAATGATCAAGAGCCGGAGTTTCCGGGAAATTTTCTCGACCATCCCTTAATCACGACAAAGAGAGTTGCAGCACCAAAGAATTAATCAATCAAAGTTGTCCATCACTTCGATCCGACGGTCTTCCGGGGCGTCTTACTAGAAAACTCAGAATCCAGTTCGTTGGCATGGTCATCCAGATCGCCAAGCTTTCACTATTGTCAGATAGGTTCTGTTGATCACCTATCCTCCGAACAAGTTGCCGATCTCTATACTTATATCTATATTACAGAATAAGCTATCGGGCCAAACAACAGACACGAAAAATGGCCGCCCCACCGGGATTCATCCCGATGAAAACCCCCTTTCACCCCCCTCCGCTCCGGTCCAAGGGCGGCTTCAAAGCCCTCCCGCCAAAAGCAAATTCCTAGCAGTAGTCCGCGACTTTTATGGCACTCCCGAGCAAGCGACCTTGGTGAGAAATGCTCAGGTCACCATTGCGAATACGACCGCCCATTGCGAGTGGTTTGATACTGATGACTTAAATCCATTAGTGAGCCTCGGTCACTACAACGCCAACGGACAGATCCAAATTGGCACCCGATACGCAAACCTCTACTTAGACAGTGGCCCCACGAAGACCTACAGTGGTTGGGCTATCGGACAGGAATTAGACGGAACACCCAGCATGGAGTCAGGCTTCACGGATGATCCAGACGGCGATGGATTAACGAACGGATTCGAATGGATTCTCGGTGGAGACCCGAAGCTCTCCGATCACGGCCAACAATCACCTGTCCTCGTCAACGGCTCTACCCCAAATAACACCTTCACCTTTACTCGCGCAGAAGACTCTATCGGAAGAGTCAATCTGAATTTCGAATGGTCAATCGACCTCGTAAATTGGAACCATTCAGTTTCCATCGATGAATACCTCACTGGGAGCTATCCGAAGACCAATGGAATCGTCGTCGAAGTCGATGCGGCGCTACAGCCAGATGTCATCACAGTGCACGTGCCTGATTCGCTGAGTGCGGGCAAAGGACTTTTTTTCCGCTTGAGGGCATGTGAATAGAGGTATCGAGAGCCCTGAATGGAGTCGAATTTGTTATCTATTCGTAGGAGACGATCCAGTGCGCAATGTCTTTCATGCTGAATGCCCATTTCTAAGACCACTATGCCTGGTATAAAATAAAGAAGTGTTGCCCCCTCGGGTGCTCGCATAGTGGTTTATCTGAGTTCTAAATTGTAGCGTCTACACGAGGCGATAACGAGTCCCTCTGCCTTGTCCAAATCGTTCGATTTTTCGCAGAGTGAGAAGCTTCCGAATGGCTTTTTCAGCAGTCGAGGGTGCCAGTCCAAGGTCTTGAATGATCTGTCCTCGGCTAAACCCATCTGGACCGATCTTCAAAGCGATTTCAAAGACCTTCCGTTGATTGAGAGACAAGAGTTCTTCTTCGTCCTCTTCCTCTAGCAATGCCAGCGCTTTCCCCGCTTGAACCGAGAGCGTCTTTAAAAAGAACGTTAGCCAAGGGCTCACGTCTTCCTCTTCGGTCTTCCAACTCCGTTGCGATTGGTTCAACGCGAGATAGTAATCAGCCTTATTTCCCTCAATGAGTTTTTCGTGAGAAATTACCTGGGCGAATTCATAGCCTTCTTTGAGCAGCAAAAAGTTGGTGAGTAGTCGACTCGTTCTGCCGTTGCCATCCTGAAATGGATGGATCGCCAAATATTCGAAGAGAAGATTCCCAAGCAATAGCAGAGGATGACGAAACCCATCTTTCTTTGCCCAATCATACCACCCTAGAAGTTCCTGAATTTCCTTCTCTACGAGATGAGGAGGAGTTGGATCAAAGATCACACCCATTACGTTCCCTTCGACATCTTTGGCCTCAACTCTATTTGACCCAAATTTATAGTGACCTCGATGACGCTCATCCTTTTCGCAATGACGAAGCATTCGAGCGTGAAAATCCAGAATCAGTGATTCACTGAGTTCAAAGCCATCCGAACTTCCAAAGATGAGCTGCAGCATCTCGATATAACCAGCGACCTCCTGCTCGTCGCGCGTGCTGAGCTTCTGAATCCGAAGATTTCGATAAAGCTTCTCCACCTCCTTATCGGTCAGCTGATTTCCCTCAATCCGGTTAGAGGCACCTGTAGAAGTGACGATCACCCCCTGAACCAAACGGTCGACTGTCGTCGGGTGAAATTTACCAACTAGCCCCCACCCCTTTTTGACGCTATCAATATCAGCGAGAAGTCCGTAAAGTTCTGCCGTCTGATCGCCAGAAAAATTAAGCCGCTTACTCAGTCTAAAATTTGCCCAATCCATAGAATCTCTCCCCTTACAAGAAAGAGATTGGAAGAGATCGGAAGAGATTACAAGTTTCAAAATACTAAGAACTGCATTGGTCCTTCTCCACCGTAAGATGTTCTCTAGCGGAAATTAAAGCGCCTTCAAATGGGTGTTACCTGACCTCTTTTCCATGCTGATCTGTGCAAAAAAGCAGGGAATCTGTTACCCAAAAGTGTTACCGGGACTTCGCAACCCTCTAAAAACAAGGGATTCCTCGACCTCATCGAGTCATTACGAGTGAATTGCTCTACCCCTGAGCTACAGCGGCGAAACTGTGTATTTGGCGGGTCTTTTGCCGCCAGAACCATCGGTAAGACAATGAATCCCTCTGCCAGGTGCTTCTTAGCAAAACACCCCAACGAAGCAAACGTGATTTTTTAGAAACACGCAATTACCCTTGATTTCACCTTGATTTGAACTCGAAGAGCTAGCCAAAAGTAGACCCGTCCCCGTAGCAGAGGCTCTCAGCCTCTGATCAACCAAGCCCCTCAACCCTCCCCCGCCCTAAAGGGGCAATCTAACTCAGCTAAGGGCAAAGCGAAGCGGCGCCCCGGCACTTCCAAACAGCAAGAATCCTAACCCTGCCTGTCGCGCCGCAGCTCAAAGAGCATAGGCGGGAAAGTGCGAGCGAAAGACTCCCCTCACCCAACCACTCCCGAATAATTCAATTCACTCTTCTCACCCCAACGTATACCCTTCCTCCCATGAAGCTCCCTAAACTCATCACCACGTTCCTCTCTTCAGCTCTTCTCCTCACCCTCACTTCATGTGACACAAAGGAATTAGTTACCGTGAAGGAGGATGCCACTCTCGGAGTCGAATTCCAAATCCAAAACGTCACCGCCGAAGAAGCAAAAGTCCTCCTCAGCATCGACAGCGCCCCACAAGTCATCGACCTCCGCACCCCCGAGGAATTCGCCACCGGACACCTCCCCGGTGCCGTCATGATCGACTTCAAAAGCCCCGACTTTAAAACCGAACTCGCCAAGCTCGATACCTCAAAAGAATACCTCTTCCACTGCAAGAGCGGCGGCCGCAGCACTCAATCCCTCGACGCATGGAAGGAACTCGGCTTCGGAAAACTTCACCACCTCAACAAAGGAATGCTCTCTTGGACAGAGGCCGGCAACCCCACGGAGTAGAACTGGTTTTAGACCTGACCCAAAAATCCTGGGCAGATATAACTGGTGATATTGTGGCTGCCTATTAAGCATCCGGACGACCAATAAACCAAGGCCTTGAGGGTGGCCGCAGTCCGGTTTCATGGAGCCTTCTCCGCGACGCGGTAGAAGCGCGATAAAAAGCCTGGGGAGTTGCCGTCAGCAATCGTCGCCGTGCTGGAGACCAGCGTCACTTCTTCCAGCAATTCCCACGTGACCAGATTTTCGGAATGTTCCACGATGTAAGTTAGGCCGAAAACTCCCGTGAGGGTGAACTGAAAACTTCCATCTGGAAGGAACAACAGGTTGGAAAACTCGGGAGGAGAGTGGACCGAAATCGAAATGGTTGCGTTGCCATTGTCATTGGCCACCAACTGCAAGGTATCACTGCCCAGGAATCCCCCGTTCCTCCGGTAGATCACGCCACCGGGATCGCTGAAGGTCGCGTTGAGTTCCGCCAAGGTGCGGGGAATCGAGAAAAAGACGTTTGACAAGTATTCTTGCTAGTTTCATGGTTTTATAACTATGGAACTAAAGGTGGCCGTTCAGGCTCTTACCGCCCTCGCTCAGGAATCAAGATTGGAGGTGTTCCGGCTCCTCGTGAAGAATGGTCCCGAGGGCCTCTGCGCAGGCGACCTTTCCCGGGCCCTCGAAATCCCCAAGCCAACCATGTCTTTCCACCTCAAGGAGCTGAATTCGTCTGGTTTGATCGATTCCGAGCGTATCGGACGCTCCATCAAGTATCGGCTTCGGAATGAAAAGATGCGGGAACTCATGCTCTTCCTATCTGAAGACTGCTGCCAGGGGCACCCCGAGCTGTGCCTGAGTCGAGGCACGGAGAATGAAACGTCTTCGATTTGTTGAAGTCATCACAAAGTCCCTATGAAAAAGCAAAACGTTCTATTTCTCTGTAACCACAATTCGGCAAGAAGTCAGATCGCGGAAGCAATCTTGAATTCCCTTCAAAACGAAGGATTCCTTGCCTTCAGCGCAGGCCTTGACCCAGAAGAACTATCATGAGCATCAAAATTGGAATCAACGGATTTGGCCGGATTGGCCGTCTTAATTTACGGGCTGCCTTTGGCTCAGATGAGCTGGAATTCGTCCACATCAACGAACCGAAAGCTCCCGCTAAATCGGCGGCGCACCTTCTCGAGTTTGATACCGTGCATGGCCGCTGGAATCACAGTATTACAGCGGATGAAAAATCGATTACCATCGATGGTCATTCGATCAATTATTCCTCTGAGAGCACACCAGGGGCTGTCGATTGGGCTGCCAGTGGAGTCGATATCGTTCTTGAGTGTTCCGGGAAATTTAAAACCCCGGAACTTCTCCAACCGTATCTTGACCAGGGCATTAAGAAGGTAATCGTTGCCGCTCCGGTTAAAGAAGGTGCGCTCAATCTCGTAGTGGGATGCAATGATCACCTTTATCAACCGGAAGTACATCACATTCTTACCGCCGCATCTTGCACCACAAATTGTATCGGCCCGGTGGTAAAAGTCATCAACGAAACCTTCGGGATTCGCCATGGGATGATCACGACTTTGCACAATCTCACAAATACTCAAACCATCGTCGATGCGTCCCATGCCGATCTCCGCCGTGCCCGGTCTGCCGTCAATTCCCTGATCCCGACGACCACGGGATCAGCCACGGCCATCACCATGATTTATCCCGAGCTAAAAGGCCGACTCGATGGCGTTGCGGTTCGCGTTCCAACTCTCAATTCCTCGCTTACCGACTGCGTCTTCGAATTGGAAAGGAAGAGTAATGTTACTGAGGTGAATGCCGCTCTGAAAGCTGCTTCCGAAGGAGAACTAAAAGGGATTCTCGGATACGAGGAACGTCCGCTGGTGTCTGCTGATTACGTTAATGATCCACGTTCGGGAATCGTTGATGCCCTTTCCACGATGATGGTCAACGACACTCAACTTAAGTTGCTTGTCTGGTATGACAACGAGTGGGGGTATTCCAACAGAATGATGGATCTGACAAGAATCGTGGCGGCATTTCTATGAAATGTTAATCGGATCGATCCCCAAATGAACACCAAAAACTACGCTCTCGTTACTGCGGCCTATTGGGGGTTTACGCTCACAGATGGAGCCTTACGAATGTTAGTCCTCCTGCACTTTCACGAACGGGGACTGAGCGCTATTCAATTGGCCTTTCTCTTTCTTCTCTATGAGTTTTGCGGAATTCTGACCAACCTTTTCGGTGGGTGGCTGGCCTCGGCCAAGGGTTTGAAGATCACTCTAACAACGGGATTATTTCTTCAAATTCTTTCGCTGGTTTTACTTTCTGTCACCAATCTCAGTTGGGAACTTTGGGTTGCCGTCAGCTACATTATGGGGACACAGGCTCTTTCCGGAGTCGCAAAGGACCTCACTAAAATGAGTTCCAAGAGCGCGGTTCGAATTCTTGTTCCCGAAGGTGATGCAGATTCCCAGACCGGTCTTTTCCGTTGGGTTGCTATCCTCACAGGTTCCAAGAACGCGCTGAAAGGTGTGGGATTTTTACTCGGAGGTGTTCTTCTCGCGAGCATTGGCTTTCAATGGAGCCTCTGGGCGATGGCCATTGCTTTGGGGGTCGTTCTTCTGAGCTCTATTTTAGGACTGAAAGGAGATTTCGGTAAGTCGAAGCAAAAGACCAAATTCAAAGAACTGTTCTCAAAATCAAGGGAAATCAATGTGCTCTCATTCGCACGGTTCTTTCTCTTCGCTTCACGCGATGTCTGGTTCGTGGTCGCCTTGCCCGTTTTCCTAAGTGAGGTTCTCGGATGGGGCTTTGCCGCAGTAGGAACCTTCATGTCGATATGGGTTATTGGATACGGCATTGTGCAAGCTTCAGCTCCCGCTTTGGTGAGAAAGAAAAGCACTGTTTCCGACACGGCATCCTCCACCTTGGGATGGGGAATTGCCCTGACCATTGTCACCGTCGCTATCGCTTTGGGAGTGCAATTTGAATTTCATCTCACGGAAACAATTCTCGGAGGCCTCATCCTATTCGGCATTGTTTTTGCGATGAATTCGGCTCTCCATTCCTATCTCATTTTGGCCTATTCAGATTCCGACAAGGCCGCTCTGAATGTCGGATTTTATTACATGGCCAATGCAGGAGGACGACTTTTTGGCACCTTACTTTCTGGCCTCGTTTACCAATGGCATGGGCTTTCCGCTTGTATGTGGACGAGTTCCATTTGCGTCCTCATTGCGGTGCTAACAACCACCGCACTTCCACAAAAAACCACAAATTGCCAATGAGCAGAGACACCAACTCCATGAGCCTGTTTGAACGGAAGCTCACCCTATGGGTGGCCCTCTGCATCGCGGGCGGGATTGGACTGGGAAAGATCGCCCCAGACCTGACCCGCACTTTGGACAGCATGTCGATTATGGTAAATGGCGCGCCTGTCGTCTCCGTTCCCATCGCGATTTGCCTCTTCTTCATGATCTATCCCATCATGGTAAAAATTGACTTTGGAAAAATAGTGAAGGCGAGTGAAAACCTCAAGCCCGTCATCCTGACTCTCGTTGTGAATTGGGGCATCAAACCCTTTACAATGTTCGGTATTGCGACCCTATTTCTTGGAGTTTTCTTTAAGGATTTTTTACCCGGAACCGAGATAATTAAGGAGGGCGCCGAGGTCGAACTATACCGCTCTTACATCTCCGGGGCTATCCTTTTGGGAATTGCTCCGTGCACCGCAATGGTTTTGGTCTGGAGCTTTTTAGCAAAGGGAAATCAAGGACTCACCCTGATCATGGTTGCCGTCAATTCGCTTTTGATGCTTGCGCTCTATGGCCTCCTTGGAAGGTGGTTGTTGGGCGTGAATCAAATGCCAGTCCCTTGGCAGGCCCTTCTTCTTTCTGTTTCAGTTTATGTCGCCTTTCCCCTAGTCGGAGGATATTTCTCTCGCAAGTGGATTCTACAAGCAAAGGGGCAGGAGTGGTTCGATGAAAAGTTCCTTCATTATCTGACTCCGGTTTCGATCGCGGCTCTCCTCGTAACATTGGTCCTGCTCTTTAGTTTTAAAGGGGAAACCATTCTGCAAAATCCCATGACTATTTTCTGGATCGCCATTCCACTTACCCTCCAGACCATCTTGATCTTTGCCATCACTTATCTGGCCGCGAAGCTCCTGAATTTCACCTATGAGGATGCCGCTCCCTCAGCCATGATAGGAGCTTCCAACCACTTTGAAGTCGCTATCGCCACCGCCGTCATCCTTTTCGGGCTAAGTTCCGGTGTAGTTCTTGCAACAGTCGTCGGACTACTCATCGAAGTTCCTCTCATGCTCATACTGGTGAGCTTCTGTAAAAAAACAGCTCATTGGTTCCCTCAAAGCTGATTTTTGATGCCTTTTTGGGGTCAATTTCCTCTTCATGGTTTGCCGGATCCCAAGCTTTGCGCGTCGAGGATCAAGAGCAACGCTGACAGGCGGCCTCAATTCACCTACATAGCAGACGAAGAGGCAGCTTCTTCCATCTAATTTTTAAGCGAGGTGAAAAACACTCCAAGATGATTCGCATCTCAATACGGCATCTTCAGCAGGTTGAAGAAAACCACTCTCAATCGAAGAGAGATAAACTCTTGAGAAAAGAGACAACCTTCCTCCCTCTTTTGACGCACCAAAATCTCCAGGAAATCAGCCTCCCAGCTACTCCACGCGGTCCTCATCGTCAGACGTTTGACTCTTGATGCCAACGGAATGAAGAGCTTTGTCTACATTCTTTTCTCGTCAGTCTTGAACTCTGTCACCCAATTTTTTTTAGGTGGTTCGCTCAGGAATTTCTTGATACACTGACTTCATATTCTGGGCTTGCGATCTCTATATCGTCATGATGTCGCGGTCACGGGTAGTAAGCTAAGTCCGACAAACTACTAGGATGGCACAAGACGCTTTTTTGTGATGACCATCCTGGATGCTCCCAAGTTTTCAATCGTTTTCGTTCACTCCACACCCTTCAAATCCTCGATGTCCACGCTTCCCCGATTTCTCCTGCAAGGATTTTTAAGCCTTGGTGTTTTTCTTTGTTCTGCATCCGCCGGAACAATCACCGCTGTTGCCAGCCCTCCGACCATAGACGGCTCGGACATCGCTCAACTGGCTGGCGCCGCTGATGCCGGCGGTGATCAAGGACACATCTGGTCCAACCGCCCCCATCAGGGGCAGTCCTTCACCACCGGACCAGATCCCTCCGGCTACGTTCTAAATGCGGTTACCTTAAAAAACATCAACAACACAGTCACCAACTCCCCGACCTTCAATATCCGAGTCGGGACGCTGACCGCCAGTGGCTCGCCGGAGACCTTCACGCAAATCGGCAACACTGAGATCGCCGTCGCGCCAAACTACGCACCGCTCGACTACCTCACCTTCACCTTTGACGCACCACTGTCCCTAGAACCAAACACGCTCTACGCGATCCTGTGGGGATCTACGGGTTCAGGTTTCGTGACAGCGAACAACTTCGACGACAGCAGCTACGCCGGCGGCACTGCAATCAGTAGCGGCGACAACAATGCTCCCAACTACAGCAACGTCATTCTCAGGGATGTTGACCGCGTATTCCATCTCAACCTCGAGGCAGTGACTCCTGCCGGTATTGCAGTAGTTGGCAACTCCGCCGCCTCTGATATCACGACGGACAGTGCCACACTCAACGGCGAAGTGCTCGATATTGGAGAAGACGCGCCATCGATCACAATCCGCTGGGGCGACGAGGATGGCGGGACCGATCCGAACGCTTGGGACAACTCGGAAGCTCTGCCCGGCACGCAGGGTATCGGCGTATTCTCGGCAACGACCAGCACTGTACTATCTCCGAATACGACCTACTTTTTCACCACTTTTGGAACCAACGCTGCAGGCGCTTCGATCGCATCATCTAGTCTTTCTTTCGCTACACTTCCAGCTCCGCCGACGGTCACAAACATTGTCGCAACAGACATCACAGCCAACTCGGCAATTGTCGGCAGCAGCGTGACCGATACTGGTGGCGAGGTGCCCACAATATTTATCTACTGGGGGACGGTCGATGCGGGGATCAATGCGGGAGCATGGCAGCAGTCGCTTCTTCTCGGCGCACAGAGTGGCATGTCCACCACAAATCTCACGGGACTGGCGGGCGGCACGACATACTTCTACCGAGCCTTCGTCACCAACAATGGCGGATCTGGCTGGGCTTCGAGTAGTTCAAAATTCACCACCCAAACGCCGCAAACGCCAAGTGTGATCAATGATTCTCCCAACGGTGTCACCGGCTGCTCCGCCAATTTGCGGGGCCAAGTCACGAACACCGGATTCGAAGTCCCCGCGATCACGATTTACTACGGCAGTTCCGATAGTGGCACAACCTCCGGTTCGTGGGACGGATCGGTGAACCTTGGCTTACAGGACGGAGCGTTTTCGTTCTTCCTCACCGGGTTGGATCCGCTGACCGAATATTTTTATCGGGCTCACGTCAGCAATACCGCCGGTTCCAACTGGGCACCGACCACCACGACCTTCACCACGACCACCAATATTGCCAATGACGTCGTCATCAATGAGATCCACTACGACCACGATCCCAAGACCGAACTTGGCGAGTTCGTCGAGTTGTTCAACGCGAGCGATTTTCCCGTCGATCTCTCGAACTGGAGCTTGCGAGGAGCGATCAATTACCAGTTCCCCGATGGCACGACCATCGCTGCCAACGGTTTCATCGTAGTGGCCGAAGATCCGGCCACGCTCCTCTCAGAGTTCGCTGTTAGCGGGCTCGGACCCTATGCCGGCAAGCTGAGCAACGACGGCGAACGCCTCGAACTCGAAGACGCGACGGGCATGATGGTCGACGAGGTCAGCTACGGAGTCGGCTTCCCATGGCCGAGCGCCTCGCGCGGCAAAGGACCATCGATGGAGTTGATCAACGCCGATTTGGACAACGACTTGGGAAGCTCGTGGCGTAGTGCACAGGCTGGTTTTTCTGGCCCTCAAGTCACCTACGTTCCAGCTGCTAGCACTTGGAGTTATCGCAAGGGGAGCAACGAGGCCTCGGCTCCAACCGGTGCTTGGCGGCAACCAGGCTTTGCGGAAGACGGCACCTGGCTTCTCGGAACAACAGTGATCGGCTTTGGCGATAATGACGACACCACCGAACTCCTCGATATGCAGAGAAACTACACCTCGGTATTCTTGCGCAAAGAGTTTAACGTTTCAGGCACCCTCCCTAGCCAGTTGCTCGTGCGAGTCTACTACGACGATGGCGCGATCGTTTGGATCAACGGAGTCGAGGTGGCACGGCTGGATGTTGATCTTGGCGACATCACTTTCGAGGGAATCCGCGCTTCCGCTGGTCCTGGCGGAACACCGGGTTCAGCGATTGGCTCCCACGAACGCGCATGGGTCGATATTACCGTGCCAGGTGCAGCCGCATTTCTCGCCCCGGGAGCGAACACCATCGCAGTGCATGCCTTCAATACGAGCGTGGGCAGCAGTGATTTCTCAATCGACTGCGAAGTAAGAACTCCTAAGCCGAGCCCCGGCTCACTTGGAACACCGACACCAAGCGCAGCAAACTCCGTGTTCTCACCGAACGCGGCACCGAACATCCGCCAGGTCAACCACACACCGCAACAGCCCGTCGCAGGGCAAGAGGTTTTGATCACCGCCAAAGTGACCGACCCCGACGGCGTCGCCTCGGTCACACTTAGCTACCAAGTGGTGAATCCGGGTGCCTATATTAACCTCGACGATGCCAGCTATAAGACCAATTGGATCGATCTACCCATGATCGATGACGGGACTGCTGGCGACACGATCCAAGGCGACTCAGTGTTCAGCGCTACCATGCCAGATGCTCTACAGACTCATCGCCGCCTCATCCGCTACCGTATCACAGTGCAGGACGTTGCGGGAGTCTTGGAACAGACCCCATACGCAGATGACGAGTCACCGAACTTCGCCTACTTCTGCTACGATGGTGTGCCCGATTGGACTGCTTCGAAACGTCCTGGAGTCGCTCCAGATGTCACCTATCCCGCAGCAGCACTCGACAGCATGGCGGTCTACCATTTGATCAGCAAGGAATCCGACGTGATCGCCTGCCAGTGGACGGGGGCAAACGATGGCATCTACCGCTACCTCGGCACCTGGGTCTACGATGGCAAAGTCTACGACCACATGCGCTACCGAATCCGCGGCAACGCCTCGACGCGCCAGGTCGGGCGCAACAAGTGGAAGATCAACTTCCCCAGTACTCACCCGCTTGAGGCGCACGACAACTATGGTAAGAAATACAAAATCCCGTGGGACAAGATCAATGTCCTCCCCGGATCGAACCCGTGGTGGCGCAACGATGCCTCGACCGATGGCACAATGTTCTGCGAGTCGCTCGGCTTCCGCGCCTACCAAATTTCCGGCGGTAACGCCTGCAACACGCATTTCTTCCACTTCCGCGTCATCGACTCACCGAGTGAGGCACCTTCCGATCAATATGCTGGAGATTTCTGGGGAACTTACATCGCGATCGAACAACCTGAAGCGGAGTTTCTCAACGAACGCGGCTTGCCCGACGGCAACATCTACAATGTCCACGGAGGCAGCGGTTCCAGTCTGCGCAACCAAGGCGCGAACCAGGTGTCGAACAAGAGCGACCTATTCGCCTTCCAGCGCCTGCACCGAGCCAGCACGACCCAGGCACAGTGGGAAGCTAACCTTGATTTCGAAGACTACTTCGCCTTCAACGCAATGAATCTCGCCATCAACAACTCGGACATGCGTAACCAGGAGAACGTGAATTACTATCACAACGCCGAAACCGACAAGTGGCACACGCTCCCGTGGGATCTCGATCTCACCTTCGAGGACAGGCCACACCTCGGCCGTGGCGACACGGCCCAGTGGGAGAGCATTTACCATTGCCTGCAATATCCGGAGATCAATCAGGCCTATGAGAACAAGGTTCGCGAGATTCTCGATCTGTTTCTTGACGACGATCAGGCCGCCCAACTGACCGACGAGTTCGCGGGCTTCATGACCAAGGGCGGAGCCGACAACCTTGTCGAAGCCAGCCAGGCGATGTGGAACTACCATCCGCGCAAGAGAAAGAAAGGCATCTGGTACGCCAATTTTAATACTTCTCTGCTGCCGAACCGGACCTTCGCGGATCTCACCCAGTATACCAAAGATTTCCTCACCGTTGGCGGCTACGGTCGTAGTAAACTCGCCGCCAAACAGACCGATTTGGCCATCCCAAATAAACCGACAATTGCTTACCAAGCGGCCGCTGGATTCCCTGCAGATAATCTGACCTTCACCTCCTCCGCCTTCTCTGATCCGCAGGGCGCAGGGACTTTTGGTTCGATGGAATGGCGCATCGGCCAGGTCCACAACTCAACCACTCCTGGCTATATCCTCGGCGACCGATACGTCTACGAGGCTGAAACCTTCTACCAAACCGATCGACTGACGTCGTTCAGCAATTCATTCACTTTCCCCAGTGCTGCCAGTGGCGTCCGCGTCGGCGGCAACTATCGCGCGCGCGTGCGTCACATCGACAACTCCGGCCGCGCTAGCCATTGGTCGGATCCTGTCGAATTTACCGCGAGCGAACCTAACGTCATGCCGTGGCAGCAGAATCTCATGATCACTGAGGTAATGTACCACCCACTAGACGCGAGCCCGGCCGAGATCGCTGAAGGATACTCGACCAGCGATTTCGAATACCTTGAGCTCAAGAACATCAGCGACAGCCTGACGCTCGACCTAACTCAGCTGCGCTTCACCAAGGGAATCGATTTTGACTTCGACAGCGGTGCGATCACCTCGCTCCTACCAGGTGCCTACGTCCTCGTCGTGCGCAACATTGCAGCTTTCGAATCACGCTATTCAGCTGGGCTGCCGATCGCTGGCGAATGGCAGAGTGGCGATAAGCTGAACAACGGAGGCGAGAATCTGAAACTCTCATTCGGTGTCGGGACTGCCGTTCACGAATTCGTATACAACGACGATCAGCCATGGCCGAACAGCCCGGATGGGGAAGGCCCGAGCCTCGTCCTGATAGCGCCGGAGAGCGCTCCTGATCACGCGATTCCAGTGAGCTGGCGTCCGAGCATTGCCATCGGAGGAACGCCAGGAACCAGTGATGCGACAGCCTTTGTCGGCGACCCCAACGCCGATGGCGACGACGACGGATCGACCGCATTTTTGGAGTATTTCCTCGGTACCAGCGACGCGATCGCGGGCCTCGATGGCCTGCCCTTCATCACCATAGGTTTGTCTGAAGACGGCTTGGGAACTCTGCGGCCATACCCGACATTCAGCTTCCAGATCAACCTCTCCGCAGACGATGTCATCTACGAGGTCCAACGTTCTACTTCACTGACTGTAGAAAACTGGACGAGCGCATCAGCGGTGGAGTATGTTTCGATGACCGACAACGGTGACGGAACTGCGGCAGTGGTGTGGCGCAGCACCACCCCGATTTCCAATTTTTCCGGCGAGTTTTTTCGACTCCTAGTCATCAAGCGACCATAGTGATTCCCCCCTGATATAGGGCCTAACACTCCAAAGGTCCCTGTTACTCTGAGTGCCTTCAAAAAGTTCTCTGGAGTCAACGCAGGATCGTGATCAGGTCACCATTTCAGGACCACTTTGAATGTTAGGTTCAGGCCTTGCATT
>JAPKCM010000085.1 GCA_028822935.1 Akkermansiaceae bacterium
TCCGCTACCGACGAGCCCAATCCCCTCTTTGTTGTCACGCATTTTTTTGCTGAAACCAACGAAATCACTTTCAGCTGGTCCACCGGAATCGGGTTTGACGATCAAGTGCAGTATTCCACCGATCTCGATAACTGGCTCGATACTCTCCCCAATTCGAAATTCGATAATGTCACCTCTTCTTCGAACGTGACTTACACCGACACCTCCGACCCGAAAGGGCCAGTTCGCTTTTACCGCGTTCTTCGGACTCCAATCCCCTAAGGGACTAAAGAGAGTCAGGCCCGAAACTTTCGGGAAGGAGCTGATCAAGCGATCTCTCCCTCACCAAATTTCCTTCTTCATCTCCCATCAAAACGCGCATCTTGGGGGTAAACTCGTTGAGCACCTGCCGACAGGCGCCGCAAGGACTCCCCCCACCCTTCACGGAAATGGCAATCGCCTCAAACTCCCGTTCACCCGAAGAAATGGCCACCCCGATCGCCACCCGTTCCGCACAATTGGTCAGCCCATAGGAAGCATTCTCAACATTACATCCCTCGTAAACCGTTCCTGATTTTCCCAGCAGAGCCGCCCCGACAAGAAACTTCGAATACGGAGCATAAGCCCGCTCCTTCGCCTGCGCCGCGATCTTTAGCAGTTCTTGATCAGTCATTTCGAAGCCACCTTTCTCGCTGCTTCCAAGGCCACTTTCATCATATCGGTGAAGCTCTTTTCGCGCTCCTCACTCGTCGTGCTCTCGCCCGTGCGAATATGATCGCTCACCGTGCAGATCGCCATCCCTCGCGCTCCAAATTCCGCGCACACTCCAAAAAGCCCCGCCGCCTCCATCTCCACCCCCAAGACGCCCATTTTCTCCATCCAATCAAACATCTCCGGCTGGGGTGTGTAAAAAAGATCGGCCGAAAAGATATTCCCCACTTTCACCGGCACCCCCAGCTCCTTGGCCGCTTCCACATGCGCGGCCAGTAAATCATAGTCGGCAATCGCCGCAAAATCATACCCACCAAAGCGCGCCCGATTCACTCCGCTGTCCGTGCAGCCTCCCATTGCAATGAGAACGTCACGTACTTTCACTTTGGTAGAAACCGCTCCACAGCTCCCAACCCGGATGAGGTTCTTCACCCCATAATCCGTGATCAACTCTTTGGCATAAATCGAAATCGAAGGAATCCCCATACCACTTCCCACCACCGAAATTCGCATCCCTTGATAAGTGCCGGTAAACCCGAGCATATTGCGCACCCCGTTCACCTGTTTCACCTCATCGAGAAAAGTCTCTGCGATAAATTTCGCCCGGAGCGGATCGCCCGGCATCAACACGGTTTCGGCGAATTCGCCTTCCTGAGCTTCCAAATGGGGAGTGGCCATGCCGGAACCCTACAAGATCGATTCCCCTTCGTCCATCTTGAGCCCAAAGGACTTCGCAATCGTCGCCCCCACATCCGCGAAAGTCCCTCGAATCCCGCCATTTCCCGCTCCGACACCATGAATCAGGACAGGAACACGCTCACGGGTGTGATCAGTCCCCTCCCAAGTCGGATCGTTTCCATGGTCGGCGGTGATTACAATCAAGTCGTCTCCTCGCTCCGCTAAAAAGTGACCCAACTCCCGATCCCACTCCTCCAGGGCCTCGCCATATCCTTTCGGGTCCCGGCGGTGCCCGAAGAGCATGTCGAAATCGACAAAGTTTGTCATCACCAAATCGGCTTCCTCCAACGCCTCTCGAGTCCGGTTCCAAAGCATCGGATGCCCGCTTGCTTTGAGTTCAAGCGACATCCCGGTATGCGCAAAAATGTCACCAATCTTTCCCACTCCCGCCACTTTCTTCCCGTCATCCACCAAGCGCAACAGCACCGTCGGTTTCGGCGGCCTCACTGCGTAGTCTCTTCGATTTCCCGTTCGCTCAAAAGCACCAGACTCTCCTACAAAAGGCCGCGCAATCACCCGACACACCTTCATCTCGATCGTCAACTCGCGCACCGTTTCACAAAGATCCAACAAGCGCTCCAAGCCAAAGGCTTCCTCATGCGCCGCGATCTGAAAAACCGAGTCCGCTGAGGTGTAAAAAATGGGCTTCCCCGAGCGCACACTTTCCTCCCCAAGTCGCTCGATCACCTCCGTGCCGCTCGCATGGCAATGCCCCAGCGATCCTTCCAAATCCCCCACTTCCCAAATCTTCTCTAACAAGTCCCTTGGAAAACATTCTTCCACTTTGGGAAAATAGCCCCAATCCCAAGTCGCAGGAACTCCCGCCAGTTCCCAATGCCCACTCGGCGTGTCCTTCCCGGTCGACACCTCACTTGCCGCCGCGAAAAAACCCACCGTCTCCACTTTCTCCCACCCTGCAGGAAGCTTCCCGTGGACGAGCCGATAAGCTTCCCCTAGGCCTAATCGCGCAAGATTCGGAAGCGCCAAAGCGCGGCCCTCGTTCTCCAAAAACCACTCGGCAATATGCCCCAAGGTATCGCTCCCCTCATCACCAAACTCAGCCGCATCCGGAGCCCCACCGATCCCCACCGAATCCAGAATCATCCAAACAACCTTTTGCATGCAGCAAGCTTAGCTCAAACTCCGACCCTCCACCAAGCTCATCCTGCTGTAGATCAGGCGTCTCGCCGACCAATACAGAACCCTCGTCCAAGGAAAGAGCTTCTCCATTCCTTCGGGAAAGACCGCCATGATCATCTTCCATGGAGGAGATCCCCCTGACCGCAGGAGCAAATTTCAAAGTCCTTGGTCTCAAAATTATCGATACCCCCAAGCGCTTCCTCCGCGTCCGCGCCGTTCAGAATTAGACCGCCGGAACCGCGATCCTATGCTTCCTCGCTCTTTCGCGCCATCAGCCAAAAAGCATCCGAGAGCCGATTCAGAAAAATCCGCAGCTCCCGCGTCGCCACCTTTTCCGAAACCTTCCACGCCGATCTTTCCGCCCTTCGAGCCACCGTCCGCGCCAGGTGCAATCTTGCCGCCAACTCTCCTCCGGTCTCTCCCGGCCGAAGCCAGCCCTTAAATTTACGATCTCCTTCGATTCCCCCACTTAAATTCTCAACCCACTCGATCTCCTTCTCCGTGATTCTTCCAAAGCCCGCTTTTTCATAAGCTTCGTCCTTCCCCTCGGGCATCGCCAACTCTCCCATGAGCGTCACCAACCACTTCTGGATCTGGTCGATCACTTCCGCCGCCTCGCCATCCATCGCCACGCGAGCCAGTCCCAGCACCGCATTCAGTTCATCTACCTCACCGAGAGCTTCTACCTGAGGAGCGGTCTTTGAGGACTTCCCTCCAAAAAGCAAATCAGTAGTTCCCCCGTCCCCGCGCTTGGTCGTTATACTCATTCCTGAACTTTCACCTTTCCTTGCGAGCATTCCAGCGCGAATATCACAGAATGTTACGTCGAAATTTTATTCACGCCTCAATCGCTTCACTCACCGCTTCAGCTCTGGCCGATCACCACGGAGCCCACAAGAAGGACCCTGAGTCTCTCTTTAAAATCTCCCTCGCCCAGTGGTCCAACCACCGCGCGCTCAAGGGCGGAAAGTTGACCAATATGGAATGGCCCGAGTTCACGAAGAAGAACTTCGACATCCTCGGTCTCGAATTCGTAAACCAGTTCTTCAAGGACAAGGCCAAGGACATGAAGTATCTTGGCGAACTCAAAAAGCGCGTCTCCGATCTCGGTATGAGCAACGTCCTCATCATGGTCGATGGCGAAGGCCACCTCGGCGCAGGCACCGCGGCCGCAAGACAGCAAACCGTCGATCAGCATAAGAAATGGGTCGAAGCCGCCAAGTTCCTCGGCTGCCACTCCATCCGCGTGAACTCACATGGAGAAGGCACGACCGACGACGAAAAAGCACTCAACTGCGTCAAGGGCCTCACCGCCCTGACCACCTTTGCCCAAGATCACCACATCAACGTCATCGTGGAGAACCACGGCGGGCTTTCTTCCAATGGAGAATGGATGGCCAAAGTCCTTGGCGACGTCGGCCTCGATGAATGCGGCTCGCTTCCCGATTTCGGAAACTTCCACGGCTACGATCGCTACAAGGGCCTCAAAGAGCTCATGCCATTTGCCAAAGGAGTTTCAGCCAAGTCCCACGACTTCAACGAAGCCGGGGAGGAAACCAAAACCAACTTCAAGAAGGCGCTCCAAATCGTGCTCGACCACAAATACCACGGTTGGGTTGGCGTCGAATACGAAGGAGGCAACCTCTCGGAAGAAAAGGGCATTAAGGCCACCAAAGCGCTTCTCGAAAAGTGCCGCAAAGAACTGGCCTAGAAACAAGCCCCGTGATGAGACGGCTCCCTTCTTCTCCATCGCACAGCGAATCATCAATTAATCCATTATGAAACTCGTCCTATTCACCACTCTCCTCGCCTTCGCTTCCGCCCAAGCCGAGGACAAGAAATCTCCCAAGTCCACTTGGATCGACCCCGAAAAAGCAGCCAAAGAAAACCCTGATTTTTCGATCCAAGGCGAATACTACGAGGAAGAAGCACCCGTTGGCATTCAACTCGTAGCCCTCGGCGACGGAAAATTTGCCGCCTACTTCCTCGAAAATGGCCTCCCCGGCAAAGGCTGGAAAAAAGAAAACTCTCGTACGATCTACAACCTAACCCGAGAAGAAAACCAACTCATCCCCGACAAAAAAGCCCCCTTCTCCCTCACCCTCGGAAAAGGAAACATCACTGTTAAAATCGGTAAATCCACCCCCGTCATCCTCCCTCGCATCGAACGCGTAAGCCCCACCCTCGGAGCCAAGGCACCGGAAGGAGCCACCGTGTTATTCGATGGCACCTCCGTCGAGCACTGGCAAAATGGAAAAATGGAAAACGGCCTCCTTCAAGCCACCGGAACCACAAGCAAGCCGACCTTTAAAAGCTACAAGCTCCATCTCGAGTTCCGGCCCCCTTACAAACCCTTCGCCCGTGGTCAGGGCCGCGGAAATAGCGGCGTCTACTTTGGCGGACGCTGGGAAACTCAAATCCTCGATTCCTTCGGCCTCGACGGAAAAATGAACGAGTGCGGCGGTATCTACTCCATCGCCGAGCCCCGTCTCAACATGTGCCTTCCACCCCTCAAGTGGCAGACTTACGATGTCGACTTCACCGCCGCCAAGTTTGATGCCGAAGGCAAAATGACCGACTGGCCTTCAATGACTGTAAAACTCAACGGCGTCCTCATTCACGAGAATCAAAAACTCAACAAAGATTTCACCACCGCCTCTCCTAAAAACGGCCCGCTCAAAGACGAAGCCCGCCCCGTCTACCTTCAAAGCCACGGCAACCCCGTCGTCTTCCGAAACATCTGGGTCCTTCCAAAGTAAGAAGGAGAGGAAAGGACTCCCCTCCAAAAACTTTCCGTCTTTCGTTTTCCCGAATTTGAATTTATTTCGAATTTCTCCCCTTTCCCCGTGCCGCGCAACATCCCCCTCTTCATCGCCTTCCGGCTCCTCTTCAATGCGCGTTTCTACTACCCGATCTTCGCCGTCCTCCAGCTCGACTACGGTCTCACGATGGCGCAGTTCGCCATTCTGAATGCCGTCTGGGCTGTCTCCATTGTCCTTCTGGAAGTTCCCTCGGGAGCGCTCGCCGATAAGTTGGGCCGTCGCCCCATGATCATCATCGCCTCGGTTTTGATGATTTTGGAAATGAGCCTCATCGCCTTCGTCCCCTTCGGAAATGCCAATCTCATCTTCTGGGTTTGGGTTCTCAATCGTATCCTCTCCGGCGCCGCAGAAGCTTCCGCAAGTGGAGCCGACGAAGCCCTCGCCTACGACTCACTCCCCAAGGGAGAACAAGAAGCCCAGTGGCCCAAAGTTCTCGCCCAGCTCATGACGTTCTCCTCCTGCGCCTTCGTCGTCGCCATGCTCGTCGGCGGCGCCGTTTATGATCATTCCTTTCTCAACAATCTCCTGGGAACCGACTTCGCCAAGGAAACCGTCATCCGCTTCCCCATCTACCTCACTCTCATTTCCGCCCTCATCGCGCTTCCGATTTCCCTCTTGATGAAGGAACCTGTCACCCAATCGGAAGACCTCGCCAGCGACTCACTCTGGACCAGCATCCACAAGACCGGCGGCTGGATCATCGGCACCCCCATCGTCTTCGCCCTCATCCTCGCCGCTCTTGTCCACGATACTCTCGTGCGCCTCTTCCTCACGATGAATTCGGAATATTACCGCCTTATCGATTTACCCGAGAGTTCCTTTGGAATCATCGGAGCCGGATTTGCTGCCATGGGAATCCTCATGCCCCATCTCGCTCGGCGCATGGTGGAAAAGGGGCGTCTCGCCACCAACTACCTCTGGGTTTCCATTTTCACCTTCCTCGGACTTTTGGGGATCGCCCAAGCTTGGCAATACTACGGCGTCTTGGTCGTCGTTCTCTTTTCCGCCAGCTTCGGACTCCTCAATTTTTTCTCCTCCCACTACCTCAATGCCAAGGTCGACTCCCGACAACGCGCCACCGTCCTGAGCTTCAAAGGTCTCGCCCTCAATATCGGCTTCGGAATGACCAGCCTGCTTTTTGCCGCGCTTCTCAAAGGAGTCGATAACGATTTCAAAGTAAGCCTCGCCTGGCTCGCGCCTTCTTTCCTCGTGATGCTCCTGCCCTTGATCCTCTTTTACTGGATCAAGGTGAGACGTCCCTCGGTTTAGGCTTTGGAACGAGCCACTCGACACAACCAGGAACCAGTCGCTGCCATGCAAGGGCGCTCACCAATTCGGAGAGAACCTCCGCTTCGGAGCGTCGATTCACAATCGCAGTATCATCGAGAAAATGAGCCACTGTTTTCGCGGCCTCGCGTTCCACTGGAAGAGTAAACCACAGCGCCAAGGCCGCGAAGCCGAGGATTCCCAAAACAATGCCAATCGCCATCGATGGCAGCAACGAAGTCGCCACCGTCGCAAAGGTCACGATCACCACGGAAAAACTCGGCATGGCCCAGCCAAACTTCACCGCCCAGGCACGCCAACTCACCACCTTTTTCTGCCGCCGGGCCATCAGCACGAGCCCCGCCAGCAAGCCAGCCGCCGCGACATCCCGGGCTTTCTTCGATTTACAAATCGAGGGAGAAATCACCAAACGCTCCGGACCAATCGGTAAAAAAGGCCGCCGTTTCTCCTCAACCTCCACTCCTGTGACCTTTCCCTGACGGAGGATCGCCTCCGCGAATTCCTTTCCAGTAATGGCCACAGTATCGTCTCCATGACGCCGGAGAGTCCGGTCACAGAAGAACTTCCGGGCGAAAACAGAGACAATAACGGGAATGATTCCGCTCATTAGGAGTAATTTACCAATCATACGCTCACTGGAGCATCGCTCCAGATCCGTGACTTTTAAATTTCAATTTTCACCTTTTTGCGCAAACTTCGTGCCCCACACCAAAAATCCCAAATCCCATGGCAGAAGATCACGATCACCAAGACCAGAACGAGCCGTCCTCACAAGCGACCGCTAGCTCCAATCAAAACCTCATCATCGGCATCGTGATGGGGGCCGTCGTCCTTCTCCTCCTCCTCGTCATCTCCCAGCAATTCGACGGGAAGGACAACGAAGAAGATCAGAAAAACGCCAAATTGAAGGCGCAAATCGAGGAAGCCCGCATCGCAAAAAATTCGATCTATCTGAACCCAAATCAGAACTCCAATCCATCAGCCAACGGACTTGCCTCGAGAATCAAACAAGATGTCGATTCCCTCAATAACATCCTTGTCTCCCACGAAAACACCTTGCGCCAAATCGATGGTCTCAAAGCAACCGTCCAGACGCTGAACCAGCAAAACACCGACCTCAAATACCAGCTGCAACGTTTTAGAGACGATGCTCAAAAAGTGCCAGGTCTCGAAGCCGAGATTGCCAGAATGCGCTCCGATGCCACTCGGGCCGCCGAGTAACTTACAAAAGCCGCCGATCCAGCCACCGTCGAAGCCCTCCGTGCCCAACTGACGACCTCGCGTAACGATGGCACTCGCCTCGCCGCAGAGTCTCTTTGATTGCAGGGAATCAGGGGACTTTTTCCTAAATGCGAAAATTGCGAGCTCCGATCATCGGTAATTGAGCGTCAAAGCACTAATTCACATTTGAAAGAGAGCGCAAGAAAGGTTTGTTTTGGAACCACATGAAGCTCCTCTCTACGATCTGCCTCCTGCCCATTCTCGCGGCAGCCAAACCCAACATCGTTTTCATCCTCGCCGATGACCTTGGCATCAAGGACCTATCCTGCGAAGGCTCCACCTTTCACGAGACGCCCCACATCGACGCCCTCGCCAAGTCCGGCATGCGCTTCACTAATGGCTACTCCGCCTGCCAGGTGTGCTCTCCCTCCCGTGCCGCCATCATGTCCGGCCAATATCCCGCCCGCATTCAGATCACCGACTGGATCGGCGCTGCCTCAGGGACCAAATGGAATCGCAACGACCGTGTCCTTCCTACGGAATATCTTCACAATCTCCCCTCCGATATCATCACTGTCGCCGAAGCGCTCAAGGACGGCGGCTACCGCACCTTCTTTGCCGGAAAATGGCACCTCGGAGGCGAGAGATCCAAACCCGAGCACCACGGATTCGAAGTCAATAAAGGCGGCCATCATCGCGGCTCACCTCCCGGCGGATTCTTCTCTCCTTACAAAAACCCCGACCTCACCGACGGCCCTCCGGGAGAATCGCTCCCCATCCGTCTCGCCAACGAAACGATCGACTACATCAAGCAAGACTCCGAAAAACCCTTCTTCGCTTTCCTCTCCTTCTATTCGGTCCACGGCCCCATCCAAACCACTCCGGAGCTCTGGGAAAAGTATCGCAAAAAGGCCACCAAAGCCGGACTCGCGCAAGAACGCTTCAAGGTCGACCGCACCAAATCCGTCCGCCAGGTGCAAGACTGCCCCATCTATGCCGGCATGATGGAGTCGATGGATGACGCCGTCGGCATCGTTTTGAACGGACTCAAAAAGGCAGGCCTCGACGAAAACACCATCGTCATTTTCACCTCCGATAATGGCGGCGTTTCCTCAGGCGACGCCTTTGCAACTTCCTGCCTCCCCCTCCGCGGCGGAAAAGGACGCCAGTGGGAAGGTGGCATTCGTCAGCCCTTCTACATCAGCGCACCAGGAGTCACCATGCCCGGCTCGACCTCCGAACAATTCGCCACCGGAACCGACTTCTACCCAACCTTGCTGGAACTCGCCGGCCTTAAGCAACTCCCCGATCAACATGTCGATGGCCGCTCCCTCGTCCCCGCTCTTCGGGGTGAGAAAAGCGACCGCACTCTCTACTGGCACTATCCCCACTATGGCAACCAAGGCGGTGAGCCCTCAAGCATCATTCGAAAGGGCGATTTTAAACTGATCCGCTATTATGAAGACGGTCGAGAAGAACTCTACAATGTTTCCAAGGACATCGGCGAAGTCAGCGACGTTTCGAAACGACACTCGAACATCGTGACTCGTCTCTCAACCGAGCTCACCGCTCACCTCACCGAAGTCGGAGCAAAGATCCCTCAACCCGACCCCCGCTTCGATCCGGAAAAAAAGAAAAAGCAACTGGAGCAGGTCACCAGCAGGGAGAAACCTCGCCTTGAGAAACAGCACGCCAACTTCCTCAAGCCAGACTTCAAGCCCAACAAAACCTGGTGGGGTTCAAAGGACTAACGATCGGGTCGGGGTCACGGGATTACGCCCGTCACCTCTCCCGCATTCAAAAGCAGCAATACTACCAAACGCCGCGCCGAAGACCTCCTCGACACCCTGGCCTGACCTCTCTCGGCCAACTCTGAGTCTTCCCGATCTCTCAGCGTTCAAATCTCAGATCTCAAATTTCGAATCTCAATCATCCCCCACCAGATCCTTCCGGAACTCCGCTAGGGATGCCTTTCGCTCTTCACTTACCTCAGGGTAGCAGACATCGAGGGAATTTATTTCATTCAAAATGGCAGCCGCCACGAGAAGGCGCATATTCATTTTGTTGTCGGCCGGAATGCAGTACCAGGGAGAGCCTTTGGTCGCAGTCGCATTGATCGCGTCCTCATAAGCTTCCATGTAGTCGTCCCAAAAAGCCCGCTCCTTCACGTCGCCCTCGTTGAACTTCCAGTTCTTTTCGGGACGGTCGATGCGGTCAACGAAGCGACGGCACTGCTCTTCCTTACTCACATTGAGGAAAAATTTCATCACCCGCGTGCCGTTCCGCGCGAGGTGAATTTCGTGTTCACGGATCGATTGGTAACGCCCCTCCCAGACTTGCGAAAGATCCTCAGTGAGATCCTCGGGAACCCGTTGATACTTGGTGAGAATCTCCGGATGAACCCTCACAATGAGAACCTCCTCGTAGTAGGAGCGATTGAAAACCGTTATGTGCCCACGCCGAGGAAGCACCTTGCTGGTGCGCCAGAGGAAGTCGTGATCGAGCTCGGTGTGGTTGGGACTTTTAAAAGAATGAACCCGCACTCCATGGGGATCGATACCCGAGATCGCGCGCCGGATCGTGCCATCTTTCCCTGCCGCATCCATAGCCTGAAAGAGAAGCAACATGCTGTAGCGATCATGCGCATACATTTCTTGCTGCCGCAAATCGATCTGCTTCGTCAGTTCACCCAGCTTCTCCTTGTAGTCCTCTTTATCCTCATAAAGCCGTTTCACGTCGGTCGGGAGATTCGACAAATTAAATGGTTCCGAACCGTCGATACAGAAGTCTTCAAACCGAGCCTTTTTTCCCATGACCTTTTCTAACGCCTTGGGCGAAAAACGAAAATGTTCTTTGTTGAAATTTCGCTATTTGGCCATTCCACATTTGTCCTTAGCGATTAACAGTTAGCTTTTAAAGAAACGGCTAGTGCGCCTCCTCAAGGAAGAACATCGCTAACAACTCAATACAAATCGCCAGCGTCGCAAACCTCGCGGCTCCCCTATTCCCAATTGTCGGACTGGAGCTTTGACATCTTTTTTCTTGTCTGACAGCTTCCAGCGCCATGCTCGATAGCCACCACCACCTTTGGAAATATTCCTCGGAAGAATACGGTTGGATCCCTGAAAACACACCCCTGCAGCAGGACCAGCTTCTCCCGGAACTGGCAGCCGCGACCTCCGCTACCGGAGTGACTGGGACGATCGCGGTGCAGGCACGGCAAATTACGCAGGAGTCCGATGACCTCCTCGCGATGGCGGATCAAGGTGAACTCATCCGCGGCGTTGTCGGCTGGGTGCCCCTCATCGCTGATGCCGTAGCAGCCGATCTGGAACGGCTCGCTCCGCATCCAAAATTTGTCGGCGTACGCCACGTCCTTCAAGAGGAACCCGATGAGTTTTTCCTCCGAGACGATTTTCACCGCGGACTCGCCAAGCTTCCCGCGCTCGACCTCCGCTACGACCTACTCCTTTTCCAACGCCAACTTCCCGTCGGCATCAAACTGATCGACCGACAGGCCGAGCTAGGAATCGTCGTCGATCACATCGCCAAGCCCGAGGCTCACAATGGCCGGATTGAACCCGAGTGGCGCAAGGGAATGAAGGAGCTGGCAAAACGCGACAACCTTCTCGGGGTGAAATTTTCAGGCTTGGTGACTGAGTTCAATGCCGATTCTGAGATTGATCCCGATACCGTAAGAGCCTACTTTGAAGAGACTTTGGAGATTTTCGGCGCTAATCGAGTGATGTTTGGCACCGACTGGCCAGTCTGCCTCCTCCGCATCAATTCTTACCAAGCATGGGCCGAAACGGTTCAAGAGCTCGTTTCTGCCCTCTCCCAAACGGAGCAAGAGGCCATTCTCCTAGAAAATGGTGAGAAATCTTACCAGCTGCACTGATTAGCTCCTTTTCAAACGAAAATCATTAGCTCAGGATCGTTTTCGACACTTGAAATTTGATTATCACACAATCGTCACGTAATTCCTACTAGTTTCCACCCTTGAGTCTTAACCGCACAGAATACAAATACCTCATCACACTTGATGACAGGGACCAATTTGAAAGTGATTTGGACGACCGACTCATCGTCGATAGCTTGGCCTCCGCCGATGGCTGCTATCCGATCGTGACGCAGTATTACGAAACCCCCACGAGGGAGTGCTACTGGGAAAAACAGCGAGCTCTCGCAAGCCGCCGCAAAATCAGAGTCCGCATTTACGGAACCGAAGGTGGAAAAATTCCCCCCACCGGATTTATCGAGATCAAGCACAAGCACTTCGGCGTCGGTGCAAAACGGCGACTTTTCCTCCCTGTCGAAGAAGCCATCGCTTTCGCCAAAGGCGACCACGAAATTCTCCGTCGAATCGAGCGGAAATGGTCCCGCTCCCAGCGCATGATCATCGCCGAGATTTACGATCTCATTGAGCGGCGCCTTTTCGAGCCCGCCATTCAACTCCGCTATGACCGCAAAGCGCTCATGACGACCGATGGCCAGCTCCGCATCACTTTTGATACTGATCTCAAGTGCCGCAGCGAAATACTAGAACTTCAGCCAGACGATCAGCGCTTCAAGGACTACATCATCCCTCCCCATCAATCGATTCTCGAGGTGAAATCGATCGGCCCCGTTCCCTTTTGGTTCCGCGAATACGCCGGTGACATCAAACTGATGCGCCGCAGTTTTAGTAAATTCTGCAGGGCCATGGAAGTGATCGACCCCGTCCTTCGCCGCCAAGTCCAAGGACCCAATGCCGCCTAGCGACATCATCATTTCAATTTTTGTTTCACACCTGTCCCCTTCAATACTAAAATCGTCTAACAACATGGATTACGCCATCGCAAACGCCGTTCAAGATTTCTTCGACTTCGCTCCCGCATCGACCTCAGAAGGTCCAGGCCCTCTCGAAGTGGTTTTGGCGATGTGCATGAGCTTCGTCCTCCAGCTTCTCATCGGCGCTCTCTATAAAAACACTTACAAAGGGACGCGTTATTCACAGGATTACGTCCACACCACCATCATCATCGGAACCGTGACCACCATTTTGATTATGGTCGTCAACGGGAACGGAGCCGTGGCCTTCGGAATGTTCGCCGCCTTCTCGATGATCCGCTTTCGGAGAAACCTCGGTCAGTCACGAGACCTCGCCTTTGTATTCTTCGCCATGGCCACGGGAATGGGCGTCGGCGCACGAGAGTATCCCCTCACCCTGGCTACAACGGTCATCGTGACACTCGCAATCTACCTCATTTCCAAAAAGGATGCTTTTGCTCCCAAGCGCGCTTCCCACCAGCTGCGCATCCGGGTGAACAACGACATCGACTACTCGATCGCCTTCGAAGAAATCTTCAAGGATCACACTGCCGCCATCGAGCTCATCAGCGTCGAATCTGTGCAAGCCGGGATGATGAGCGAGCTACGCTACGGCCTCATTCTTAAAGAAAGAGTCAAGATTTCTGACTTCATGGAAAGGATCCAGATCGCCTGCGGCAACAACCGAGCGATCCTCACGAGCACCCAACGCGATCTCGACTCCTAGCTCGATCAATTTCCAAACCCCATCTCGCTTCGGCAAGGTGGGGTTTTTGTGTAAACCCCTTCGCGTCCCTTCCCCAAGTCTCTGGCTAATACCACTCCGCATTTTAAAAGAGACGAATAACCGAAACGGGTAAATTTTAATCCCTTCTGCTTTGAGTCTTCTTTCAAAAAAAACCACGAACCGCACTAGACGATTCGTGGCTTTCCTAAACAAACTATAACAATGAAAATTCTTTAGCTGAAAGCTACCGCAAGGAGGCTGCCAATCAGTCCAACACCAATCAATGAACCAACGATGAGAGTTCGCAGCTGTAGCTTGGCTACGGTATATGAATGCTTAGCCTCCGCTTCGCGCATCTCCTCGCACAATGCCTTGTAGCGCTTAGATGAATCCTTTAGCTCCTGCTGCATGTCCTTCATCGCGACATTCACGCCACCAAGAACCTGCTTCACTCCATCCATCGCAGTGATCGACTTTTCATTCACCCGCGTGAGCGAGCCCAAGGTGCTATCGACATTGGCAATCGATTTAAGCATGAGATCGTCTCGCTTCCCAGCATTTACCAACTGTCCCGTCACCTGATCCAACGCGCCACTCACCTTCTCAGTGCTTCTGGTGAGAGCATCAATGTTCTCCATCGGCATCGGAGGCAAAATGTCCTTCGCCTTAAACTCAATGGGGCGCTCCTTCGTATCCTCCAGCGCCCGGCAAATACTATCAACTGAACTCAGAAGCTCGGAATGACGACTCTCGCTCTTTTCTTTTTCCGTCAAATTACGCTCGAGCGCCCTACTAAGATCCATTTTGCTCTCAACGACCTTGGCGGGCACGGAAGTTTTTTCCAATTTCGTCGCAAGGCCTGGACTCTCATCCAGCTTTTCATCCAGCTTCTCGCTCACCCAAAATCTCCACCAACTCTTCTTGAATTGCGTATCATTAGAAGCATCTGTGGAAGCATCTGTGGAAGCATCTGTGGAAGCATCTGTGGAAGC
>JAPKCM010000036.1 GCA_028822935.1 Akkermansiaceae bacterium
TGCGGGATAGCTTCATGGACAAGATTTTGACCGATCTGAATTACACCGTGGATTCAGATGCTCAATGTCGCCAGCTTTGTCGTAATAATCGTTGTTCCGCTGGTCGTTGTCGGTCTTATTCGTTATTTCTCCCCTCGTCTCAAATCCTAGACTCATGGTTCAAACGCTCCATAACAATACCCCGGTCAAAGCAGAATTTGTAGTCCCACAAACGAACTTGCCATCCCAAGCGAGGGTGGTCGTGGTGGGTGGCGGAATTGCAGGCTGCGGGGTTGCCTACCAGCTGGCGCTGGCGGGATGGAATGATGTTGTTTTACTGGAGCAATCATCATTGGCCTCGGGGACGACGTGGCACTCGGCAGGACAGGTTGGACAGCTCCGGGCGAGTTCGGCTCAGACCATGGTGAACAAAGCTTCAACAGAAATCTTTGCCAGTCTCTTGGAAGACACTGGGCACGATCCTGGCTGGCTTCAGTGTGGCGGACTTCAATTGGCCTCTTCTGATGAACGCCTCTATCAACTCCAGAGGAATGCCGCGATGGCCGAGGTCTTTGGCGTAGAGGCGACGATGATCTCAGGAGAGAAATGCGCACAGTATTACCCGATGTTGAATACCGAGGATTTGAAGGGCGGGATTTATCTTCCCGGGGATGGTCGGGTCTTGCCAGGAGAGTGCACCATCGCGCTGGCAAAAGGGGCGATGAAGCGGGGGGTGAAGATTATCGAGAATACTCGCTGTGAGGCCTTGATTGTCGAGGAGGGCCAACTCAAACGGATCACCGGAGTGAAAACCAATCGGGGTGAGATCAAAGCGGATTGGGTCATCATGGCCGGGAACATGTGGATGCGTCAGATGGGGCTTCAGGCTGAGATCGATATTCCCGTTTATCCCTGTGAGCATCATTATGTCATTACGCGGCCGGTTGAGGGCATCACACGTGAATGCCCCTGCGCCCGTGATCCGAATGCGGGACTCTATTTTCGTGCGCTCGATGATGGCGGGCTCAAACTAGGAGCCTTTAAAAAGCGATCCAAGCCATGGCAAATCGGCGATGCGGTGCCCGATAAATTCGCCTTTGATTTATTGGAGCCGGATTGGCCGGATTTTGAGGAACCGTTTAGTGATCACATGCATCGACTAAAAGGGATCTCCCGAGATGATATTGTGAAGTTCATCAACGGCCCGGAAGCCTTTACCCCGGATAACAATTTCATCATGGGCCAACCCTTCATGACCGAGGGGCTCTTTGTCCTGGGTGGCTGGAATTCAGCCGGGATCGCTTGCTCGGGTGGCGCGGCAAAGTATGCCGTGGAGTGGATTGAAAATGGAGGGATGACTCTGGATCTTTGCTCGGTCGATATCCGGCGATTTATGCCCTTCCAAAATGGGCGGAAATACCTGCAAGAGCGAGTCAGTGAAGTGCTGGGACTCCACTATCAAATGGCTTGGCCGGGACGACAGATGGAGACCTCCCGGGGAATTCGTTCATCGGCTCTTTATGAAAAGCACAAGGCGCACAATGCCTGTTTCGGTGAAACGGCTGGATGGGAGCGACCCTTCTTCTATGCGCCTTCGGGGGAGAAGGCGGAGTTCGAATACTCATTCCTAGAGCAGAACTGGCAGAAGTGGACAGCTGGAGAAGTAAAGGCCTGCCGGAAAGATGTCGCGCTCTTGGATCAATCGACTTTTGCCAAATATCGTTTCAGCGGAAAGGACGCATTGGGTATTTTGCAGAACCTATGTGGGGCAGATATTGACACCAAGATCAATAAGACAATTTACACCGGTCTCTTTAATGAAAAGGGAACTTTTGAAAGTGACCTGACCGTGGTGCGCGAGTCCGAGGATTCCTTTTACCTCATCACCGCGACAGGTCAGCAGATGAAGGATTACGACTGGATTACGCGTCACACACCCGAGAGTGCCGATGCCACGCTCATGGATGTCACTGAGGACAGGGCCGTGCTATCGGTGATGGGTCCGAATTCCCGCAAACTGTTAGAGAAAATCTCTGAGGTCGATTTCTCCAATGAAGCGTTTCCCTTTGGAACTTCTCAGTTGATTGAAATCGCCGGGATCAAACTACGGGCTATCCGTCTAAGCTATGTCGGTGAACTTGGCTGGGAACTTCATCTCCCTTCCGGTAATGCCCCTGCTTTGTGGGATGTTTTGTTTGAAAAAGGAGCACGCCCCATCGGGAATAATGCCATCTCGGCCATGCGGATTGAGAAATCCTATCGGGCCTACGGCCACGAACTCTCACCGGATGAAACACCGCTCGAAGCAGGACTGGGATTTGCGGTTTGTTGGGAGAAGGACTTCCTTGGAAAAGAAGCCCTGCTCGCGCAAAAAGAAACCGGACTCAAAAAACGAATGATCAACTTTGTCCTCGAAGACGCCTCAGTAAAGCTTTGGGGAAGCGAGCCGATCCTCTGTAATGGCGAAGTCTGCGGCTACACTTCCAGTGCTTGTTTCAGCCCGACTTTAGGAAAGAGCATCGCCATGGGCTATGTGAAATTCGAGCAAAAATTCACAGCGACTTTCCTTCGCGAAAATAATTTTGCCATTGTGAATTTGGGTAAGACACATGATGCTATTGCTTCCCTTTCCGCGCCCTACGATCCAAAACGTGAGAAGGTGAACGGATAATTCCATGAAAGGACTCATTTTAAAAGTCGACGACGAACTCACTCCCGCCGAAGGACGCCTCATCGTCTCCACCGCCCTCGGACACATCCATACCGTTGCACCCTAGCTATGAAACGACTCCTCCTCTTTCTCTGCTTCGCCATCCAAGCGATCGCCTGCCAAGTCCCGGTCTTTCGCTACGCACTCGAACGCTGGGAAGCCGACACCTTTCGTCTGCAACTGATCACCAGAGGAAATCCCCCAACAGACCTTCAAACGATCCCTAAAAATTTAAATCTCGAATTCGAGGCGCTGGATCTCGACACGCTCACGCCAGCGCAACAACTTTCCGTCGTAGGACTCGAAAAAATCACCGAGTATCCCTCCTTCCTCCTACATCCCCCTGAAAGCTGGAAAAACCCGGAGCCACTCGTTTTTGAAGGAACCAGCGCGGCCCTTCAAAGCATTATCGATTCACCAATCCGCCAGCTCATTAAAAATGACCTTCTAAGTGGTCACTCCACCGTCTGGTTGCTGGTAGAAGGAACTGATGAAGAAGCCAACGAGGCCACCTATCAGCAGCTCCAAGAAACCCTTAAAAAGGCACAGGAACAAATTAGCCTTCCCGAAGGCGTCATTCAAGCCGATCAAATTGGAAAAGTCGGCGATAACATCAGCCTCGACGACGTCCTCCGCTCGACCATCCCCCTCAGAATCTCCTTCAAGATCGAACGTGTCCTTCGCTCAAACATTAAGGAACAATCATTCCTACGTATTCTCACCGCCAACCGCTACTCACCACCCGAAGAACCCCTTGTCATCCCCATCTTCGGACGTGGCCGCACCCCTGGCCCGCTTCTCGGCAGCTCCATCACTCCCGAAGACATCATCAATGCCTGCGAATATCTCTGTGGTGCCTGTTCCTGCCAGGTCAAAAGCGGCAACCCTGGCTACGATCTTCTCTTCCTCGCCAACTGGCGGAAAAACCTCCAGTCCGGACTCGTCGTCATCGACAAAGAACTCCCCGCCATTCTTCCAACCTTGAACGACGAAATCGACACCGAACCCAAAGACTCCAGTGCCCTTAATTCATACATTGTCGAGATCCCTCCAACCCTCGTCATCGGAACCCTTGTCGGTCTCTGCCTGGTCATCGGAACGATTGTCATTTTAAAGAAAAGCTAAACACTATGTTTCTCGCCGAAATCAAACACCGGAAGTACAACTTCATACTCGGCACACTTGCAGTGACAGCCGCGATCGTCGTCTGGCTCACCTCCACCGACAGCCTCACCAGCTTCGATCGCAATACCGTGGCCCAGCTCGCCGATCTCGAAGAGAAAACTAATGAGGAACTAAAAAAGCTCGAAGACGACATTCGCAAAACCATGAAAGGGCTTGGGTTTAACGTCTTCCTTTTCCCCAAAGGAGAAGAGCTTTGGCAGATCAAGGAACGAGGATATTCAGAACAAACAATGCCCCAGGATTCAGTCGACAAACTTGCCGAGAGCAAAATCGTCACCGTCAACCATCTCCTGCCCCAACTCTCCCGCCGTATCCAATGGAAGGAGCAGAAGCGCTCTATCCTCCTCATCGGTATCGAAGGCCAGGTCCCCATCGCCCATCGCTCAAAAAAGAAACCCATCATGAGCCCCCTTGCCCCGGGCTCCATCAATCTCGGACACGATCTTCACAACTCTCTTAGCCTTAAAAAAGGCGACACCATCACCCTAAACGAGAAAAGCTACCTCGTCGCCCAAACTCACCCGCCCCGCAATTTCATCGACGATGGCTCCGCATGGATTCACCTCGATGAAGCGCAGGAAATATTTGGCCAAAAGGACCAAATCAACTCTATCCTCGCCCTCGGCTGCAACTGCGCCAGCATCGACCGACTTGGTGAGATCCGCAGTGAAATCTCCACCATCCTTCCTGACGTACAAATCATCGAACTAGGCTCCTCAGCGATGGTCCGCGCCGAGGCCCGGAACAAGGTCGGCGACCGGGCTCGCGACGCCAAACAAGCCATCCTTGAAAACCGAAACTCCGCACGAAGCGAACGCGCCCGCTTCTCCTCCGTCCTCAGCCCCCTCATCGCCGCCGGAGCCTTCCTCGCCCTCGCCTACCTCGCCTTCGCCAACGTCCGCGAACGCCTCCCTGAAATCGGCACTCTCCGCGCGATCGGCGTGAGCCACCGTAAAATCGCCGCTCTTCTCCTCGGCCGGGCTGCCCTCATCGGCCTTCTGGGAACCACCCTAGCCTTCGTCATTTCCATGGCGATTTCATTCCCATTCCCCGGCACCACATGGCTCCTCGTTCCTCTTGGGAGCGCCGCCACGGCCTGGCTTTCCACGATCTACGCTTTAACAAAAGACCCTGTCACCATCCTGCGCCATGACTAAAAATCATCCTCGCTCTTACCCCATCACCACGACTCGATCCGCAATCGCGTCCGCTTCTCTTCTTGAGTGAGTCACGTGCAAGGCCGTCACGCCTTCCCTCTCGATCATCTCACGGATGACCTGTAGCACTTCATCGTGCCTAGCTTCATCCAAGCCTGTCAGCGCTTCATCCAGACAGAGTAAACGTGGTCTCAGCGCAAGTGCCCGCCCCAACGCCACCCTCCTCGCCTCGCCTCCGGAAAGTCCTTTCGGCAATCGCTCCATCAATTGCTCCAATCCCAAATCTGACGCGAGTCCTTCCACTCGATCTCTCATCTCGTCGCGATCCCAACGATGCAACTTTGGACCAAACTCCAATTGCTCCCTCACCGTGAGTGTTGGAAAAAGGGCGATATCCTGAGGCACCAACCCGATCATTCGAGCTCCCGGAGGCAAGTTTGTGATGTCCACTCCGCCCAAGAAGATTCTCCCACTCAACACCCCTCCGCTCCGCAGCCCGCAAACGGCCTCCATCAAGGTTGTCTTCCCACACCCGCTCGGTCCCATCAGCGCGACACACTCACCTTCATCGATGGATAACGAAAAATCGCTAAGCTTAAAACCACCTACTCTTACGGTGAGATCTTTGACCTCCAGCATCAAATCGCCCCTCCTCTCCCGACGAAAAATCTCACCAACATCAAAATCGCTACCGCGAGTAATATCATCAACAATGAAATCGCAGCCGCTCCCGGTAGGTTTCCAATATTGATTTCCAAAAAGACCGACGTTGCCAACACCTCTGTCCGCCCTCGAGTCGCTCCGGCAAAGATCAAGACCGGCCCAAACTCTCCCAATGATCGTGCCCACGCCATCGTTCCCGCTGCCACCATCCCTTTTCCAGCCAGAGGCAAAACCACTCGCGTAAAAGCCTGTCCCCGATGACACCCAAGGGTCATCGCAACCTCCTCATATCGTGGGCTGATCTGATCGAAGGTCGTTCTCATTGTCCGCACCGCAAAGGCGGCCGCCACTGGAAACTGGGCCAAGACGATCCCCAGAGGATGGAAGGTCATCGGCAACCCTAATCCACTCGTCACCTCCTCCAGAGAACCCGAACCCCGTATCAGCACTGCCGCTACCGCAAATACCCCACCAATAAAAAGCAATGCTCTGGGAATCATCGAACGACCACTTCCTTTAACCCTCCAGATGCAACCGACACAAGCTGCCAAACAAAGCCCTCCAGCCATCATCCAACAACAAGTGGATGGAGAAACTCGGTTAAATAAAATCAAGAGACTCAGCCCCACAATGAGCGGAGGAAGGAGAATCGGAATATCGAGAATGGTATCGATGAAAGCACGTCCACGAAATTGGTAACGGGACAAGAGATAAGCCAGGGGCACCGCGACCAAAACCGAAAAAATGGCAGTGGCCGTGCAGGTGACAATAGTCAATTTAATCGACCTCTGAATATCGGCATCTCGCAGAACGTTTCCAATATCCTCCCACGAAACAGTGAGAACATTCGCCCCAACCATCAAGACCAACATCCCGACATAAGCAATCAAGACGACGATTAAAAAGAGCACGAAAGGAAGCTCCGGTTTGACCCGCCAGGGTCGTTGATTTTCGCCAGACTCCATCACTTCACTTACTTTGCTTCCTCCAGTTTCCAGGTAAAGCCCAGCTTCTCGAAGTCGCTTCTTGCTTCTTCACTACTGAGCGATTCTCCCAAGCGTTTCATTAATTCAGGATGAGCGGTCTCACGGGCCACCGCATACGGTTGCTCGGCAAATGCCAAGTCGTCATTGAGATCGACAATCTCGCATTCCTTCAAGGTCACGGGACTCGCGAGCGCATTGCTCTGATACACAAGGGCAGCATCCAGTGAACGGGCCTGCATCGCCGACACCAAATCATCCCCTTTTGCGACTTTCACCGTAATATTATCAAGCTCGACATTCCGTCTCGTGAGCATTTCATGAGTCAGTTGACCCAAGGCACTTTTTTCCTCATCACACACCCCGAGCTTTACTCCTGCTTGCGAAAGATCACCGAGCGAAAAGAGCCTCTTGGGATTCCCTTTTGCCACCAGTAAAACGATCTCGTTCCCTGTCATCACCGTGCCCGGAAAAAACCGGTCATCGACCATCTCTAAAAACTTGATGTCACAGGAAAAATACCCAGCGGGCTGACTCCCTGCTTTCATCATTCCCACCAAGGTCCCGCATCCTTCAAAGACGGTATTCACACGGCATCCTTCCCGCCTTTCAAAGCCTCGAATTCTCTCCTGAATGGCAGGACGAAGCATCGATCCCGAAAATAAGGTCACCTTCGGAATATCGACCCAAGCATCACCTACGTCAGGAATCTGGAACGCCATTTCCACGAAGACCTTTCTCCCGCGATCACGCGACGTGACATAGCGGGCGAAATGTAATGCCCGGCTAGCATCCTTGCTCGATGTCAAGACACCGATCCCCGCCAGCTTAGAACGCTTTGTAAACTCAGGCACTGGGATCCACTCTACCTCAGGAAAATTCTTCGCCACCGCATCCCACGCGATTGCCGCATCCACTGCCCCCGTCGCGACATCTTCCACGATCATATTTACGGTGGGTTTGGTCACGACGACATTCGGCTCAACGCCATCCAACAAACCCTCCTGAGCAAGAACCGTCCAGGTATGTTTCCCCACCGAGGTTGACTTCTCTCCCAGGGAAATTTTCAGTCCCTCGCGTGCGAGATCCTGCAATGTTCCAATGTTTCGAGGATTTCCTTTTGGCACCACAATCCCAGCCGAAAGTTGCGCCACCGGCATAGATTCCATGATCAATCCCTTGCTACGAACCGACTCTACATAACTTTGATCCGCGGGAAGATAAAGATCTCCCCCGGCAACCATCAATTGACTTTCCAATGCACCGGAGCCACCAAATTGAAGAATAATTTTAATGCCAAACTCCTCCTCATATTGTCGGGCGATTTCACTCATCGGCCTCCGCAATCCAGCCGCACAATGAACCAGTAAACTGCCCTTTCCCCGCTCGATCTCGTTACGGTCATTAGCCAGCCACCATAATGCCGACCCCAACAGGGCCAGCAAAAAGAATAAAATCAGGATCGGACGTTTCATGAAACAAGGTCACCACAGTGCGGACAATCGGGATCGCGCAAGAGCTTCACCTTTTTCAGTCGCATCGCGACAGTATCGACATGAATCAAATGATCCAGAGCAGGTTTGGCAAAATTCGTCACTAACTTGATCCCCTCCAATACCGCGATCTGCGCCACCATGGCAGATACCGCCCCGATCACCGGAAAACGGCGCTTCCAATATGCCGGAGGTTCTTTAACGAGACAGGCCAGACAGGTCGATTCGCCAGGCCTCACCGCCAAGACATGTCCTTCCATCGAACACATTGCTCCGTCCACAAAGAATTTCCGCTGCCGCATAGCCTCACGATTCATCAAGAGGCGTTCCTCAAACAAAGGGGCACACGAAAAGACAAGATCAGCTTTTCCCACGAGATCCGCGACATTCTCCTCCGAGATATTCTCACCCACTGACTCGATTTCGAGGTCCGAATTAAATCTGCGTAAAGTCTCCGCCGCCTGAACATGACGCAACTCACCAAGCCCCGCATGGGTCATGAGAATCTGCCGATTCAAATCATCAGGCCGTAATTCCCCTCCATGAGCCAAAATAATTCGTCCCACTCCCGCAGCCGCAAGAGAGAGCGCCAGCGGCCCGCCCAAACCACCAACCCGCGAAACCATTGCCGTGCACTGACGAAGTTTTTCCTGGGCCGCCTTTCCAAATCCCGGGACGTCCTCCTGCCAAGTGTAGTAATCTTCGTAATTCATCCCTGCAGAATTCCCTTTTCGAGAGTGAGCACCCGATCGGCCATTTTTATGACTTGCGGATCGTGGGTCACCACTAGAGCAGCACCTCCATCACTGACATATTTCTTCAATCCCGCCAGCACCAAATCCGTGCTTCCCTGATCAAGATTCCCAGTTGGTTCATCAGCCAGCAAAAGCTTGGGATTTGCCACCAAGGCCCGGGCGAGACCTACTCGCTGCTGTTCACCCGCACTGAGTTTTTTGGGAACATGACTTCGACGATCCCCAAGCCCCAATTCCTCGATCAACTCGCGCGCCCGGTCCGGGCTACCACCTCCCGCGAGAATGTTAGCTTCGATATCCAAATACGAAAGAAGCCGGGCATCCTGAAAAACCATCCCAATTCCCCGGCCCCGAAGAAGCGTGCGCTCACTACTTGAAAGTCCATAAGGATCAATCCCGGCAAGCTCAACGATCCCACTATCCGGAGGAAGAAGACCCGCAACCATATAGAGCAAAGTCGATTTACCGGCTCCACTGGAACCGCAGAGAACCACAATTTCTCCGACCTCTACCGACAATGAAATCTTATCCAAGGCTACGACCTCCCCAAAGGATTTGGAGAAGTCCTGAACAGTGAGCACAGTTTTTTCTCCAGATATTACCGTTCCTTCATTACGCATGACCTCATTTCACTAATCCCAATCGTCCTCCACCCCAAGGCAAATCCTTGCAAACCAGCCTTATCATCATTCAACTCTGATTCATTATCCATCGAACTAGCGGCCCAAAAATCCCAGCCGCCCCCCTTTCTCCCCTCTCCAGCCCCTTCAACAACGCCCTCAAGCGATCAACCCACCTACCAGTGACGATGGACGCGGTCGTGATTGATTCTCAGACGGCCCAAAGGTGCGGAGAGCGATCTAATGCGAGCTTTTCAAGCGGTTCTCAAGATGCCAAAGTTAGCTTGTGATGTACTTGATAGAGCGAATGAGATTCCACCGCGCGGGTTTAATTAGTTTCATTTTTGTGGGAATTTTGGCTGCCGGGCTTGCTTGTCAGGTGCCGGTTTTCCGCTTTGCATTGGAACGTTGGGAAGCGGACTCTTATACCATTGTCATCGTCCCCGGAGCGGGAGGGAAATTCTCTGCCGCGGAGGAGGAGGTCACCGCGTTTTTGCAGTCGAAAGGAAGCACGGATTCGGCGACCGCAAATCTGAATGTTCGGATCGATCCCGAGAATGTTGGCGAGGGCGTTGGAGCGACATTGCGGCTTATCTACCCATCTAAATTGGCTGGGTCTGATGTTCCCGCGATCTGGTCTGGAACCTTGATCATGAAGAACGCGAGGGCGCTGGTCGATTCTCCCGCGCGGCGCAAGATCGTGACCCGACTTCTCAACGGGGAGTCCGCGACTTGGGTGCTGATCGAGTCCGGAGACAAGGGGAAGGATGATAACGCGGCCTCAGAAATCGAGGAAGCCTTTCTCAAAGCCAAGAGCGAATTGAAGATTCCCGATGGGGTGCTGACCGTCGAAGAGGCACAGGAGGTTTCGCAGGCGGTTGGCCGCGATCAGGACGATGTTCTCCGTTCCAAAATCCCGCTGAGGATTGATTTCTCTCTCATCCGAATTTCGCGGGACGATCCGGCGGAGGCGATTTTCCGGGAGATGTTGTTGCACATGGAGGACGATCTGGGGGAGTTCACAGACGAACCGATGGTTTTCCCGGTCTTCGGTCGTGGGCGTGCCCTGGAGCCGCTCATCGGTCGTGGAATCAATCTTGAAAACGTGTTCGAGCATACCTCCTACTTTTGCGGAGCCTGTTCTTGTGAGATTAAGAACCAGAACCCGGGAGTCGATCTGCTGATCGCCGCAGACTGGAAAGCGGCCATCGCGGGGAGTGAAGTTATCGTAGAGAAATCCCTACCTCCGCTGTTAGGGATTGGAGCGTTGACCGATGGGAGTGTCACCCAAGAAGGGGCTGCGGCGGCCATCGAATCCGGCCCCGGATTTTCATTCCTTGGGCCGTGGGTGGTGGCTGGTGGTGGCATCCTGTTGGCACTGGGGCTAGGGAGTATCTTGATTCTGAAGAAAAACTAGCAACGAAAACTGATGAAAAAGAAAGGGATCAAATTTATGGCAATGAAGGCATTCTTGATGGGCGCGACTGCGGCCTGGTTTTTCTCCGGAGTGGCTGCCGCTGACGACTGGCCGATGTGGCGACACGATACGGGGCGCACGTCAGATTCAACCGAAGCGCTTGCAGAGAATTTAAGTTTGCGGTGGTCACGCGAGTTGCCGCGTCTGACGCCGGCCTACCGCGACAACCGCTTGCAGTTCGATGCTGGCTACGAACCGATCGTGCTTGGGAAACGACTCTTTGTGGGGTCGTCACTGGACGATAGCGTGACTGCCTTCGATACCGAAACCGGCGGGCAGCTCTGGAAGTTTTTCACCAACGGTCCGGTGAGGTTTGCCCCGGTCGGGGGGGAAGGAAGAATCATTTTCGGCTCCGACGACGGATGCCTCTACTGTGTGAGCGCGGCGGACGGATCGCTGGTCTGGAAGAAGCGTGCAGTGCCATCGGAGCGAAAAGTGCTTGGAAATGGCCGCTTGATTTCAGTGTGGCCGATCCGGGGAGGGGCGGTTCTAAAAGATGCCCGGGTCTATTTTGCGGCAGGCGTCTGGCCGCTGGAGGGCACTTTTGTTTTCTGTCTGGATGCGGCAACGGGAGAGACGATTTGGCGGAACGACCGCTCATCTTACCGCTACGGAATCCATCCCCACAATGCCAAGGCGTTCGGAGGACTGGCGCCGCAGGGTTACCTTTTGATCGACGATGAGAGCGGGCATCTGATCGTCCCGAGTAGTCAGGCTTACCCGGCCGAGTTTGATTTAAAAACGGGTAAATTGAAGGCCTTCGAACTTCCTTCGCCGGGGCGACTTCCAGGGGGCTGGTTCGCATCGACGCCGTCCGAGCTCGAACGGCAGAAACTGAAGCGGCGTGGCCTGATCTTCGACAAGGCAGTTAACTACCGGGTTCACGAGGACAAACCGCATTTCAAGGGAGTCGAAGGAGTTCGGGGCAAGATTACCGTGGCGGGGCATGAGATAAAATTCAGTGATGGATATCCTGGCGTGACGGATCCAATCCACTCAATGGTGGTCGCGGACGGGAAGCTATTCGTTGTCACGGAAGCGGGGGGATTGAGCTGTTTTGGGACGGGATCGGCCGAACCTACCAAACATGGGGCAGAAAAAGTGAGGCGCGCCAAAACTCTGAAGCCAAGCGTGTTCGCGAAACTGGATCAGAAACACGGATACGCGCTTCTGCTAGGAACCGGAGATGATTCAGAATTGATCGAATCGCTCTTGGCGGAGACCGACTTTCACGTAATCGCAATCGACTCGCGAACGGAGAGCGTTCGCACGTTACGGGAGAAGAACTGGACCAATGCCTCCACGAATGAGCGGCTCGCGGTCATCGAAGACGAACCCGCTGGTATCGAGCTACCACCGTATTTCGCAGGATTGATCGTGCTCAGTGAGTCGGTCACACTCAAGCCTTCCGAGTTGCAACGAGTCTATGAATCGCTGCGCCCGTTTGGTGGCAAGCTGATGGCGCAATCGGGCAAGCAGCTTCCGGAGGAGGTCGAACTCGAGGGCGCGAAGCGCTCCGAGACCGAATCCGGTTGGACCGTGATTACGCGTGAGGGAGAACTGACCGGCTCGGCCAACTACGAAGGTGACTGGGCTGAAAGCCGGGACGAGAGAGTGCGCGGTCCCCTGGGAGTGCTGTGGTTCGATGACTCCCTGAGCCATTTCAAGCGTTCGCCGCAACCGAAATTCATCAACGGCGTGATGATCTCGACGCCGAAGGATTGGACTGATGAAACGACTCGCGAGGGAAAGGTTGATTACCGCCTACTCCCACCGGTTTTTTCTGATGTTTACACGGGAAGGATCCTGACTGGGAAAGAAGCTCCCGGGTTGAGATCTTCGTATTCAAAGGTTGATCTCGAAACAGTCCAACCGAGTCAGTACCGCCCTCCGGGACAGAAGAACGACTGGAAACCGAAAGCACCGCAGGCGGGTGAGCGGACGAACCCCATGACCTTGGAGACCGAGCCACGAGTTTTCCCAAAGAGCTATGGGTGTGACGGCGGTTTGGACTACGGGCTGCACTACACGATGCGATCGGGAACGCCGGCCTTCTACGACAAGCAAATCGAAAGTGGCACGATCAATATCAGCGGACCACGTTCCGGCTGTACCAACAGCATCATTCCGGCGAACGGGCTGCTGAACCTCCCTTACTTTTACGATGGCTGCACCTGTAGCTACCCCTTGCCGATGGCGGTGGCTCTCGTGAGTATGCCCCCCGAGTTCGAGCAGTGGGCTTCGTGGGGAATAGTGCCGATTGAGCAGACGCGTGGGAAGATTCAAGTGCTGGGGATCAACCTTGGAGCGCCGGGTGACCGGGTGACCGAGGACGGCATGATGTGGCTCGACCAGCCGGGGGTGGGTGGGCCGTCTCCAGAGATCGATTTTGTAACCGATCCTCCCTTGGCGGATCTGGAAACCTTTTATCGGCATTCGCTTTTCTTGGAAGGCGGAGAAGGCTGGCCTTGGGTTGCCGGGTCGGGTGTGCGGAGCATCCGTTCGGCGACGCTCGGGGGGATCAAGTCGGGGAGCTATCGGGTGCGGCTCGTTTTTTGTGAACCCGAGGAGCAGGACGGATCCTCCGTTTTTGCGGTCGCCGTCAATGGAAAGAAGGTCGCTGGCGGCCTGGATATTGTGAAGGAGGCCGGGGGTGTCCTGAAAGGATATCTCCTAGAAATTTCCTCTGTGGATGTCGAAGACGATGGAAAATTACAAATCGACCTTCGTCCCGAGGCTGGTGAGACGGTTCTGTCAGGAATTGAGCTACGGCGTGTTGGCGATTGAGAGGGGCCCAGTGGTCCATATTGACCACGAACCCCATCCTGCCTACGATTCCGCCTGCAAATTCCTCGGAGTGGTAATTCCGAGTGGTGCTTGTCCGAAGGCCAGCCTACCCTTCTCGCTATGATACACCCACGCCTATCCGGGATCCTTATTCTCCCAATATTCGCGCAGCTCGCCGCCGCCGACGGGTGGGTGGCTTACAACGATTGCGTCGACACCACGCCCGAATCGACTCCGGCGAATGCCACGAGTTTCGGGCTCGGGCGATCCTACTTCGGAGACGGAAGTTCGGGGAATCTCATCGATTTCGACTCGGGTGCCGACACGGGCGTGACGGTGACTTTCAAGGAGAATTTTTCCACCGGGAATTCAATCAACTGGGCGCAGGATTTCGCCGATTACACGCCGGGAACCGATGCGGCCGAAATTTTCGAGGGGAAACTGAATCTCACCGGCAACATGTCCTACAACGACGCGCCCGACTGGTCGATGGATCTCACAATTAGCAATCTCGATCCCAACGTCTCTTATACCTTCGCGGCCACCGTGCATCGCAACGGCGGCGCGGATTATGCAAGACGCGTCACAAACTGGACCCTCAACGGCGCGGAATCGGCGACCTATGCCTGCTCGACCGGAGCGCACAAGATCAGTGAGACCAGCGCCGAGTTCAGCACCGGAGACAACGTCGCCGGACTGGTCGCCCGATGGACGGACGTCCGCGCTGGAGCCGACGGCACCTTATCGCTTCGCACGGCCCACGGCATTGGCAGCGCGACTGGCGGGATCGCCGGAGCCGACGACTACCGAGGCTATGCCGGCGGATTATTTATGCTCATCGCGCAGCCGCAGGATACGCCCTTCATCATCACTTCGATCGTCTATGACGAGGAGTTGAAATCGGCGACAATTACCTGGCCAACTCGTTTCGGGCAGACTTACGCGATCGAGGCCTCAGATGATCTCGTGAGCTGGGACGAACTAGAAGACAATCCGATGATCATCGGCAACACCGGTAGTTTTACGGAAAGCGATATTGAGGCGCCCGACGGTCGGCGCTTCTACCGCGTGCGAGTTCTCTAGCCGAAAAGCGGGAAGGTTTCCGCCTTTGAGTCCTATTCGTAGTTCTCAGCGATCCACTGATTGAGCAAGCGCACTCCGAACCCTGTGCCTAGGGTCGTCTCCCGTGGATCCTTCCGGGTGTTCTTCATTGCCATTCCGGCGATATCCAGGTGCACCCAAGGGATTTCCCCCACGAATCGCTGCAGGAACTGGGCCGCCGTAATCGATCCGGCCGCACGTCCACCAATATTCTTCATGTCCGCAATCGGAGAATCGATGAGCCGGTCATACTCCGCTGCCAAGGGCATCCGCCACGTCTTTTCGGTCGAACCCGCAGATGCTGTTGCAAAGGCATCCGCCACTTTATCCGAGTTCGAAAACAATCCGGCATGCTCGTGTCCGAGAGCGACGAGGATGGCTCCCGTCAAGGTCGCGAGATCAACCATCACTTGCGGTTTGAAATTCTCCTTGGCATACCAAAGGGCATCCGCCAGTACCAAACGCCCCTCGGCATCAGTATTCTGCACCTCGATGGTCTGTCCGGACATCGAGGTCACGATGTCACCGGGATTCTGGGCATTCCCATCCGGCATATTTTCCGCCAAGCCCACAATACCCACAACATTCGCCTTGGCCTTCCGGGTCGCGATCGCGTGCATCGCCCCTACCACTGCAGCAGAGCCCCCCATATCGCCCTTCATATCCCACATCCCCGCGCCTGGCTTGAGAGAAATCCCTCCGGTATCGAAGGTCACGCCCTTCCCGACCAAACACACCGGCTGATCAGCCTTCTTTCCGCCGTTCCATCGCATCACCACGAGCTGTGACTCCCGCCGGGATCCCTGACCCACCCCAACCAAGGCATCCATCCCCAGTTCCTTCATCTTCTTCTCGCCCAAAATTTCGACCTTCAAGCCGATCTTTTCGAACTTCTTGATCCGCGCCGCATAGGACTTTGGATAGAGGGTATTTGCCGGCTCGTTCACCAGGTCCCGGGCCATCAGCTGACCGTCACAAACGGGACCATGAAATCCCTGATACGCGGCCCGTGCTTTCCTCGGATCATCCACGCTGACCCGCAAGGTCGTAACCGTCGTCTCACTCCGCTTGGGAAGCTTCGTGCGATATTTAAAAAAGTGATACGCGGCCAATCGAGCCCCTACGGCTGCTCGCGCGCCCTCATCCGGTGACAGTTTGAGCCCATCCAAGTGGAGAGTCAGAGTCTTCTCTCCGCTCACCCGGAGAGCCTGCATCACTTCCGCCCCGAACATTTCGGCATCAAAACTCGCGCGCTCCCCTGAGCCCTTCAGCAGCAGGCCTGCGAGTTTCGACCCTGTCGGAGCATAGACCGAAACCGACGTCCCCTTCTCTCCGCAGAAATGCCCGGCCTTCATCGCCGCTGCAAGCTGCCCCTTGGAGTGACTCGCATAGCTCTTCGCCGCCCCAAAGAGTTTCCCTCCATCAAAGACCGGAATCCCCGCCAACCCGGCACTTGCCTTCTCACTCGCAACAAAAATGATTTTCACGAGTCATCTGGTCTCAAATACGAAGAGGTCCTGCAATGGGGAACTCTGATACAAACAATATTTTTCGGATGCCTTGCTTATGGGGAACTAGCGCCCTTTCTTCCCTCTCCGGCCCCTTCAGCGACGCCCTCAAGCAGTCCACCCAAAAAGTAAATCTCTAGCAGTCGCAGTCAGTTAATCCTTGAGGCGAAGGCAGATGCGGCGGTCGCGCGGATTTCGGGGTCTTCCTTCTGATCCCGGAGGACCTTTGCGATGTCCTCCAGCGAGGGCACCGAGATCTCGGGCGGGCAACCGGAGGCGAAGTAGCCTCAGGCGCTCAGTCTTTCGAGGCGGGTTCCGGAGTTGACGATCTCACGGATTGTTTCGGTGAAGCGATGCTTCTTGGCGCGGAGAGCCCAGATGGTCTGGACTCTGATCTGAGACATGGGGTGGATGAAAAGCGCGAGGAGAAATTTCATGAGTGAGAGATGGTGAACTTGTGCGAACAGGAAAGGTTAGCGTTTGGGAGATTCGGTTTTCGTTTGAGGACGAAGTCTCAGGATGATTTGGGCACCGATCTTGGGCAGGTGCTTTGAGTTAAGTTCCCATAGCAGGGCATGGTTTTCGTGTCCGTAGATTTCGGGGAGGCAAAGGAGTTCGTCGCCGAAGGTCGTAAGGCTGATGACGCTGCCACTGCGGTCGGCAAGGTAGGCCTTAGGCCCCTCGCCTTCTCCGTGGAGGTGGGAGCCGGCGAAGAGGAAGGTCTTGAGGCGCTTGGCGGCTTCCTCGGGATTGGGTTCGCCTTCTTCATTCATGCGCGTCACGAAGTCAGAGAGCGGCCGCTCTATCTGCTCCCCTGCTTTATCAATAGTGACGAAGGAGACCGTCACCGCACTTCCCTTGGGCGGGAGGTCGATCCAGCGCTGGTCATCACCTTCGCCGACGATCTTACGAATCGCGGGGTGGCCCGCCTTCGCTCCGAGGAGGAGAAGGGCAGTATGGATGTGGCTCGGCTTTGCCTGAATCTTGACAATGGATTCGTGCTCTTTGGTGTCCTTGGTGCATGCCACAAATTCCAGTAAACCTTCATCAATATTTACGATGGCAGTGACATCGACCGCACGTTCCTCAAGGTCAATTTTCACACCCGGAAACTTGAGGGCTGCGAGGGCATCCTGGAGGTCTTTTGTAGGTTCCTCAGCGAGCAAGGGAGTGCTGAGGGCGGCGATGATGAGGAAGAGCCGAAGGGAAAAATTCATATTATTTACGTGAAACGAAGTCTGACTAATTTTTTGGGATTTTAAATCCTTTTCAAGGATATGCCAGCAGCGTCATCGCACCATTCAAAAGAAAACCGTGGCAGAATCGCCAAGAGTTGAATTCCACGGGGTTTTCCTTCGATCGCCGACCCGCATTTGCTATCAAGAGGGACCCTCGACTGCTTTCACTATGAAACTCCTCATCCTCATCGCTTGCCTCCCTACCCTGTGCTTCGCCAGTCCCGCTCCGAACGCAGAACAATGGGGGCAATGGCGGGGCCCGCTCGGCAATGGCGTGGCCACCCACGCAGACCCCCCTCTTACGTGGAGCGAAGACAAAAATGTCCGCTGGAAAACGGCGCTTCCCGGATCAGGAAATTCCTCTCCGGTCGTGTGGGCCGATCAGATTTTTCTCACTGCCACCATTCCACACGGGGTGGAACAAGATCCCCCAGTGGGCCATCGGCCGGGCGCACATGACAACACCCTGAAAGTGCGCAAAAGTAGGTTCGTGGTCATCGCCATCGACCGCAAAGACGGACAAATCCTCTGGCAAACCACAGTGCGGGATCAGGTGCCCCACGAAGGCCATCACCTCACCGGAACCTACGCCTCGGCATCCCCGATCACCGACGGCAAGCAGGTCTTTGCCTTCTTTGGTTCCAACGGGCTCTATTGCCTGGATCTCAAGGGAAAGGTTCTTTGGGAAAAAGATCTCGGAGACATGCACACCAAACACGGCCACGGCGAAGGTAGCTCCCCCGCCCTCCACGGTGAGACTCTTGTTGTCAACTGGGATCACGAAGGACCTTCCTTTGTCGTTGCTTTCAATAAAAACACCGGCGAAGAACGCTGGCGAAAAGAGAGAGACGAACCCTCCTCATGGTCCTCTCCCCACATCCTTCTGCACGAGGGCTCGCCTCAAGTCGTCATCTCCGCCGCGAATCGCATTCGAAGCTATCAACTGGAAAACGGTACGCTTCTCTGGGAATGTGGGGGCCTCTCCCACAACGTGGTGGCCGGTCCGGTGTCAGAGGACGGCATCCTCATCGCGGGATCAAGTTACGAAAAACAGGCCATCCTGGGAATCAAACTGACGGGAGCTACAGGCGATATCACCGGAACCAAACAAGTCGCCTGGATCAAGCGCCGCGACACCCCTTACGTCCCCTCTCTCCTCCTCTACAAGGGCCTCGTCTACTACCTTCGTCATTATCAGGGAGTGATGACCTGCCTCGACATCAAATCGGGCGAGGAGATCTATGCCCGCGCCCGTTTCCCCGGCATTCAGGACGTCTATTCCTCCCCGGTGGCCGCAAAGGATCGCATTTACCTCACCGCGATCGATGGCAAGACCGGTGTCCTCAACGCCGGCCCTTCCCCCAAGATCCTGGCGCAGAATCACCTCGACGACTCTTTCAGCGCCTCACCCGCCCTCGTTGGCAAGGACCTCATTCTTCGAGGAAGCCAGTCCCTCTACTGCCTCAGTGAAGCAAACTCCCCCAAATAACAGGGAACGGCAGAAGCGGGTAGACTCGCCCCCCTCAAAGACGCCTTCCAGCAGTCCACCCAAAAAGAAAATCCCTGCACCAAATCCGTCGTGACTAGACCATCTACAAACCGTGGGCGTCACTTCACTTCGCTGTCTCTTTTTTTCTGAAGTGTTCGCTGTTGACGATGGATTTTGCACCCTGATCCCGCACCGCCATTTGATAGCCGCTGATGCGATTTCCCGAAAGAGTGGCTTCGCTGTCCTTGCGCGCAAGAATTCCGGAGGCCCCGTTTTGACCCTCGATGGTATTGCCAATGGCATAAAGTCGACCCGTTGACATTACGCCGGCAACGCCACCTCCCTTTATAAGGTTGCCCGTCAGGACGACCTTCGAATCGCCAAAGATTGCGACAATCGGAGGCATTCCTCCCGTTCTGACGAGGGTATTTTCTTGCAAGAGAACTTCACCTCCATTTGGAATGCCGACAGCGACGAGACGGTTCTCTGCGCAGGTGTTCTCGATGACACTGGCCTTGGATCCATTATTGATCCCAATCCCGGCCGCCTCGTTTCTTTCGACGCGATTTCGAAAAAGGAGCGCGTCCGCCGAGTCGATCCCGATACCAGCTGCCTTGTTTTCGTAACAATGATTCTCCACGATGAGAGGTGATGAATGATCGCGACATCCGATGCCCGCGAGCTTGTTGCGATAACAACGGTTGCCCCGGATAACCGGCGCGGCCTCTTCTTCCGAACCGATCCCAGCCATCTCGTTCTCGTAGCAGTCGTTGTCCTCGATCACGGGGCGGGTGGAGGCTCCCGTCCGAATCCCGATGCCCGCCCGGCGATTCCCATAGCAACGGTTCTTTCGCACGGTCGGACTAGCACCCTCGCTAATCCCGATCCCGGCCCGGATGTTCTCGTAGCACTCGTTCCGGACCACCACAGGATCAGCACCATTGTGTCCAATCCCGGCATAGAAATTTTCAAAACAGACATTCCTATCGATGATCGCTGTCGAACCCATCATCGACCCGATTCCACCCCCCATATTCCGGTAACAAATGTTGCCCGAGATCACGGGGGCGCAGAGCTTCCCCTTCGCACCGCGAATCGCGATTCCCGTGTCGCCGTTATGGTGAACGATGTTGTTGGTCACAGTGGAAGTCGCACCCGTGATGGCGATCCCCGGGGTTCCGAATTTTCCGATATGTACGTGCTTCTGGTTCAACCCCTTTCCATCCCAGTGTTTCTGCCATTTCTCGTCGTCATATTTTCCGACATTCGTGATGGTGAAACCATCGAGCGTTGAGCCTTCAGCCATCGTGACGCCCGGGGAATCACCGACTTCGTTGCCCCCGTCGATGATCGTCGCCTCGGCTCGCTTCAGTCCGAGTTTCCCTTTTCCTTCGGGTCCGATGCTGCGCAATTGGATTCCCGCTTTGAGCACGATTCGTTCACGATAAGTCCCCGGAGTCACCAGAATGACATCCCCCGTATTTGCTACGGCGATCGCACCCTGAATCGTCTTTTGATCGCCCGGCACACTGATCTCCTTCGCGGCGAGGAAGCACGAAGAAGATAAGAGGCTGATGAATGTGATCTGAACCTTTATCATAGCGTCATCATTGCTGATTTTTGAGTAGTCGTCCCGCAAAATCAGTGATTCATCCTTGGACGATCAAGATCGAATAGCGCACGCGACCTTTCGCATCAGTAATTTTCATCTGCCTCGACGCACTACGATCCGCAGTGGTCACAAATGGAATCCGACTCGAACCATTAGTCCGCGGGTGACGCGCTACCTTGTTATGATTAAAAACATGGATCTGCGGATTATGCGACAAGTGCGCACAAGAGCTGATCGTCACCGGTTAATCCTCGGGTGCAATGACATCTGATCAGGCCAAAACGACTTCTGTCGCCCCGCTAAATTCCCAAGATAGTCTGATACGCTGTCTAATTGGTGATTTCATCAAATGAGGTTTCAGTTTTTCATCACCAAATCCTTCAGGATTCACCCCTTTACGCCACGAGAACAAGCACGCTAAAATCGCCCCCTTTCTCCCCTCTCTGATTCCTTCCAGCAGGCCATCCAAAAAGCACCTCTTCAGGGGTCACTTTGCTTCCAGCAATTTTATTCGGATGTTCTTGAAGCGCACCTCGAAGTCACCCGGCGAGTGATATTGTAGGGCGATGATGCCCTCCTTGGCGGCCTTCTTTTCATCCTGATCATCCAGCTCGATTGTTACGGTGCCATTGATCTCTTGCGTGACCTTCGATCCCTTCGCCGTGATCCGATAAGTATTCCGGCCATCGTCCTTCTTAATCTCGGGAGCCTTGTCCTTGTATGTGAAGGCGAGCACACCCCGCCCACCTTCTTCGTAGAGCTTTCCCCACAAGCCATTCCCGAAATCAGCTTGATAGCCTTTCACCACCCACTTGTTGGCGCCGCGCTCTGATTGCTTGGAACGATACTGAATCCCGCTGTTGCCCTTTCCTGCCGACCAGCACGCAGTCTGCCTCAAGCACAAAATTCGAGAACGGCTTCTTGAAGACGAGAAAGGTGTTTCCGCCCTCCAGTTTCTCAATCGCCCCTGAGATGTAGCCGTCCTTGACGCGACACACCTTCGGATCGCCATCCCAACCCGCCAGATCCTTGCCATTGAAAAGTGTCATCCAGCCATCGGCATCGGGTTTGGGCAGTTTGGTGTCCTCTTGGGCGGAAAGCGAGGCGATGATGAGAGCAAAGGACAGAATGGTGGCGAAGGATTTCATAAGGAGATGGCGTTCAATGGCCGATTGAATCTATACCCTAGGGATACCCAAAATCTTACTCTCGTAACGTCCTTCCTAGCACTTACCACGTTCTCGTTGCTTGCCCAGAACGCGGCCGAGGCACCTGCCAAAAACTTCTCAAAAGCGGTGGCCGATATCGAAATCATCGTAAAGGACCTCGAGAAGTCCGCGAAGCTCTACACCGAAATCCTTCATCTCAATTTCCCCTGAGATCGCCACTTTCCGACCGACCCAACACAAAAACGACAGGACATCGCCGCCAATCCCGTTATAATCCGCGTAGATGATTCGCTGGTTCACCAAAAATGACATCGCCGCCAATTTTCTTCTGGCGGCGATTCTTTTGGGAGGGGTCTATACCGCGCTCAATAAAGTCCCTCTCGAAGTGAACCCGAGTCAGGACTACGGCGAGGTCGACATCAAGATGACCTACCGGGGAGGCAGCCCGGAAGACGTGCAGGAGCACATCATTATCCCCATCGAACGGACCCTCCGCTCGCTTCCCGGGATTAAGCGTATCCGCGCCCGTGCCCTCCGCGGCTCCGCAAATTTTGATATCGAGCCCGAGGACGGAATCGACCTCGAAGAACTTCGCGACGAAGTCGAATCTCTCGTCGATACCATCAACACCTTCCCCGGAGAGACCGAGCGTCCCCGCATCACCGTTCCAAATTCCTCAAACTACCGTGAGGTCGTCACCGTCGCCGTCACTGGTGATCTTTCGGAAATGGAGCTCTACAACCTCGCGCGCCGCGTCGAGGAAGACATCCTTGACCTCACCGAGGTCTCCCGCACCGACCTCCGCGGCACCCGGCCTCTCGAAATCTCCATCGAGGCCAATGACGAAAAACTGCGCGACTACGGCCTCACCATTCAAGATCTCTCCGATGCCATTCGCCGCTCTTCGCTCGCCCTCTCCGCCGGGTCAGTGCAAACCCTCTCCGGACCAATCATGATCCGGACTGAGGGCCAAGCCTACGAGCAGGAAGACTTCGCCAACATCGTCGTCACCGCCATCGATGGTGCTCAACTCAAGCTCTCGGATCTCGCCACCATAAGAGACGGCTTCGAAGATCAGGGGAAACTGATGCGCTTTAATGGCGTGCGCGCCCTCATGATCGATGTCCTCCAAGGACAAGATGAAAGCGCCATCGAAATCTCGGACGCCGTCCATCGCTATATCGAAGATTCATCAGGCCGTTATCCCACCGGAATCACCCTAAACACGTGGGACGATGAATCAGGCCGCATCAGGGGCCGCCTCTCTACTCTTGGCAATTCGCTCATGATCGGAGGACTTCTGGTTTTCATCGTGCTCGGCGTATTCCTCCGTCCCATGCTCGCCTTTTGGGTGGTGCTCGGAATTCCCGTCGCCTTTGCCGGAGGAGTGATCCTGATGCCCTACTTCGGACTCACCGCGAATACGATGAGCCTCTTCGGCTTCATCATCGTGCTGGGCATCGTGGTCGATGACGCGATCGTCACCGGCGAAAATGTCTACTCCCGCCTCCGCGAAGACCTCACGCCCCTCGACGCCGCCGTCCTTGGCACCAAAGAAGTCGCCACCCCTGTCACCTTCGGGGTCATCACCACCATCGTCGCCTTCATTCCCCTCATGTTTTTCGAGGGCTACTGGTCAACTTACACCAAGCAAATCCCCCCCGTCGTCGGAGCCGTTCTGATATTCTCCCTCATCGAATCAAAGCTCATCCTCCCCTCCCATCTCAAGCACCTGAAGATGAACCGGGACACCAGGAAGCTCGGCCTCTTCTCCCGCTTCCAAAAGTTCGTAGCCGATAGCTTGGAGCGAGCCGTTGAGAAGTTCTACGCTCCCTCTCTTCGGTTCGCAGTCAAGCATCGCTACAGCACCATAGCCCTCTTCTTCGCCCTCGGAGCCCTTGCCGTCGGACTTCACAAGGGCGGCAAGTTTGGCTTCGTCGCCTTTCCTACCATTGAGCGTAATGTCATCCGCTCCAACGTGGAAATGTATGGCAACACCCCCTTCGAGGAAACCGATAAAACTGTTCTCTTAGTCTGCGAAAAAGCACGGGAACTACAGGCCGAACTCATCGACCCCGGCAACGGAAAATCACTCATCACAAACATCTACAGCGACACCGGAGATGCCGGCCGCTACGGACGCTCCACCGTCACCGACCAAGGTTCCATCTATCTCGAAATCCTCGCACCCAGCGACCGCAGCGAACCCGGAATTAGCAATGACGATCTCTGCAAGCTCTGGATGCAACGGGTTGGAAAAATTCGCGGCATGAGAAGCTTCCGCGCTCGTGGCTCCCACGGTGGGCGTCGCTCCGGTGGCGAAGAAACCGAACCCCTTCAAATCCACCTTCGCGGAATCGCCAGCACTGATAAAACCGAACTCGCCGAGAAGATTGAAGCCCTCTTTGAAGGACATAATGACATCGAGTGGGCACATTCCGACAAACAACAAGGGCGCGAAGAACTCTCAATCACCCTCAAACCACTCGCGCTTGAGCTCAACCTCACCCAGCGCGAACTCGCCCGCCAAATCCGCCAAGCTTTCTTCGGCGATGAAGTCCAACGCATCCAGCGCGAAGGCGAAGAGATCCGCGTCATGGTCCGCCTCCCCGAGGAAAAACGGGAGTCCCTCCACACCTTCGACACGCTCAATATCCAAGCACCCGATGGCACCAATATCCCCTTCTCTACCATCGCAAATGCCAAGCTCCGCAGCGCCCCCGGCGAGATCGAACGCATCGATGGAGCTCAGGTCACCGACGTTATCGCCTCACCGACTTCCAAGAGCGTCGACATCATTGCTCTCGCAGCCGAACTCGAGCCTCAGATTTCAGAAATCGTCAACAACTACGACGGCTTCTCCTGGGTTTGGGAAGGTTTTATTAAAGAGGATCGTGAAACGGGCAACCGCTTCGTCTGGCTCTTCGGCGGACTCATGCTCGCCCTCTATGCCCTTCTCGCCATCCCCTTTAAATCCCTCCTCCAACCCCTCATCGTCCTCCTCGCCGTGCCCTTTGGAATCATCGGGGCTTACGGCGGCCACCTCATCATGGATGTTGTTCCCTCCTGGCTTTCTGTTTTTGGAATTTTGGCCCTCGCAGGGGTTGTTGTGAATGATTCTTTAGTCCTCGTGGACTTCATCAATCGGAAGCGCGAAGAAGGAATAGACCTCAAGAAAGCCGTGATGATATCAGGGGTTAAACGATTCCGCCCCATTTTCCTGACCTCCATCACGACCTTTGCCGGACTCATTCCTTTAATGTTTGATCGTGCTCTTCACGCACAATTTTTAAAACCAATGGCCATCTCCCTCGGCTACGGAATCCTCTTCGCTACAGTAATCACCCTCTTCCTGATCCCCGCCGCCTACCTCATCCTCGAGGATCTCAAGTCCTTTGTTAGCAGGGGTTTCCGCTGGTATGCCGCTCCATTTAGCGACGAACCTGAGGCTGATAGTCAGAAATTAAAAAATTCTAATAAATCTTAACTATTTCGCTCGCTTTTAGCGCGTTTTGGGAATAACCATAGAAGAGTAATCTAATTTCATCCGTCATGGCTACCCAGACAAAGCGCAAACAACACCTCAACGTCAATGCGACGCAGATGGAAATCCCTCCCGCTGGAAAAGGCATTTCCGAGGATTTCGAAGGAAAGCTTGAGGATGCTCAAGCCCAGCTGGAATACCTTCACAAGCAGCGTGAACAGCTCGAGCGCCAAAAAACGGCCCTCGAGGAGCTGAACCAGCGAAAGCAGGAGTTCCTAAACGGCCAGATCGATCTCACCGAGCGCCTTTCCAACGCTGTCACCACCATCGACCGCGAGCTTTTTGATTCCAAGCAAGAGATCGAGGACATGGGGCAAGCCCGTGAATCGTTCTCAAACCACCTTAAGCGCATCGAAAACCTCAATTCAGAAGCTTGGTCAAAGGAAGCCCTCAAGGAGGAGCTCGAAAAGGCTCTCGGCGTTCTTGATCGTGCCGAAGATGAATATCACCAGGCCATCGACCACTTTTCCGGAACCCGCCGGGGCCAAGGCATCTTCGGCCCAGGAAGCTCCCGTGCCCATCATCCGACCGGTAACTTTTCATCCATGATGAAACAGGGCTTCGCCTTCAATCTTCCACTCCTCGTATTGGGCGCGCTCGTCCTTCTCGTTTACCTCCTTAAGTAGAAATAGAACCATGGCTTTACTTCGCTCCCACACCGGCAGCCTCTCCAGCGAAAACAAGAAAGAGGAATTTTTATCGACCAAAATCGCCGAACTCGAGCGCATGATCGATGAAGCTCCCGAAAAGCTAGAGGAACGCCTCGAACGCGAGCGTACCATGATGCCTCCTCCCGATGATTTCCCTGATCGCGAACGCGAGCGCAGGTTCTATGCCGAACTCTCCCGTGGTGAACTTCAAAATGAGCGCCGCTACCGTGCCCGCAGCACCGTTCTCTTCACTCTCTCGGTCGCGGCAACCCTCTCGGTCTCTTGGTGGATCTATGCCGAACTTCAACGCTCCGGAATTCTTTCCTTTTAGGCACAACTTCGCTCACCGTTGCAAGACTAGTCACCAAACAACCCCGCGCGATTTCTATCGACGGGGTTTTTTCGTCTTCACTCTTCACACTTTCCTCTTCCTCGTTCATCTTCCGCCCATGGCTGATCAAACCATCGACGTGCGCTATGTCGCCAAGCTCGCCCGTATCGATTTAAGCGAAGACGAGATCACTTGCTTCGGCGAGCAACTGGGGACCATCATGACCCATATCGACAAACTCTCTGAGGTCGATATCGAGGGAATCGAAGCGACCTCCCACGCCACCCAGCTTTCCAACAAAGTCCGCAAGGACGAACCCGTCGAAGGACTCAAGCCCGAGGACTTTCTCCAAAATGCTCCCGATCAAGCCAAGGGCCAGCTCCGCGTCCCCAAAGTGGTCGACGCCTAATTTTCATCTCTGACTTCCATGTCTCTCGCTTCCCAATCACTCTCCTCCCTGCGCCGACAACTGACCGCCGGTGACATCACCTCCCGCGACATCGTCCAGGATACCATCGACCAAATTTCCGCGCGCGATGGGGAAATTAAGGCCTTCCTCTCTCACGAACCTGATACCGCTCTCGCCGAAGCCGAAAAGGCAGATCTTTCCCTCCCCCTCGGTGGCCTTCCCATCGGAATCAAAGATAACATCAACGTCAGGAATCACCCCTGTTCCTGTGCCTCCAAATTCCTCGAAGGAGCTTACCACTCGCCTTACGATGCCACCGCCGTCATCAAACTGCGTGCCGCCGGTGCCATTCCCTTCGGCCGATTGAACCTCGATGAGTTCGCCATGGGCTCCTCGACCGAGAATTCGGCCCTCCAGATCACGCAAAACCCGAAAGCTCCCGGGCACATTCCTGGGGGATCTTCCGGAGGATCTGCCGCTGCCGTCGCAGGCGACCTCATTTCTGCCGCGCTCGGCTCCGATACCGGTGGCTCGATCCGCCAACCCGCCAGCCACTGCGGCGTCGTCGGACTCAAACCATCCTACGGTCGTGTCTCTCGCTATGGCCTCGTTGCCTTCGGCTCCTCACTCGATCAAATCGGACCTCTTACCAGAACGGTGGAAGACTCCGCTCTTCTTCTCAACGCACTCGCAGGAGGAGATCCGCGTGACTCCACTTCACTCGACGACGATGTTCCCGATTACACCGAAGGTCTCGAAAATGGAGTCGCCGGAATGAAGCTCGGCCTGCCGAAAGAATACTTCACCGATGGAATCGATGCCGGCGTTCGCGCCCGTGTTGAAAAAGCCGCTGCCGATCTCGAGGCCCAAGGCGCCGAGATCATCGAAATTTCGCTTCCGCATACCGAATATGCCGTAGCGACCTACTACATCATCGCTCCCGCCGAAGCGTCCTCGAACCTCTCCCGCTTCGATGGCATCCGCTACGGCAATCGGAGTTCCGAGGCCGATGACATCCTCAGCGTTTATCAAAAAAGCCGTGAAGAAGGATTCGGATCCGAGGTCAAACGCCGGATCATCCTTGGCACCTATGTCCTCTCCTCCGGCTACTACGATGCCTACTACAGCCGCGCGCTGAAGGTCCGCACTCTCATCCGCCGCGACTTCGAAGAAGCCTTCGAAAAAGTCGACGCCATCCTCACGCCCGTGACTCCCGAAACCGCTCCGAAAATCGGAGCCGCAGCTGGTGATCCCCTCAAGCACTACCTCGCTGACATCTTCACCATCTCCGCCAACCTCGCCGGAAACTGCGGCATCTCCGTCCCCCTGGAACCGATCGACGGAAAACCTGTCGGCCTCCAAATTCTCGGACCGCATCTCGGAGAAAAAACGATCCTCCGCACCGCAAGAGCCGTCGAAGCGCTCGGCAGCTAAGATGGATCTCATGGGCCAAAGGTCCAAATCATATCAGCCTAGGGCAGCGCCCTAGGTATCAAGCCGAGGGATCCATGGGCAAGCCCAGCATCTCGCCTTTCCTTTAGACTCACCCGCAGCCCGCGCACAAAGGCCGATTCTTGCGATATCCAATCGGAGACCCAGCATTCGTAAATCTCACTCCTTAATCAACCCGATCCAAGATCCGGTGCGTGTGGCCATAGACGACGTGCTCGATCCCGTGAATTCCCTCCTGCTCGATGAAGGCCCGTAGCCGCCGATACACCCAGCGTCAAAAAAGGGCAGCCAGCTAGGCGCTTCGTCAATCTGCAGAGCCACCCGCTCGCACTCTTCTGCGTCGTCTTTCTTTAAAATCGCAGGCAACTCCTTCCAATACTTGATGACGTTCGAGCGAGCCGCAAAGAAATGCAGGTCCCCCACCACGAGAGTCACCGAACTTGCTCCACTTAAATCAGGCATCGTTAAACTTCCCCGTTTTCAAAAACGTCAACACCTCACCGATGACCTTTCTATTTTTCATGATAAAGGGATGGCTGGCGTGAACGACTTTAAAGTCCTTCATCCCCTTGATCTTGGCGCTCGTCGTGGAGACCTTACCATCGTCCTTCCCGGGGATCATCGACGAGAGGATCCAGTTAATACTGCGATCCCCCGTGATCACCCCGAGATCAAAATCGACCGGGCCGAGCACCTGGGGAGCCGACTTCTTGCGCGTCCCCAGTTCCAAACCCGCCGGACCATTGATCCAGCGAAATACTTTGAGGTCTCCAAGTTTATCGACCACTTCACTCCCCTGATTGGGAGGACTGAGCATGACCACTCGTCCAAGGTTCTTCACGGGGTGACTCGCCTGCATATGACGCACGAGAATCCCACCCATTGAGTGGGTCACAAAATGGACTTTTTTGGCTCCCTTCGTCTTGGCGGCCACTTGGTCATGAACAAGGCGAGCGAGCTTTGCGACCGCATGCTTCCGCGAGGGATAATCGAGATTGAGGACACGGTAGCCCTCCTTCTCGAGAGATTTTCCCATCTTCGCCATCGACTTGGAAGAACGCGCAAGCCCGTGGAGAAGCACCACGACTTCATCCGCTGGCACCAGTAACATCATCGCGAGAGAAATAAAAATGATCCGAAGCATCGCTTATTTGATGGAATGAAGAATGATTTTCTGCAGATCCATAACCGCCTTATTGGCGATCTTATCGGCTTTCAGCTTCAGGCGAAACTTGCCCGCCTGCACACAGGAAATTGCTCCCACGTCGCGTGCGATGAAGTCTTGAAACCCTCCTGTTTCCTGCACCTCGAAAGTCATTCTATTTTGGATAACTCCTAATCTGACAGAAGCGCTTCCATCACGCCCACTCCAAGATAAGATCACAGAACTCCCCCCTTGCCCGGGAGCGCAGCCTTGGAAGATCTCAACGCGATAGTTGCCCGGAGCTGGCACCTCGACTTCCCATGTGGCGTAGTCATTCACATCGACCCAGTAACCGAGGCAGAGTTTCTTGGGCTGCGGTTCCCACATGAGCTTCCGACCATAAACCGTCGCCTGCTCCGGCATGAGGGTGATTGCTCCATCGACTCCGGGCTTCGCAATCGGAAAGTTTCCTTCAGGAGCGGGACGAAGAGTGACCGCTTTGAGATTCATGACCGCACCTCCATTTTTCTTAAGGCATTTGACGGCGAGCTGGCTCGCATTCCGATGGTCAATGTAGAGATAGCCCAAATCCACCGTGGTGTATTCATACCAGCTTCCAGTGCTCTGAATCATCCCTGTGACCTTGGCCTCACCGAGACTGATTTCGATCTCGGAACTTTTACTTGCGAGAGAGTAAGTCAGCTCCACCGAATACATCCCCACGTTCCCCGGCGTGTAGTCCCAGACAACGTAATCTGCGGGATTCCCCCAGAATCCGATTCTGTGATTTCCGGGGTGGCTTTCAAGCTTAGCCTGCTTTCCCACCACCTTGGAATCAAGTGCGGAAAAGGTGACGCGGCCGTCGTCAAACGCCGTGGTATTTTTCGCGGCCTCTATCTCAATCGCGTCCTTTCTCTGTCGGAGACTTTCAGGAACAACCAGTGAGATTTCGGTAGCGTCCTCATTGAAGGAAATGTTCAGCGGGCTCCGGGAAACGTCGTCGCTAAAGTAGGCCCTTGTGATGTGCAGACCCGGCGTGGGCATGCTGATCTTACCCGAAGAAGGATCGTCCAAAAAAAGATGACGCCCATTCCCTGGAGTAAAACTGAAAACAGTCTGACCGAAAAGACCCAGTGGAAGGAAGAGCAGAGCAGCGAAGTAGCGCATAGAAAATCCATAGCAGATTCCCAAAGATCCTGCGATGGGGAAAGATCCTAAGGATTTCTATCCTCATGGGCTGAAGGCACAAAGGTCATCGGAGAGCTTCATCAAACCGTGCGCCAAGGAGCAAGTTCCCGCTCGAGAGCAGGAATCATTTTTACGGCCATCGTTTCAGGGAGCTCCATTGTCGCGCGATTTCCCGATCCACTTTGGAAGTGCATATGAACGGGAACTTTCCCGGGATACTCGGCGAGGATTACTTTGATTTTTTGAAGATCATCACCGTTGTGTCGACCCGTCCAGAGTGTCAACTCCAGGATTCCACTGGTCTTTTTACGTCGGGCTTTCAGCTCTTTGATCTGAGCGCCGGTAAGACGCCGCTGCTCGGTGCGATCATCGATTGAGATCTGCGCCTGGAAGCGGATGACCTGACCCGCGACCATGAGACCCGCATCGCGAGCCGGGAGATAGCTCTCGCTCCAGCAAAGCATTTCGACCGAGCCGGTGAAGTCCTCAATCGTGACGACGCCGAAGGGTTTACCGCTCTTCGTCATTTTATGCTCCACGCTGCGGACCATCCCGGCGAAGGTAAAACGGGCGCGCTTGTCCTTCCCGATATCGATCTCATCAAGGAGGCCAATTTTAATATATTTATCCGAGTCCACCACACCGCGGAACTTATCGAGCGGATGTCCGGTGACGTAGAAGCCGAGGAGTTCCTTCTCGTGCACCAGTCGATCATCTTTCGACCATTCTTCGATCGCCGGATGATCGGAGTCGGCAGACTGAGATTCACTACCACCGCTGAATTCCATCGTGTCAAAGAGCCCCCCCTGCCCTGCCGCACGATCGCGCTGGGCGCTGCTGGCACTGGAGACCACTTTCTCAAGACGCTCGGTCATTCCCGCACGAGTTTCGCCCGTCCAATCCATGGCGCCAGCTTTGATGAGGTTCTCGAGGATGCGCTTATTGATGACCTTCGAGTCGAGTCGGTCGCAGAAGTCATCGAGCGATTCAAAGGCACCATTTTCATCGCGCTCCTTGAGCGCCATCGCCATTGCTCCGGCACCCACGTTTTTGATCGCGGCAAGGCCGTAGCGAATGCCCTCAGCGCCTCCGAGAAGTTTTTCGGGAGAGAAACGGTTCTTTGATTTATTGAGATCCGGCGGAAGGATCTCGAGGCCCATGCGATGACACTCGGAGACGAAGACACCGATCTTATCGGTATTCTTAATCTCATTCGAGAGGAGGGCCGACATAAAATCGACGGAGTAGTTCGCCTTCAGGAAACCAGTCCAGTAGGAAATGAAGCCGTAGCAAGCCGAGTGCGACTTATTGAATCCGTAGCCCGCGAATCCCGCGATCTTATCGAAGATGAGGTTGGCATTGCGCGCATCGATCTGGTTCGTCTTGGCAGCGCCTTCGACAAAAATCTGACGCTGCTTCTCCATCGTCGCCGGATCCTTTTTACCCATCGCACGACGAAGAATATCCGCACCGCCGAGGGTATAACCGGCGAGCATTTTGGCCGAGTTCTGCACCTGCTCCTGGTAAATCATGACCCCGTAGGTATCGCCGCAAATCTCCTCAAGCATCGGATGCTCGTAGTTCGGCTGCTTGCGGCCCTCCTTCACCTCGATCATCTCATCGATATACTGCATCGCCCCGGGGCGGTAGACGGCGAGGAGGTCAATGATGTCCTCGATCTTATTGATGCCGTATTTGCGGCAGGTCTCGACCATACCGCCTGATTCCAGCTGAAAGACGCCCATCGTCTCTCCGGCGTTGAGCATCTTAAAGGTCGCTTGGTCTTCGAGGGAGATTTCGTAAATGTCAAAGTCCGGCGTGTGAAGATGGATGTGATCCACGGCCTCCTGAATGACGGTCATGTTTTTAAGACCGAGGAAGTCCATCTTGAGAAGGCCCACATCGGTGATGGCACTCATGTCGTATTGCGTCACCACTTCCCCTTCATTTCCACGCGTGAGCGGGACATGCTCATCGAGATTCCGGTCGCCGATCACGACTCCGGCAGCGTGGACTCCGACGTTTCGAGACTGGCCCTCAAGCTTGAGCGCGAAGTCCCATAATTCTTGATAGGTCGAGGATGATTCGATGACCTCCCGCAGCTCCGGCTTTTCCTTATATTCATCCGCGAGCTTCACCCCGGGCTTGGCCTCGATCATCTTGGCAAGCATCCCGGCCTCGCCGTAGCTCACGCCCATGACGCGGGCGACATCACGGATGACGCTCTTCGCCCCCATCGTGCCGTAGGTGATGATGTGGGCAACGCAGCGCTCGCCATATTTCTGGCGGACATAATCGATGACCTCCGGGCGGCGCGTCTGGCAGAAGTCGATATCGACATCGGGCGGGCTGACACGCTCGGGGTTGAGGAATCGCTCGAAGAGAAGGCCGAAGCGCATCGGACAAATATCGGTGATCCCCATCGTGTAGGAGACGAGCGATCCTGCAGCCGACCCACGGCCGGGGCCGACAGGAATATTCTGCTCCTTGGCCCAGTTGATGAAGTCAGCGGTAATCAGGAAGTAGGAGGCGAACTTAAGATCGGAGATCGTCTTAATTTCGTAGTCGAGTCGGTCGCGCAGTTCCTGATCGGTGTCGGCCTTTTCCTGTCCGTAGCGCGTAACAAGACCCTCGTAACAGACTTTTCGAAAATACTCCTCACGTGGGGAGCCATCGGGCGTGGGGAACTCGGGATATTTTGCGGAAGAAGTGGGATCGAGGACAAACTCGACATTGCAGCGCTCGGCAATCTCGAGCGTGGCATCACAGGCTTCGGGATGATCGGCAAAAAGAGCACGCATCTCTTCGGGGGTCTTAAAGTAGACCTCGGGCGAGTAGCGCTTGCGGTTCTCATCGATGATGAGGCGGCCAATTCCGATGCAGATGAGGACATCGTGCGCCTCGTAGTCTTCCTTATTGAGAAAGTGGACGTCGTTGGCCGCGACCACCTTCACCCCGAGTCGCTCGGCGAATCGATACAGCACCTCGCGGCACTTCTCCTGCGGTTCAAGCCCGTGATTGTGGACTTCTAGGTAAAAATTCTCTTTCCCGTAGATCTCGCAGAGTTCCTCCGCGGTCTCGTAAGCGATGTCGTCTTGATCCTTAAGAATCCACTCATTGAGTGGTCCTGAAATACAGCCTGAGAGGCAAATAATGCCCTTCGAGTATTTGCGTAAGATCTCCCGATCCACTCGTGGGATCCCCCCATAAGATCCATCGAGGTGGCCAACCGAGACGAGCTTCTGAAGATTGACCCAGCCCTCGTTATTTTCCGCCAGGAGCGTCAAATGGGTCGAGGAAGGCCGCCCCGGGATTTCCTTCATATCGCTGATCAACTCCGGAGCGAGGTAGATCTCGCAGCCCAGAATCGGCTTCACGCCAGCAGCGGTGCAGGACTTGTAGAACTCGATCGTCCCGTAAAGATTCCCGTGATCGGTCATCGCGACCGCAGGCATTCCCAGCTCCTTGGCCCGCTTGGCGACATCCTTGGTCCGGCAGGCACCATCGAGCGTCGAATATCCGGTATGCAAATGGAGGTGAACGAAGGAGTCGGACATCGACGCGCAGACTGGACCAGAGCGCCCAGAGATTGAACTCTGAAAATCCAAATAGGAAAGATTTTTTGCTACTGCTTCTTCTGAGTCGGGAGCGGGGTGTGTGCTTCCTTGATGATCGCTTCCATCTTGGTGACCATTTCCGGCATTTTTTTTGCGAGATCGATCTTCTCGTAGGGATCTTCCTCAAGATTGTAGATTTCGAGCGCCTGCATCCCTTTCTTTCTCTGCACCTGTCGAAAGGCCTTCCATTTACCCTGGCGAACCGCCTGGGAGACGATCTGCTGGTCGTTGCCTCCGCAAAATTCCCAGTAGAGGTAGTCGTGCTTCTTTTGCTGGTCGTTTTGCGCCCTCAACAGCGGAAGAAAGGAAATGCCGTCGGATTTCGGAGGAACGGGCTGGCCGATCAGCTCACACATCGTCGGGAGGACGTCCCAAAAGGCACTCAGGTGATCGGTCGTCTTATTTTCCGCGATCGTTCCCGGCCAACGGGCCAACATCGGTGTGCGGATTCCGCCCTCGTGCATGTCCCGCTTCATTCCGCGGAGGCTGCCGGTGGAGTTCCAGAAATCAGGGTCGTGTCCCCCTTCGCGGTGAGCTCCGTTGTCCGAGGTGAATATGACGAGGGTGTTGTCATCGATTTCGTAGTGCTCCAGAAGAGCAAGGATATCGCCGACTTGATTGTCGAGATTCTCCATCATGGCCGCGAAACCCGCGATTGGGTTGATGACATCTGGAGTCGTTTCAAATGAACCGGCTTTTTTTCCGTGGATGATGTATTTTCCGACCTTGTCGTTGAACTGGGGAAATCTCTTCTGCCATTTCTCGTGGAGCTGTTTCGGAGCATGCATCGCAGCATGTGGGACGGCCGTGGGAATGTAGCAGAAGAAGGGTTTCTCGGCCTTGGCATTCGCCTCGATGAATTGCATCGCGTGATTCATGATGATGTCATGCACAAAGGTGCCCTTCTTGAGAGGGACCTCCTTGCCATTGTGGACGTAGGAGGTTGGATAGTAGGTGTGCGCAATGGTTTGGCTCTTCCATCCGCAAAACTCATCAAATCCGTGCGTGAGAGGATTTTGAACTCCCTCTTCATGAGTGTAACCAAGCCCCCATTTCCCATAGGCCCCGGTGGCATATCCCGCCGCTTTAAAAACTTCGGGAAGGACTGTCTGCGCCGGGTCGAGTGGGGCCACGACATTTTCCTGAACGTTGGCGCGCAAGTAGACCTCGCCCGGTTGCTGGCCCGTCATGAGCACCGCGCGGGAGGGACTGCAGACCGTGTTTCCTGAGTAATGCCCCGTGAATTTGAGGCCCTCCTTGGCAAGGCGGTCGATATTCGGAGTTTTGAACTTTTTCTGGCCGTAGCACGACAAATCACCGTAACCGAGATCATCTGCAAGGATATAAATGACGTTCGGCTGGCTGTTCGCCTGGAGGAGCGAGGAGCTCGTCAGCAAGCTTGTGAGAAGAATTTTGAGAGAGGTCATAAATTGTGAGAACTGACCACTATTGAGACAAAGCTCCCGAAAACGACCAGAAAAAAGAATCATCAAAGATTCCGCAGGCGCCCTCGACACCACTTTTCACCAGATCAAAAGTCCGACACCATGCAAGATCAGGCCCACGCATCCCCCGATGAGCGTTCCATTGATCCGAATAAACTGAAGGTCAGGTCCGACTTGGTGCTCAATTTTTTCGATAAGCTCGTCGGCTTCCCAGGAAGCGACGGTGCTCGCGACGATGCGCTCCAAATTAGTGGAATACCGCTCCATGAAGTTTGCTACGATTTCACAGGATTACTCTTCAATTTCAGCAATCCGATCCGGGTCTTGCCGTAGCTTCTCCGCCGAGAGCGAAAGAAACTGCGCCCATTCATCCACCGTCACACTTTCCTCCAAGGCCTCGGCCCCTTCGACTAAAAAGTGGGACGCCTTCCCTATGACTTCCTTGATCGTCTTCTGGGTTTCGGGATTCCCCAAGATGCGCTCTTTGAGGGCTTCCCATGCCTGATTATCGGTATCCGAAAGTTACTTCCGCGTTTCAGCCAGCGCCTCTTCGATTTTTTCGTAAATGCGATGGTCGTGGTCTTTACTTGCCGCTTCCAGCTCTTTCGCAAGTTGCTTTACCGCCTTGCCTGAGACGAGAGCCGCCGCCGTCCGGGAAAGGGTGTCGAATATCTTAATCCGGCTGGGCTGAGTCCCACGTACAGCCTCGGATATGACCCAATCGCGGTTATCGGACACCCCTTTTCCAAGCCGACCCAGAATGGGAGCGATCAACTCACGCCGGGTCGGGCTCTTGAGGAAGCCTTCGAGAAAAATCGACACCATGCGCCCATCGGAAAACCTCGCAGCCCTCTCATCAGGCTCTTGGCTCCCAAATGCGAGAGACTCCGACTATCAGCCTTCGTCAAAAGTTTAGGAGCGAGGGACAAAAGCCAATTCAAGCGACGGCCCACATGGGCTGGCTCACTGAGGTAAATCAGGACCCGCTCAGCCGGCCGCCATTCTCCCCACTGGCGCCGAACTTCCCTAGCATTGAAAAAACTTTTTCCAACGAAGCGAGCCACCGAACGTCCAATGCGCTCTTTTTCACGCCGCACGATCGCGGTATGCGGAATGGGAATGCCCATGGGATGACGAAAGAGCGCAGTGACCGCGAACCAATCAGCGAGCGCTCCCACGACCGCAGCCTCCGCAAAGGCGCGCAACCAGGGAAAAATCGCAGCATCGTCCTCGAAGGATCGGGAAAGAAGGTAAAGAACAGCCATCAGGACAAGGAGTCCCGTTGCGAGCCGACGCATTTTTGAGAGTCTTGGGGGCATGAATGAAGTTCGTTTGAAACGATACACCTTCTCCTCCACACGTCTCCGACTTTCTCAGAGAAGTTCCTGCTGCTCTTCATCGATCGCCAAACGCACGCCGAGCCCCAAAAGCCGCACCGCTTTCCCTTCCCCACGATTCCATGCCAACTTAAGGAGATCGAGGTAAGCATCCTCGTCCAACTCGGTCCCCGCCTTTTCCGCGGTGGTCTGCGTAAAGTCCTCGAACTTGAGCTTTACCACGCGAGACTTAATCTCTTGGTCCACCTTGGCCTCCACCGCGTCCCGCACCTCGGCGAGCACCTTGCGCATGACATCGACAAGCCAGTCGAAGTCCCGGATGTTTTGAGAAAAGGTGTGCTCCTTGGAAAGCGACTTACGGGTCCGGTCATTCGAAACCGGCCGCTTGTCATTCCCCCGGCACCGCTCGTAGAGCTCCACGCCCCATTTTCCAAAACGATCCGCGAGTTCAAACTTGTTGAACTTTTGAAGATCACCGCAGGTCGTCACTCCGATCTTCGTCAGTGACTCACGCCCTCGCTTCCCCACTCCGTGTAGCTTCCCCACCCGCAGCCCACGCATAAAAGAGCCCACCTCATCGGGCCGCACTTCCAGCTGACCATCCGGCTTGTTCCAATCACTCGCGACCTTCGCAATCATCTTGTTCGGAGCAATTCCCGCCGAAGCGGTGAGGCCGATTTCCTCGGAAATACGCTTGCGAATCTCCTGGGCCAGCGCCGCTCCCGATTCGCTGCGATGCGAGAGATCGAGATAGGCCTCATCGAGCGAGAGCGGCTCGATCAATTCAGTGTAGCGCGAAAAGATCGCGCGAATCTTGCGTGATTCTTCACGGTAAACATCAAAGCGAATGGGCGTCAAAATGATCTCAGGACACAACTGCTTCGCCATAAAAACCGGCATCGCGGAATGGCAACCAAACTTCCGCGCCACGTAATTCGCGGTCGTGAGCACCCCCCTTCCCGAGCTCCCGCCCACCCCGACGGGTTTGCCCTCAAGCGAAGGATCATCGCGTACTTCGATCGCTGCGTAAAAGCAGTCCATATCGATGTGAATGATTTTGCGCTGCGGATCCATGACCACGACAGTCATGCCACCTCCGCAAATAAAATCAAAGATGACTTCTTTGACTCTGCCCTAGCGTCGATGACGCATCACCATCGCAAGCGCCTAAACGTCGAAAAAATCCTTACCAAAGGCACCCGACTTCTGCAGGTAGTAGTCATAGTCGCCCGCATACTTCTTCACTTCACCGCCTTCGATGTGCCAAGTCTGCTTCGCAAGTGATCGGATGAAGTGCACATCGTGGGAAATGAAGACGAGCGTTCCTTCGAACTGCTTCAAGGCCGAAACAAGCGCTTCGATCGAGGTCAGATCAAGGTGAGTGGTAGGCTCATCCATCAGAAGAAGGTTCGGTGGATCGACGAGAAACTTCACGAGTGAAAGTCGGCTCTTCTCTCCTCCGGAAAGCACTCCGACCCGCTTCGCGACGTCTTCCTTCTTAAAGAGGAAAGAGCCAAGAATCGAGCGAGCTTCGTCATCGCGCATCCCACCACCGGCCTCGCAGACTTCGCGGAGCACGGTGTTGTTTACATCGAGAGTGGCGGCGCGGTGCTGGGAAAAATAACCAATCTTAGTGGTTGTTCCAACGTTCCGCTTTCCGGAATCTCCCTTCTCCACTCCTGCGAGCATCTTCATGAGGGTTGATTTGCCACCACCGTTGGGTCCCACGAGCACAATGCGATCTTCGCGCTCGATGTGAACGTCGAGGTTCTTGTAAATGACCTTATCGTCGTAGGACTTATCGACATTTTCAAGCGAGATCACGCGCTGAGTCGAACGAGGAGGCTGAGGAAAGTGGAAGTGGAAGAGCTTGCGCGGCTTCCGGGGCTTGGGAACCTTATCCATTTTATCGATCATCTTGAGCCGGCTCTGCACCTGCGAGGCCTTTGAACCCACTGAGCGGAAGCGGTCGATGAACGACTGAATTTTGGCGATCTCCTTTTTTTGATTCTGGAAGGAGCGCATGTCCTGATGATAGCGTTCGTCCTTAAGCTCCAGGTAGCGGGAGTAGTTGCCCTCATAGGGAGTGAGCAGCTGATTATCGATTTCGTAAACCTTTTCAATCACCCCATCCATGAAGGAACGGTCGTGGGAAATCACGAGCAAGGCACCCGGGTAATTTTGGAGATAACGCTGGAACCACATCAGGGAATTGAGATCAAGGTGGTTGGTCGGCTCGTCCAGCATCAGGAGATCTGGTTCCTCGACCAAGAGACGAGCGAGGTGAGCCCGCATAATCCATCCTCCGGAAAAGACATTCGCCGGACGTTTAAAGTCTTCTTGAGCATAGCCGAGACCCGCGAGGACCTTTTTGGCCTTGGGTTCAAGCTGGTAGCCATTGAGTTCCTCATACCTGTCCTGCGCCGCCGCGAACTCGGGCGTGCCCGTTGTGCCGTCACGCTCTCCTTCACGGATCGTGACCATGGCATCACGGAGTTCATCGCTGATTCCGGTCGCGATTTCTAAAATAGTGGCCTCTCCTGGATTTCCCGCTTCCTGCTCAAGGTAGCCCACCATCCCGTATTCATCGATATTGATCGTGCCGCTGTCCTTCTCTTCCTGGCCGAGGATAATTTTGAAAATAGTCGATTTTCCGGTGCCATTTGCACCGACCAGGGCAACACGCTCGCCCCAGTTGATCACCATGTCGGCGTCCTCAAAGAGAGTTCGACCACCCATGGCCTTGCGGAGTTTTTTAATGGTAAGCATCGTATATAAGCCGATTGAGGTTCGCAGGGATCTCAGGGGATGCAGCGAAAGAGTCAAGTACCGTCCGCTTCTCTTCAAAGGACTGACAATCTTTCGGTTTTGGACTTTCCGTCACACCATTCACTAACCACATTATGGCATGCGCATTTGGGTGGGGATTGTTACAGGGTTACTTTTGGCGGGCTGCCGAAAGGATCGCCCTCCTCCTCCGGAAGAACCCAAGGTTTCCTACAGCCGCGAGATTCGCCCGATCCTCGCCCGGCATTGCATAAAATGCCATGAGCTCGAGGGCAATAGCACCGGCTACCTTCTTTCGCTCGCGGCCCCTAAAATCCCGACCACCTTCTCCCTGCCTCACCCCGAGGGAATCACCATTCCACCCAAAGAAGACGGCCTCCTCTTGAAATGGCGGGTCGAAGGCGGAGACGTCGACGAACATTGGGCACTCGGCCCTCTCAAAGGCAGCGACTGGAACCCCGGGGCCACTTCTCCGGGAACCGAGGAATCCTTTCCCGAAGGAGATTTCCGCGAGCACCTCCGCCTAATGATCGCGGGAGACCTTCTTCCGGATCAGGGAGCCATTCTCAAAACAAACTGGCTTCGGCAAGGCGACGACAACCCAACGAGCCGCTTAAAGCTCGTCTCCCAGTTTCTCGGATTTCCAATTGATCGCATCAGCGCGCCCAAGGGCATCAGCGCGCCAGACGAGACGCGACTCCGTCATATTTTTAGCACACCCCACGATGGAGGCCCTTCTAATTCTCTCAAGCCTCCTACTTTCATGGAAACGCCGAGCCACGATCCAGACCCACTCTGGGCCAATTGGGAAAAGGACCCCGAGAAAAATGCCCAAAACTGGTTCGCTCAAAAAAACACCACCCCCCAAATTCCGGGTCTCGTGGCGGCCTTTTCCTTCGACAATGGAAAATCTGATAACGTCGCACTTGGTCACTTTAACCCCGCCAACTTCGAGCTCACGGAAACGACCGAGGGCGTTTCGGGCCTCGCCGTAGCGGCGCCACGAGGAGTCATTCTTCCGTCCTCGATGAAATTTTCAAGCCTTCACCCCTTCACCCTTTCGCTGTGGGTAAAGGTCGACGCTCTTGCAGGAGAGATCCCCCTGATCGTGAAGCAGAAAGACTCTCGCGGTTTCTACCTTGGGCTTCAAGACGGGCGCCCCACCGCACGCTTCATCCGCTACTGGCCTGGTAATGCCATCGACACCATCACCGAAGCACCCTCTCTTCCTCCGGGCCGATGGTCCCACCTCACGCTCAGCTACGATGGGTCACGCAAGGCCGCCGGCCTTCAACTTCTGGTCAACGGAGTTTCAATTCCTCAACTGACCAAGGCCGACTCGCTCCGAGGACGCGTTTTCCCCATTGGGGAATCATTTCCCATCACCCTCGGAGGGCAAGGCACCGATGGACTCGCCCTTGATGAAATCCAGCTCTTCGATCGCCAACTCTCAGCCTTGGAGATCCGCACTCTGCGGGATGGAAAATCTCTCCTAAATTTCTTCAAAGGCTCGAAGGAACTCTCTCCGGAGCTCACCGACTACTTTGTCTCAACGAGCGATTCTCGACGTCGCTTTGACGCAGCCCTTTTACAACACCGCGAAAACAAACTCGTGACTGAGGACCAGCTCAAGGAAACCCTCGTCATGGAGAGCCTGACTCGGGCCGAACCACCCACCGAAGCGCGCCTCACCGGACCGAAGTGCCTTGATGCGATCGACCGCCTTGAGTTCGTCGACACCCTCATCCACACCGATGTCAATCTGCTCGCGCGTGCTCTCGCCAATAACGTGTGGAAAGCCCACTTCGGCGAAGCCCTCGTGCCCGGTCTCGGAAACGCGAATAGTGATATGAGCCGGGTCGATGACCTCGATGCCCTCGCCGTAAAACTCATCGACCTCGATTGGGACCTCGCCCGCCTCTCCGCCTTTTTGACCAAGCCAGTCTCTCCTTGAGACAATTGCCATCGTGTGAGACATTCGCCTCTACATGATTGTGAATTGGAAAAAGCTTCTTATCGGCACTTGGGCCTGGAAGCGCCCCTTTTACTCAATTGCTTTCATTTACGGCTTCTTCCTTCTGCTGGCTCTCTTTGCCGCAGATATGCTCATCTTCAAACCACCCAATCGGCCCGAGCACTCGCCAGCGTCGTTTTTCGCCTCGCTCGAGGCGGATGATGGAGAAACGATCAACGCCTGCTACCTCCCGCCGGTCGAGGGCATGCCCATCCTTCTCTGGTCACACGGAAATGCCGAAGACCTTGGATCGGTCTACTCCGTCATGCAGGAATTCCACGAACTCGGTTTCGGGATCATGGCCTACGACTACCCCGGCTACGGCTCCAGCTCCGGAAGCCCCAGTGAAGACGGTTGCTACTCCGCTATCCAAGCCGCCTACGATCATCTCACTGGCCAGCTCGGCCACCCAGCGAAGCGCATTATTTTGACGGGCCAATCCGTCGGCAGTGGCCCAACCTGCTGGCTCGCCGCCAAGGAAGATCACGTCGGAGTCATTCTCATCTCCCCCTTCACCTCTGCCTTCCGCACCCTCACGCGCATCCCTATTTTTCCAAACGACCGCTTCCAAAACATCGACCGCATTGGCCAGATGAAGAAGCCACTCCTCATCATCCACGGCACCTCCGATCGGGTCATCAGCCACTGGCATGGCAACAAACTCCACGAACTCTCCCCTGCCGAGAGTAAACGCCTCGTCTCCGTCGAGGGCGCAGGTCACAACGACCTCTTCCATGTCGCTCCAGTAGAAATGGTCTCCGCCTTCGAAGATTTTTCCGAAGAAGTTTATCCTCGCTAGTCGGCTGCTTCAGAAGCACCGCTCTCAAAAACTTTTGAGCAAAAAGAAATCCAGAGAGCTTCCTTTTGAATCTGTCATTTCCTAGAGTAGCCCCATGAAGCTCGTTCTCGCCGCTCTCGCCGCCACTTCTGTCCACGCCGCTCCGCTTAAATACCCGGATTCCCATCCCGGCACGGTCAAGGAAGCCATCCACGGCATCGAAGTCGCCGACCCCTACCGCTGGCTCGAGGATCTCAACTCCAAGCAAACCCACGATTGGATCGAAGCGCAGAACAAGGTCACCGACGCCCACCTCTCCGCCATTCCCGGTCGCGATCAACTCAATTCCCACCTGACCAAACTTTGGAACGTCGAGCGCTTCGGCACTCCCTTCCGAAAAGGCGGTCGCTACTTCTTCTCGAAAAACGACGGTCTCCAAAATCAATCGGTCCTCTACACCACTCCCGCGCTCGATAAAGAGGCCACCGTCCTCCTCGATCCCAACAAGCTCTCGACCGATGGCACCGTAGCGCTCAAGGACTACGAGATTTCCCCTGACGGAAAACTCATGGCCTACTCCACCTCCACCTCCGGCTCCGATTGGATCGAGTGGAAAGTCCGCGATATCACCACCAAAAAAGACCTCTCCGATCACCTCGTCTGGTCAAAATTCTCCGGTGCGACGTGGTCGAAGGACAGCAAGGGCTTCTACTACGGACGTTTTCCCACTCCAAAAAAAGGAGAGGAAATGATGGCGCAAAACACTCACAAAAAAATCTACTTCCACAAGGTCGGCACTCCTCAGAGCAAGGACAAGGTCATCTACGAGCGTCCCGACCAGCCCAAGTGGGGCCTCTACGCCGGACTGAGCGATGACTCCCGCTACCTCCTCATCGACATCTCCCAAGGGACCGACACCAAAAACGGCTTCTTCTACAAGGACCTCTCCAAGCCCGACTCCAAAGTCGTTGAACTCCTCCCCGACTTCGACGCCTCCTACTCCTTCATCGGAAACATCGGCTCCACCTTTTTCGTCCAGACCGACCTCGACGCACCGAAGCTCAAGCTCATCGCCATCAACGTAGAGGACCCCGCCAAAAAGAACTGGCGCACCATCATTCCCGAATCCTCCGAAACTCTCCGCTCAGTCTCCCTCGTTGGAGGCATCTTCATCGCCAACTACATGAAGGATGCCCGCTCCGAGATTCGTCGCTTCGAGCTCTGGGGCACCCCGCTCGCTTCAGTCGCCTTACCCGGCATCGGAACCGCCGGTGGCTTCCACGGAAAGTTCGCTGAGCTGGAAACATTCTACTCCTTCAGCTCCTTCACCTCTCCCGGTGCGGTCTACCGCTACGACGTCGAAACGAACACCTCCACCCTCTTCAAAAAACCAAAAACGGTTTTCAAAGAGGACGATTACGAGACCAAGCAGATCTTCGCCAAGTCCAAGGACGGCACCAAGGTCCCCATGTTTGTCGTTCACAAAAAGGGCCTCAAGCTAAACGGCCAAAACCCCACCTATCTCTACGCCTACGGTGGGTTCAATATCTCCATCCTTCCCCGCTACTCCCCCCCCACCATCGCCTGGCTCGACATGGGCGGCGTCTACGTAGTCGCCAACCTTCGCGGAGGTGGCGAATACGGTGAGGACTGGCACCAGGCCGGAATGAAATTGAAAAAGCAAAACGTCTTCGATGACTTCATCTCCTGCGCCGAACACCTCATTACCGAAAAATACACCTCCACCCCGAAGCTCGCGATCGCCGGAGGATCCAATGGCGGCCTCCTCGTCGGTGCCTGCCTCACCCAGCGCCCCGGCCTCTTCGGCGCATGCCTCCCTGCCGTCGGTGTCATGGACATGATCCGCTTCCAAAAATTCACCATCGGATGGGCCTGGCAATCCGAATACGGCTTCCCCGATGAAAATGCCGACGAGTTCAAATACCTCCTCGCTTACTCCCCTTATCACAACACAAAGAAGGGAACAAAATACCCCGCCACCATGATCACCACCTCCGATCATGACGACCGCGTCGTCCCCTCCCACTCCTACAAATTTGCTGCCGCACTGCAAGCAGCCCAAGCTGGCGACGCCCCCAGCCTCATCCGCATCGAAAGCAAAGCCGGCCACGGCGCCGGAACCCCAACCAGTAAGCAAATCGAGCAAGCCGTCGATAAGTTCAGCTTCCTCGCGAAATCACTCGGCTTCCCGATTGAGCTAAAAAACTAATTCCTCTCATCCAGAAAAACCAAGATGACAGCGGAGGTCCACAAGGAGTGGCGATCGCCGTATCACCTTACCCGATACTGATGGACGCTCGATATGACCACACGATCATCGCCACTGGTTAAGATCTCCTCTACTTCGATGGCACCGGCCTCTCAAAAATAACAAATCTGTCCCTCTGTAATTTTAAAAAAGCCACATTTCTTTGGCCAGCGCTAGAGGTGCTTTAGAAAGCGCACCATCGGGACCCTGTCTCAAAACCATCACAACTTCTTCTTCGTCATCTAATATTGCTATATTTTCGTAAAACCCATCTTTATCTAAATCTCCGAAAATTATCGTAACTTTTCCGTCATTGTGGGTCATGAGAAATGAGGCTTTCTCCTTAATGTTATTAAGGCTCGACAAAATCTTCACATTACCTTGCTTCAACATCGAAGACTTAATGTCATTTTTTCCATCTCCGTCAACATCTAGAGATAGATCTTTTACGTTTAGCCCCTCTAATTTTTTTACCTTCTTCTCCTCCGAACTTTTACAAGACACAAAAATGGAAGAGTTGATAGTAGCATTAACATTAAGTATTTCATGAAAATAATTAAGGGCGATCATAGGCTTGCTCGGTGATCCGGGGTTCAGGCACTCCGAAATCCTTCAAATAGGCTATGAAGCCTATCCATTTGTAGCTGCGCTTGTTACCGCAACGATTTCACTATTTTTATGGCAAGCCCAAGACCTTCCACCAGTATTTCCCGGGGCTGGGGAAATTCCCCGTAACCCCGTAGTAGTTCCAGTATCCGGCGAACTTGCGCTGCAGGATCACCATGAGTCGAGAGGTCCGTTGGTGCCGTTTGCACCCCATTACCAATTACTTTTTTCCTGCAAAGAACCGTTACACGCCTGGCATATTTCAAAACAAATTCAAAATCAGGGTCGTATCCGTCCTCAAAAAATTAAAGGTTCAAGCAATGCATGAAGCGAGAAAATCTGAATGGAGTAAGGGAGATGGTTTGATCGTTTCGGTTTGCCTCTCTCTCGTGGCAGCTGCGCCTCTCGCCGCTGACTCGGGAAAGTCAGAACCGGCAGTGCCCGTTTTTAAGGATGGAGAAGCGCAGGTGGTTGAGAGATTCAATGATCCCGACATGTGGATTCGCCACGATTTATGGGTTGAAACTGAGTTTGATTCCGACGGGGATGGCCGACCTGATCGGATGCATGTTGACGTCACCCGTCAGCGGCAAACTGACACCGAAGGGTTGAAGTTGCCGGTCATCTACATCACAAGTCCCTACTTCGCAGGGACAGCCAAGGGAGAGCATGATTATTTTTGGAAACCAAGGCAACAAGTAGGTGAAGCTCCTCCGAAGCGCAAGGAATCACCTCTGGTTGAGAGAAAAGGCGAGCGCCCGATCATTTCAAAGAGCCATGTGAAAACCTGGGTTCCACGCGGCTATGTTGTCGTGCATTCATCCTCGCCGGGAACCGGGCTTTCCGAAGGCTGTCCTACCATTGGAGGGAAAAACGAATCGCTGGCACCCAAGGCGGTGGTTCAATGGCTGACCGGCAAGGCGATCGGCTACACGACACCGAAGGGTAAGGAAACGGTGAAGGCTTTTTGGTCGACCGGAAAGATCGGGATGACCGGGACTTCGTTTAACGGTACCTTGCCCTTGGCGGCGGCGACCACGGGAGTTGAAGGGCTTAAGGCGATTATTCCCATTGCTCCCAATACCTCTTACTATCATTACTATCGCTCCAACGGATTGGTGAGACATCCTGGCGGCTATATTGGGGAGGATATCGATGTTCTTTACGATTTTATTCATAGTGGGAATCCAGACTATCGCGACCACTGCAACTGTGCCGTTCGCGACGAGGAGATGATTAAGGGATTTGATCGGGAGACCGGGGACTACAATGACTTCTGGGCGGGACGCGATTACTTAAATCACCTTGGTCCGATGAAGGCGGCGACCCTGATGGCCCATGCTTTCAATGATTGGAATGTTCAGCCTGAACATAGTGTCAGGATCTATCAGGCCTTGAAAGAAAAGGGTGTCCCCATTCAGGCCTATTTCCACCAAGGAGGCCATGGCGGAGAACCACCACTGAAGCAGATGAATCGCTGGTTTACGCGATACCTTCATGAGATCCAAAACGATGTCGAAAATGAACCTAGGGCGCGGATCGTGCGGGAAGGTGACAAGCGGGATGAGCCCACCTCTTACTACGATTATCCTAATCCGGCGGCGGCCCCTGTTTCGTTTTATTTGAGTCCCGGCGCACCAGAGAAAGGCGGCATGAGTGCCGAAAAATCAAGCAAGCCAGGAACGGAAACTTTGGTCGATAATTTCTCTTTCGACGGCACCTCACTGGCCAAGGCGGAGTGGACCAAACACCGCTTGATCTACACCACGCCGATCTTAGAGAAGCCGGTTCATCTCTCCGGGACTTCCTCAATCACGATCCGGTTGGCGAGCAGCAAGCCTGCCGCCAATCTATCGGTTTGGATCGTTTCGCTGCCGTGGTCAAAGGGAAAGAATGCCCTCATCACCGATAACATTATCACCCGTGGCTGGGCTGACCCCCAAAACCATCGTTCCCTGCGAGAGAGCCAACCCTTGGTGCCTGGTCAGTTCTATGATGTGAAGTTCGATCTGCAACCGGATGATCAAGTGATTCCGAAAGGACAGCAGATCGCCTTGATGATCTTTTCCAGCGACCGTGAATTTACCTTGTGGCCCGATCCCGGCACCGAGTTGACGATCGATCTCAATGCCACCTCAATCTCGATGCCAGTCGTCGGCGGACTCGGAGCATGGAATAAAGCCCTCATCAAAGAAGACAAAGAGGACGAGGAGAACTAAGATCGGGACTGGACTGGACGATGATGGGTCACTCACCCACACTGCTTTCCATGTTAGACGGCTACCTTACTGCTCTTTCTATGGGAATTATTCTTGGGGTCATTGGTTCTGGGTGTTCGATTTTGACATTACCGATCCTTGTTATCTCTTTTGGGTCTGCCTTTTCGAGGTTCAGCTTGAGCTGTGGGGACTGTTTCCGCAGTTCGGTGGTCCATCTGTGTGGTATGTCTTTATAAACTCTAAAAGAACTAAGAAAACAGCCCCCGCTACCCCCTTTCTCCCCGCTCCAAAGGCCGCTTCAAAGCCCCCCACCAAAAAAACCTAGCAGTCATGATTCTCACCTCACAGTGGTGGAAATGGCCGGGGAGCACGTCATTTGCCTTTGTCCAAAAAAGTAGCCCTCGGATGGCGATACTTATGAGGAAGCCTGGGTTCGCTTGACCCGATAAAATCGAAGTGGCCCCTTTTCTTCACTTTCATCGGTGAAGGTGACCGGCGAAGAATTGGTGACGTTGTCGAAAGCGGAGTCCGGCAGGTCGTCCAGCCAGATGTTCAGGTCGGTGGAATACTGCACTTGGTCACCCCAGCCCACGGCGGTTTCCCAGTTGAGGGTGACGTTGCCGGAGGGGTCGAAGGAATGGGTCACTTCGAGTTCCGGAATCTCGATGACCGACTGCACGATGACGTCGGCAACGAGGAGGAAGTTATCGCCATAGAGGGACGTTGCGTTGGCCGTGAGATCCCATTCGAAGGCTAGGAAGCCGAAGTCGAGAGGGTTGTTGGTGTTGGTGAACTGCTCGTCAGTGAAGAGGGGAATTCCCTCGATATCAGCCGACCAAGTATTGCTTTCGAGGTCAATCGTGGCAAAGAGATTGAAGAGTTCACTGGGGATAAAGTCAACGAGGGTATCAAACTGGTTGGTTCCGTTTTCCCACCAAATTCCAAACTGTGAGTTGAGGGAATTAGGGTCCTCATTATCGAAACGAATGGATGCGAGGCGGTTGCCGCCAGAGTTGTAAATACTGATGAAAAAATCATCGCGCCGGTTGTTCGTGGAATCTTCGATTCCAATCAGGGTGTCGATTTCCACGACCGGAGCTCCACTTGCGATATGATCATAACCTAGATCAAGGGCCACAAAGGTAACGTCGCGGGCGGGTCGCACGAATCCGAGCGATGCTGTTTTCAACAGGGCGGGAAGAACATCTTCGTCGATCGACTGGGCCCCCGAGGTGGTGTCATTCGAGGTCCAGCTGGCGTTGGCTGACCATTGGTTGGCCCCGGTGGCGAAGTCATCAAAATCTGTTTCATAGATTACATCAGCCCAGAGGTGAGATGCGAGGAGGAGAGGCACAAGAAGCAGTTTCATAAAGGATTATTTTACGGCTTAGGTTAATTTCTCACAAGAAAGGAATTCCTGGTGATGGGCACAAAAGAGGCAGCCCGTTAGACTGCCTCTTGTTCAAATAGGAATGAATTTGTATTGGAGCTTTAGCGGCGGCCTCCAATTGGACGCTCGGGTGGAGCAACGGGACGTTCTTGGTCGGCAGTGTCTCCATCGTCGGTGTCTTCGTCGTCGGTGTCTCCATCGTCGGTGTTTCCGTCGTCGGTGTTTCCGTCGTCGGTGTTTCCGTCGTCGGTGTTTCCATCGTCGGTGTTTCCGTCGTCGGTGTTTCCGTCGTCAGTGT
>JAPKCM010000136.1 GCA_028822935.1 Akkermansiaceae bacterium
TGCCCCCTCCCTGTGCGTTGGAATGGTTCGGATAATCAACCGAATCTGTTCCCCGCCACGCTCCACGACCAGCGATATTTCCTGTGCGCTTTCTGCGATATTCATGAACTCCCTCCAACGCATTATCGAATCCATTTTCTTATTGTTTACCTGTTCGATGACGTCACCTTCGGAAAGACCCATCTGATCCCAGAAGCTACCGGGAAGAATCCGGCCCACACGTAAGCCGCTTATCACATCCCGACCAGGGATCACTTGAGGCACAAGCGACCCTTGCTGCAGTAACTGAGGCCGACCACGCAACCCCGTATTACGCCACTGGGACATCATACCGAACCGATCCTTGCCAAGTTCTGCATGATCCAGAAGCGAACTCTCCTCACCCGACCCCTTGGCAATGGTGCGAAGTTCAGCCAGAGGTGAGCTGTTGGGATCCAGAACCAGAACCACCAGGTCGCTTCCGCGCCGCAACCAGACGCGATCTCCCGCTACCCGCTCAAGTCGATAACCCGCCCCATCCCCCAGAAGGTCTCCGACCACAACCACATAGCGCAGCGATCGCCCGACATCCGCAATCGTTGCCGCGGCGAACCCCGGGAGATCAGGAGATTCTCGGACAGCAATGAGTGTGTGCGCACTGCCAGGTGACGCGCCGACTCGGTCCTGGGAGGCGTCGTGGTCTGGGAGACCCGAAGCACTTGGCACATACCGTAAATCCGGCACCGTCGCGACGGGTGAGGCTTCAGGGGCAACAAAATCCGCAGGTATAACCTTTCGCAAGAGGCGTGTCTCCAGAATGAAAAATGCTGCCTCCGAGTCGGACAACTCCGTGCGCCTGGTAAACGAACGGAAGTCTTTCTCGAGGCGCTCCGTCTCGCCGCGCAATTCCACACGCCAACTGCCGTTCTCGTACGAAAAATATTGCCGTCCTCGATCAGGGCGATCATCGAGGCCAAATTTGAACAGGCGCCCAGTGGCGGTGTCGCCTTCGACGACAACCTCACGAAGCTCGTCGCTACGACGCAGGTCCTGACCGATCCATCCCTCTTGTACGGCAAGCAGGAGAATTTCGTTTCCCGACAGCGTCGCCAGACGATCCGATGGGACCGTGAGCCGAAGGAACATGACCTGCAATTGTTCAATCGGGTGAAGGTCATCAATCGCCCCCATCGAACCGCGTAGAGCCAAATCACGAAGGTTGGCATAATAGGCGGCCGCATCCTCGGTGACGAGGTCCGTGAGCTCCGGCGACTTTTCCGAAACACTCGCTACCCAACGCGAGGAAAGGTCAACAACCGCAGACGCATCGGGCCCATCGACCTCAGCCCAAACGGGCACAAGACTCGACGCGACCAGCAAAACAACGCCCACAACTCTGGTCAACATCTTCGACTGGCGAGTTTGCCGGATGCGACAGTTCATAGTTTCAAGAGCAGCGCTTGGAGATGTTTTTCGCAGGTCGCCGCCGCCCGCTGTGCTTCCTGAATTGCATTGCGGTCAGGGAGTCGCGGTTGTTTGGCCAGCAGTCCCCCGCGCGAGCGGCGGCACTCGGACTCCGCGACAGATGCGGCCGCGGTCAGACTCTCGCCCTCTTGCTCGCTCAATTCGCTTCGAGTGACCGCCTCGGCCAACTGCTTCGGTACAGCCTTGTCGAGATTCCACGCGGCATACCCCAGCCGCGCGGCGGCTTCCTCTAATTGGCACCCTTCCGTAAGGCAGATGTTCTTGCGCGAGAAACGCACCAGATCGAGATTCATTTCAACCTGGTTACGGACGCTCTCGCGGAAAGATACTGGTTCGTAGATGGTCAACCCCGCTTCGGGCTGCGGAACTTTCCATGCTGCCGGCACAATGCCCTCTTCGTCGATCGGGCCAAAGAGGCCAAAGTAATTGAGCTGCGCACTCGTTTCGCGCAATTCCTTCATCTCCTCTTCCGTCACATCATCACGCGAGATAGCGTTGGCATTAAAGAAATTATAGTTCCCCTGAAAGAGATAGTAGTAGAACAAGGTGAGCAGTTCGGCTTTCTGCACGACGTAGCGACCGTGTGTGGTCACCATGGCATTCGCCTGCGAAATACCGGGCCGAGCCAACTCAGGGCTGAAGATCTGCCCCGGCATCAAATTGCCCGTTTTCGCATCGAACGTGACGGGAATCATGGCCGTCGGGGTCAAACCGCCGAGCCGGGTGAAGGTTCCCAGAACCTTGCCCAGAAAATACGGGTAGCCAATACTGGCGGTGACCGTCCATCGGGCAGGATCGAGAACCATCCCGCCGATATAGTCTGCATCCGGCGTTGTCCCCCACAGAAAAGGGATCGCGTGGTTATCCAACTCGGGCAATACCTGAGCTGCGATTTCTTCCGTTCGGGAATGATCGGCCTGAATGGAGATTTCCCCATCTGTTGAAATACAAGTGAGAGACCAAGCATCACAGAACAAGCCATCGATGTTATTGAAAGGGGAGCCAAAGCTGTTGAAGTCGGTGGGGAATTTAGGAAGCGAATCCCCGGTTTCCACGTCGGTAAAGTTCACACTCCCATCGGCATCGGAACCGTTGACCACGGTATAGTCTGGATTCATAGTCGGAGAAGCAGCCGTCAATCCGGCAACCACACGCTCCCAGGCCTTCTCGATTCCCCAGCCCGACTCGTCGCTGTGGGTAAAGTCATAGGCGATCAGCCGCGACGAATCGGGCTTACCGACAGGTCCCGCGTACGTGAAAATATAGCGGGCATGTTCGGAAACACCGGGGATGGCAGGACGGACAGCCAAATTGTTGGGCTGTGGCGTCGTGTTGTTTGCGTCGTAGGCCAGACAAACAAGTTCATCCAATTCGCCGGACTTGTCCATCTCCCCACCGCTGACACTCAGATAAAGACGTGAGCGCAGGGGGCAATCATTCGCGGAGAACGGGTCAGGCTCCTTGACGATGACCGGAGAGCCATCGCGGCGATCGAGCCAGATATGCCAACCCGAAGAGAAGACATTTCCCACCAGCCCGTCGTGCCCCGCATTGAGGAGTCGCAGATCGTTGGAAGCAAGCGTGTTGCCACTGTAGTCCGAGAAGCGCGAAAACCAGATGCGTTCACCGGTATTCTGGTCCAACTTCCAAACGCCATAATTGTCACCCACATAAAGGGCGCCTTCTTCATCCACCATCGGCGCCTGGATTCCGGCGCTCGACGCAACCGCATTGCCCATCCCTGCACGATCGGGAATACCGTCTCCGTCTTTGTCTTCGCCAGTCCACTCTTCGGTTCGCCACACAACCTTCCCGGTCGGGTCGAGAGCGACCACCGTCGAGGTACCTCCACCCCGAGGGGACACCGCGATAATTAGGCCATTCGGCGCCTCGGTGCTGCCGTTGGTCAGCAGGGCCGAAACGGGTGGAGAATTGGGCTGTGTCCAGCTTAGGTACTCACTCTGTCCTGCGAGCTTGCGTCTCTCGAAACTCGTAACCAGAGTCGTGCCGGAGTTTCGGTTATCCCCCCACGTCCCCATGTAGGCAGAATCGATACTGCGGGGCCAAATCTTGCCGTGCTCCTGAACCCCACGATCCGAAATTGTCTGGGGCGCACCCTTGTGCACTGCCGGCTTGACCGAAGCGCACCCCACCACCATCAGGAATGACAAACTGAATGCAAAGCAAGAGCCGGCGGTCAACAATCGATGAATCATTTCCTGTGGCTCTCCGCAGCTTCGCTGCCGCTATAAGCAGTCGCTCCATTCGCCATCGAAAGTTCATGGCGGTTCATAGTACGGTAACGTGACACCAAAGAAGTTGGCGATCCGACTACTGCCAGTGTAGTACAAACAAGCGGCCTGTTGAGAGAAGATTCCCTTACTGGTACGGATAACTGGACTGAATACATTCACGAAATGCCCAC
>JAPKCM010000086.1 GCA_028822935.1 Akkermansiaceae bacterium
GGCAGTCATTTATCTCTGCGACTATTACCCGGGGATTTAACGAGCGAGCAGCTCTTCCCCTGTTCTGTCTTGCACTGTGAGAGGTTTACCCTGCCACCTCGGTCACCCTCGGCGCGGTGAGCTCTTACCTCACCTTTTCACCCTTACCTCCCGAAGAAGGCGGTTTGTTTTCTGCGGCACTATCTGTCCGGCGATCCTTCCGAATCACCGTCCCTCATTTTCATAAGGCACACTGCTCTGTAGTGTCCGGACTTTCCTCGTGCTCTCTTCCGAAAAAGAAAACCCGCGACTGCCCGGGGAGCGGACCGACACCCTATCCACAAATCCTTCTTGGGCAAACTTTTCCGCATCCCCCTCAACCAAGTTTCGTCCCTTTCGTTTATTTCGTGGTTCTAAACCTCCCCATCCAAGCCCCACAACCAAACCGTTCAAATCTCAAAATTCAAAGCTCCCCATCCCATCCATCCAGTTCATCCGTGGTTACCTCCCCATTCTTCAAATCTCTACCACCAAAACAAATCCACCGCAAAAACCACCACCATCAAAAGCGCCACCACAATCTTCATTACCAGCCCGGCCACCGTCCCGATCACCGAGCCCACCCCCGACACCGTTGCGGGCTTCATCGTCTTCTCCGCCAAAATCCATTCACAGCCCGCCGCTCCAATCAAGGGCCCCAACAACAAACCAAAGGGCATGAAAAAGAGCCCCATAATCCCGCCTACGAAGGCTCCAAAGGCCCCCCATTTAGTCCCACCAAACCAACGAGCCCCCATCGCTCCGCTTAAATATTCTAGCACCTGAGCCACGATCAGCCCGATTCCCAGCGCGATAATGCCCCACCATTCCACATTCCCCCGGTCCTCCAACCCAAAAAACGGCACAAAAGCCGCTACAAAAATTAACAAATGCCCCGGCAGAAAGGGAACGATGGTTCCTATCAGCCCAAGTAAAACCAAGCATCCCGTGACGATCCACAAACCCCAAGTCACCGTCATTTCAAGAATCCACCCCCACACGAACTATTTATCGACCTGAATCGCCAGATCAGCCATTCTAAAATAATGAGAGTTTTCTAAAGACTCGGTTGACGAGAGCCGTATATCAGGTTCTCTTCTCTCACATCATATGAAAAAACTGGTCTTCTCCTTCTTATTGGCTTGCGCTCCTCTGAGCCAGGCAGAAACAACTCTTTTCGATGGAAAACCCGATGGCTGGAAAATGGCTGGACCGGGATCTTTCGAAATCGCCGATGGGGTCGCTACCGCAAAAGGGGGCATGGGCCTCTGGTGGCACGAAACCGAACTGCAAAACTTTTCTCTCAAGCTCCAGTTCAAGCTCGACGATCCAAAGCATAATTCAGGCGTTTTCATCCGCTTCCCTGATCCCAAAAACGACCCCTGGATCGCGGTTAGGCAAGGATACGAAATCCAAATTGCCGGAAACGAAGTCGCTAAAAACCAAACCGGCTCCGTCTATGAGATCCAAGGCCCCATCGCCAACCCCGTGAAAATCGGCGAGTGGAATGACTACCAGATCATCGGCGCCAACGAAAAGATCGCCATCATCCTCAATGGCCAACTCATCAACATCTTCGTCACCGAAAAAGGTCGCGGCGACGTGAAGGGCTACATCGGCATTCAGAATCACGACGACGGCTCACCCGTCCAGTTCCGCGACATCACCGTCGATTCCTTTGGAAAAGGAGGATCGCTCATGGAATCTCTCGGCCGTCTCGGCGTTCCTCGCTCCGAGCTCGTGCAATATTGGGCCAAGGCGGCCCCCATCACCAATCCCATGAAGCCCACCGCTAAAGATGGTGGAAAAAAAGCAAAACTTGATTGGCATCGCACCGCCGACCACGGCCCTGCCTTTTTCCAGAGCTTCTCTGATTGGCACAAAGGTAAATATCGCGCCGAATCCGCCATCAAAGGCATCGCCCTCTCCTACTCCGCCATCCCCACTCGCCAGGCTCTTTTCAATATGGAAACCCTTTCGATGGTCACTGCCACCAGCGAAGGATCTTTCCTCCACAACACTCCTTGGGGTGGAGGCCACGGGAAGGTCAACAAGATACTCAACGAGAAGAATTATCTCTTCACCGCACCCTCCGGTCCTGCATGGGCTGACGAGAGCGGATCATTCGAAGACAAGCGTCCAATCAAAGGTCACGGTAATCTGCCCAACGCGAGGTTCAACGGCTACCTCCGCATCGGAAACAGCGTTGTCCTAGACTACACCGTCAATGGTACCAAGATTCTCGACTACGTCGCAGACAGCCGCCATGGCATGGCCCGCCTCCTCGAGATCGATCCAAATAACAAGGCGCTCGTGTGCCGCTTGCTCGATAGCTCAAGCTATCCTGACTTCACTCTTAAAGTCGCCGGAAATGGCGCCACGATCAAGGTCAGGGACGGCCTCCACACACTCCATATAGCTCCTTCCCCGGTGAAGCGCACAATCTCACTTCTCTTCTCCCATACGAAGGAAGGCGAAGTGACTCCTCCTGTCCCCTTCGCTCCCTACATGAGGGCTAGCCACGGAATCTCTCCGGAGACATTCACCGTTGACGCTAAGATCGACAACTCCAAGTCCGCTTGGTTAGTCGACACCATCCCGCTTCCACCCGGACTTAAAGATTCCCCGTATCTCAGCAAAGTGCGCATGAGTGACTTCGACTTCTTCTCCGATGGAGACAGCGCCCTTCTTTCTACTTGGGATGGAGACATCTGGCACATCTCGGGATTGAAGGAGTTCAAGCAGTTGACTTGGAAACGCTGGGCCACGGGATTCTTCGAGCCCCTTGGTCTTCGTATTGTGAACGACGTTGCCCACATCGCAGGCCGCGACGCCATCTGGCAGGTTCGTGACCTCAACGGCGACCTTGAAGCCGATGAGTTCCGCATCTTCAATAGCGACGTTCTCATTACGAACAACTTCCACGAATACCAGTTCGGCCTCGAAACCGACGCTAAAGGAAACTTCTACTTCGCCAAAGGATCTCCCGTCCTAGCTGGCGGTCGGGGCTTTGACAAAATCCTTCCTCACAACGGCTCCTTCATCCGCGTCTCTGCCGATGGATCCACCCTTGAAGTTCTTGCCACTGGCCTCCGTGCTCCCGGCGGAATCGGCGTTGGACCCAATGGCGCAATCACCTCAGGCGAAAACGAAGGAACGTGGCAGCCCTGCTGCAAGATCAACTACTTCGAGCCCACCTCCAGCGCCAAGGCCTTCTTCGGTGTTGAGAACGCTCGCCACGATAACGATGCTCCCTTCACCGAGCCTCTCTGCTACCTCCCCATGAACGTCGACAACTCAGGCGGAGGCCAGATTTGGACCACCAAGGAATCCAAGCTCGGCATCCCAGCCGGAGAATTGCTTCACCTTTCTTACGGACGATCCAGCATCTATCACGTCCTCCGCCAGAAGATCGGCGAAGGAAAATACCAGGGCGGTGTGACCAAGCTTCCTATCAAGCTAGGTTCATCCGCTCAACGTGCCGCCTTCCACTCGGACGGCTCCATGTATGTCTGCGGCTTCCGTGGATGGCAGACCAATGCCGCAAACGAGGGCTCCTTCCAGCGAGTGCGTCGCAATGAGAAAGCCGCTTACCCCATCCCGAACGCGATGGAAGTCACGTCCAAAGGCGTGAAGCTCACCTTCGCCGTAGAACTCGATGACGAACTCGCCAACGACCCCTCCTCCTTCACCTTGGAGCGCTGGAAATATGTCCGCAGCAAGCAGTATGGCTCAGGCCACTTCTCCGTCGACAACCCCGACGCTGCTGCTGAAAAGACAGCTGCTATAAAAGAATCCCAAAAGATCCGCGTGCATGACAAAGTTAAAGTCCTCGGCGTCAAGCTCTCGGAAGACAGCAAAACCGTCCACATCGCCATCGAGGGCCACAAGCCCACCGAGCAACTTAAAATCGACTACGACCTTGAGTCAGTCGATGGCGACGAACTCATCGGCACGATCCACAGCACGATCCACAAGGTCAAGTAAAGGAGCCGGGGCGTCTCGCCCCGTTCAATCCCCAGCGGCACTCCACGAGTGCCGCTTTTTTCTCTCTCGACGAAACCCAGTCAAAATCCCAACATTTACCTCAACCTACTATCACTCCAAAAGACCCACATCCTCCAAGATCGTCGCTCTCACTGTCTTAAAAGCGGCCACTTACATCCCGCAGTGGCTCCCTTGGGCCTCAGCATCTTTCACAAAGTCACTCTCACCGCCCCAAAGCGGCAAAACTAACGTAGCCTAGGGCAAAGCGAAGCGACGCCCTGGGACAATTTTCCGCAGGGAATCTCAAGCCCTAAGAGGGCGATCTAATCTCCCGCCCCGCTCTTCAGCCTACGTCTACCTTTTCGCCATGCGATCCCTCCTTCTCTCCCTATCCCTCCTTCTCTCCTTCTCCGCTTTCGCAAGCGCTGCCCTCACCGCGACTTTTAAACAAGGCGGCAAATCCACCACCGCTCCAGCCCGCTTCCCAGCCCTCCACGTCGAAGCCCAAAACCCTCCCGCCCAAGGTCTCAAACCTGGAGCCTTCACCACTACTTGGACAGGAACTCTTGTCATCGAAAAACGCGCCCGGCTCTACTTCGCCTTCGAAGGAAAAGGAGACGCCATTTTAAAGATCGCCGACGAAGAAATCCTCAACCTGAAAAGCGACCTCACCTCCGGGAAATCCGAGCGCCTCCGCCTCAACCCCGGAGAGCACAAACTTGAAGTCTCTTACTCGTCCCTTCCCGATGGCTCCGGCTCCTTCCGCCTCATGTGGGAAGGAAGCAAATCCTTCCCTCTCGAGCCCATCCCTTCTACTGCCTTCACCAAGACGGACAGCCCCATCGACCCTGCTCACCTCGTCGCCTCCCACAATTGCACCAAGTGCCACGCCCCCGGCGACCTCGGCTCTCACGCCATGCCCGAGCTTGCCCACACCGCTCCCGATCTTACGAGTATCGGCGACCGTGTCAGCGAAGCTTGGCTCACCCGCTGGATCGCCGAACCCGACAAATTAAAACCAACCACCACCATGCCCGCCATGGTCGATCACACCAAACCCGAGGGCGCGCAAGCAGCAGCGGATCTCGGTGCCTATCTCGCCTCGCTCAAATCCACCGAGCCCGGCCCTGCAGCGGACAAAGCACTCGCTCAAACCGGTGGCGTCCACTTTCACAATCTCGGCTGCATCGCTTGTCACAGCAATCCAGACAGCAATGAGCCCGACTACGACCAAGGACGCATTCCTCTTAACAACGTCGCCACAAAATTCCGCGGTGATTCACTCGTCAGGTTTCTCAAGAAGCCCAATGCCCACTACCAGGCCATCAAGATGCCCAACTTCCGTCTCAGTGATGACGAAGCATCCTCACTCGCCTCCTTCTTGACGGAAAAATCCACCGGCAACCACACCCCTGATCCCTCCGAATTCGCCCCCGGTGATGCCAGTCGAGGAAAAGCCCTCGCCGCTTCTCTCAACTGCGCCGCGTGTCATCAGGGACTCCCCGCTTCAACAACAACCGCTCCCAAACTCGCCGACCTTAAAAACTGGGCCGACAAAGGCTGCCTCGGTCCCGATGAAAAACGCGGGAGTGCTCCTCGCGTCTTGCTCACCAAAGAGGAAAAAACAGCCCTCATTTCCACCGCTCCCGCGCTCAACGAGAAACTCTCCTTCGACACCGACGCGGCCTACGCTACGCGTCAAACCAAAGCCCTCCGCTGTGACTCCTGCCACGCGAACGATGGCCTCCCCTCACTCCTAACCGGAAACCACTCCGAAACGAAATCACTCGTTGCGCACATCGAAGGACATGCCGAGAAGCTCGAGCAATCACGCCCCCCCCTCACCCACATGGGCGCCATGCTCCAGACGCCTTACCTCGAGAAAATGCTCCTCGGTCAGACCGCCCCGCGCCCCCGCCCTTGGCTCGACATGCGCATGCCTTCCTTCCCCCTCCATGCCAAAGGCCTCGCCCACGGACTGGCAGCGCAACACGGACTCGCTCCCTCCAAGCCCTCGGCCGAAGCACCACCTGCCGACCAAGTCGAAATAGGAAAGAATCTCGTGGCCATGACCGGCTACGCCTGCGTTACCTGCCACGCCATCGGCAAAGCTCCCGCCCTCGCCGCCTTCGAGGTTCAGGGCATCAACTTCGAACTCGCCTATCAACGTCTCCGCCCCGGCTACTTCCATCAATGGATGCAGAGTCCCATCCGGATGATTTCCGATACCAAGATGCCCAAATACACCAACGATGACGGCAGCGGCCTCCGCCCCGACCTCTTGGACGGCGACTCCGCCAAACAATTCGAAGCCATCCGCGCTTACCTCCAGACTATTTCCTCCAAAAAATAACCACCCGGCTCACAAGGAACCGGATGGTGCATTAGCGAATCATCGCTTACTTGGCGTCAATCACGGGCGGGCTGGGGCTTATAAAGTCCGGCTCCGGAGAGGACCCACAGCTCGCAAGCATTCCCAGTGCAGCAGTCGTCAAGGCGACGGTTAGTAGTCTCATCAGTGTTTTCATAGAATCGTTTAATCCGTGTAAGTGTTCCGCGCCCGATAAAGAGGCTCTTCAGCAAAGGCCCGGGCTCCATCTCTCCGTTGCGCTTCGCGCCAGGTCGGGAACCATGGATCGACTCCTTTCTCCGCAAAAACCGCGAGCCCGAGAACGCCCACGTTGCGCGTCTCTCCATGACGCAAATTTGCATAGGAATTCCCCACAGATGAAAATTTGAAGGCAGCCACCGCCTCGTGGCTCGTCCGAAATCCCTTCACCTCAAGCGTCTTCCCCGGATAGACGAGATAGCCACGCTTCTTCATGCTCGCCGTTTTCCCATCGATAATGTCCAGCCCATCGACACTGAGAACGGCCTCGAGCCGGGATTTACTCCGATTCTTCACCAGAAGCGAATAGTTGCTACCCTTTGTCCCAATGACAAAACGACCTCCTCTCCAGAGATAGCTGGAAAGAGTTTTACGGCGACTCTTCACGCCCCACTCCACAAAATCTCCCGGAGATTTTTGAAGTCCGGACTTCCGCGTCGAGCGATCCATCTGCATCGCCGTGGCTCCTTCGCTGTCGTTGTAACGGAGGCTATCGAGACTCACCGGTTTACTACTGGAGCGCTGGAAGTCGGTGTATCCCATCGAGGATACCACCCGGTCGCCAAACCCGGTCGCGAGGCCCGGCCGATTCCACGGCATCGCTGCAGACTCGACCTTTCGTCCGGGCACTCCATCAGCCGTTGTCGAGAGTGCTGGTGGAGATGAAACCGCCCCATAGCCCCCATTTCCCAGAGGGGAACAGCTTGAGAGCAAGAATGCCATTCCCACACACCCAAAGCCCAGGGTCCATTTTTTTCGGGGGATTTTTAGTTTCATAACTCTGCTAGAAAAACAGCAATTAGTTCGCAAGTCAACCTTGAAATGCTATTTTTCCAACACCAAATTATTTACAGCCTTACTCTTGTGTTCATCTGAACCAACAGTATAGTTCAGCACCTCCAAACTAAAACTGCTCCATGTCCTGTCACCGCACGTCTGCACTCGTTTCATCCCTTCTCATCGGAGCCTTCCTCTTAAGCTGTAGCTCCGCTCCGCCGCCCCTTCCGCCTCCCCTTCCGACAACAGATCTCGCTAAGATTAAAAAGGCTATATTTGTCAATCCCTATCCTCCGGGAACCTACGATCACTTTAGGGCGAAGAACTACCCCGGAACAACCCGCACCTGGAAAAACGAATCGCTTTTGGCAACTTCCAACTCCTTAAACACCCACGTTAAGATCGACATTTCCGATCAACGCGGATTCCTCATGGTCGGAAAAGAAGTCGCGATGGACTATCGCGTCTCCTCTGGCCGCCGAAACAAATATGACACTCCGCCCGGGCAGTTTCTCATCACTGAAAAGCTCAAGGACAAGCGCTCGAACCTCTATGGCACCATCTACGATGCCGCAGGCGAAAAAATCAAAATCGATGCAGATTCCCGTCAGGACGAGGTGCCTGAAGGCGGTGAATTCCGTGGTGCTCCCATGTCCTACTGGATGCGCCTGACACGCGACGGTATTGGCATGCACAAGGGAAACGTCAGCTCCCGCTGGGCCTCGCACGGCTGCATCCGGAGCCACTATTCCGCTGTTCCTATTGTTTTTTTAAAGACCAGCATAGGCACCCCAGTCTCTGTTGAACCCTAACCCCCAACCCCAAGCTAAACACAACAAACTCTTAATCGATGAGACGCAAAGGAAGCTCATTCCTCGTTGTGTAGTTGAAAGAGACTCCTTATTTTTCCAAAGCTCGCGTTCCTCAGGGACGCGTATTTTTTGTCACCTTCTCTCGCCATCCTCTTCTCCTAATCCCCAGAGGGCATTCAAACGATAGCGCGTCGAAAAATCCCCGGGAGAGGGTCCAGCTCAACTTCACACACCCTGGAGGGGTGCCGGATTCCCCCCTCCGACCGGCATCTCCGCAAAAAAAACGCCCGACCTTCCGGTCGGGTAGTTCACAAAAAATAAAGGCGTTTAGGTAAAGTTATTCGTCCTCTGCCTTGTAGGTCCTATGACCTTCTTTCTTCATGTCCTTAAGCTTGTCGTAGACTTCGTCGTACTTCTCCTCGTCTTCCGCAAGCACCGCTTCCTCGAGTTCGCAAAGAAGCACAAAAACCTGACCCGTCATCTTCTTGTAACCAGCGGTCATTTTAGCCAACTCCTTGGCATCCTTCACTTTCTCAAATCCAGAAGGAAGAAAGGCAAGTCCCTTGACCACAGCACCTTGAGCATTGTGAATCAGAGCAACTTTTTCATCAACGCTTTCGGCACGGCGAAGGCGCTTCAAGGAGCCACTTAATTCGTCCATTTGCTCGGAAAGTGGAGTTTCATCTTCGTCTGCTGAGACCGGGGCAATGAAGCCAAAGCCGAGGACAGCAATAAGAGCCAGCGATTTGAATGAGGTATTAACAGTCATGCACGCAAATTACTGCCGAAAGTGAGTGATCCTGTCAAACTTTCTACCGTGCAGTTTTATCATAAAGAAGCTACCACTCCCTACAGATGATCCGCGGCATTCTTTTTGATCTCGATGGCACCCTCGTCGATTCCCTCCCCGGAATCGCCAGCGCTCTCAACCTCGCCCTGCAAGACCACGGACTCAACACCTTCACCCAAGAAGAAATCACCGAATTTATCGGAAATGGCGCGCAAGTTCTCGCAGAGAAAGCCCTCGGAGACCGCAAAGATGAACTGGGGGCCCAACTCCTAAAAGGCTTCCAAACTCACTATGATGAGGAATGGAAAACCGGCACGACAATCTATCCCGGCATGACCGAACTTCTCGATCAATGCCGCGAAGCTAAACTCCCCATCGGCGTGCTTTCAAATAAACCCCACCTCTTCACCCAGGCGATCGTCCACGAACTCTTTGGCACCTCGATTTTTGGTCCTGTCGAAGGCCATCAGGACGAGTTTCCAAAAAAGCCCGATCCTACTACCGCGCACCGGATCATCGCTACCTGGAGACTCACTCCAGAGGAGGTTGCCTACGTTGGAGACTCCACCGTCGATCTCGCCACCGCGCTGAACGGAAAGATGGTGCCCGCGATCGTTTCCTGGGGTTACGGCACTCCGGAAAACTGGCCGCTGCTGGAGAGCACTACCGCCCTCGCAGACTTCCTCGGCCTGCCATAGAAAATCACGCCAGGATTTCCTCAGCTCTCTTGCCCCCTCGCGTATTGGGAAGTCGGACGGGTCAGACATCTTCGGCCAGGACTCCCGTCACTCGACGGGCATGCCCGAGCTCGCCACCGGCGGATGGTCTTTGATAAACTGCACCACCTCTTCCACCTCATCGCTGAGACAGAGATAGCGATGATAGTCCCGGCCATTAGCGAGATCATTGAGACAGGGCCAAATCGACGTCTCCTTCGTGTAGCGTTCCTTGCTGAGGAAAACCATCGGGCTGATGTTCCCCAAGGTCGCGTAGTGATTTTGCGTCGCGTCCTGAAAGATCTCCTGAGTCGTACCTGCACTCCCCGGCGAAAAGACGATGCCATATTGCGCGATCGCCAAGAGCCCGTCCTCGCGGATGCTGTTTGAGAAATATTTCGCAACGTGCCCGGAGAAGAGATTGGTCGGTTCGTGTCCGTAGAACCAAGTCGGAACCGCGAGACTCGAGTGCCCCGTCGGATAGCGGTCGATCACTTTTTGCGCCGCAGCAACATAGCCATCACTGGTATAAACCGGAGCAGCAGCCAGCTCATCGACTACCGCATCAAGCTCCTCCGCCGAAATCCCCGCGAGGTAAGCGCCCAAGTTCGCCGCCTCCATCATCCCCGGTCCTCCCCCACTTGCGATAAAGTATCCTTCTATCGTGAGCCGACGGGTCAGGTGCGCGACTTTGCGGAACCACTTGTCAGCCCGACTCGTCCCGTGACCGCCCATGACCGCGACCACTTTTTTGTGTCCATCGCCCTCGACCCGACCTTCCAAAAGGTCGGTCATAGCGTCATCGACAGCATGGTCATGAAGTCGCTCCGCAAGCGCTTCGACAATGTCGGGATTCGTTTTCCCGTGCTTGACAAAATGATCGTAGATCCGCTTGTCGAGGCTCAGATCTTCCTCCGGACTCCAGCCATCCATGAGTTCCTCACGGGAGTAGAGCTTGGAACGATAGGAGTGATACGGGAGTCCCTTGAACGAAGGAAAAACCAGCGCGCCTTTATCCGAAAGTTCGCACACCCCAACTCCCGCAGGAAAGGTGCAACCTAAAAAGATCGCCCCATCACAAGACAGCGTCTTCCAGTCCAAATCCGCCTTCGAAAGGTCAAGCCCTTGAACCACGCTGCAATTGAGCTGCCCATTCTGCCGAAGCAAGGCATCCAGCGAATCCAACTCCCGAACAATCGCACACTTCATGACTTGATCACCTTGGAATCAAGAACTCCCACATACGGCAGATTTCGGTACTTGCCATCGTAGTCGAGCCCATAGCCCACCACGAATTCATCGGCGATCTCGAAGGCGGTGTAGTCCGCTTCCACTTCAGCAGCCCGCACTTTATCTTTCGACAAAAGGACCGCGGTCTTCACCTCTTTCGCTCCCATTTCCATGAGCTTAGCCGAAACCGCCTGAAGAGTGCGGCCCGTATCAAGGATGTCATCGAGTAATAAAATCGTGTGACCTTTCACATCCGGAAGCTTCTGATCCAGAAAGTCGACCTGCCCCGACGACTCAGTTCCGCCGTGATAGCTCGCGACATTGAGGCACTCGATTTCAAGCTTCAGCGGCACCCTTCGAAGAAGGTCCGCCATGAAGACGAGAGCCCCTTTCAAAATGGCGACCACCTGGAGAGTTTCCTCGTGCCGGAAGTCTTCCGTGATTCGTGCCGCGATGACATCGAGACGCTTCTCAATGACTTCTTCTGCGACGAGGATTCGTTCGATATCGTTATCCATCATATCTAGAAGTGAAAATTACTCTGCGTTACCTGCCCACACCTGCTTGACGATGGTTTTCTTAAGCTCCATCGGATCGATAATGCCCGAGTGCTTGTAGAGGATTTTTCCTTCAGGCCCCACCAGAATGGTGTAGGGCATCGCTCCGTCCCAGCCCTCGATCGCCTTTCCGAGATCTTCCGTATCGCCATCGAAAATGAAATGGTTCGTCTTTCTTCCCTCTTCTTCGAGAAGGGGCTGAGTCCTAGGAGAGAGACCCGCCTGATTCCGCTTCAGGAACCCGGCTACGCTACCAATCGCACTCGGCGGATCAAGGCTGATCGTGATGAATTCGAACTCCTGCCAGGAATATTGGCGGTAGATTTTTGCCAGATCGGGAAACTCTGCCACGCAAGGGCCACAACTCGTCGACCAAATATTTACCAGACGCATTCCACTCCGCCCTTGATTCGCTACGAGCTTTCCAAGGAGATCTGCTTTCGCAAGTTCCACCGTGACCGGTTGCGCTTTCCACTTGGCATCCTCACCAGCGACCATTCCCGCTTTTTCCTTCCACTTCAGCGAACAACCCGCAGGGCGCGTCTTGGTCACCGCAGGCTCTTTTCCAGCCAGGATCGCTGCGATAGCATCACGTGCTTCATTCTTCTCCACGGGCCCCACCCGACGGCGACCATTGTCCATTCTCCCATCGTAGCGGAGCTTAAGATCTTTATCAAAGACGAAGACATGCGGCGTCGCGAGCGCGCCAAAGGCCTTAGCCGTTCCTTGCGTCTCACCGTCGTATAAATAAGGGAGATTAAAACCCTTGTCCTTCGCAATGAGTTTCATGTGCTCAAAGCCGTCGTCGTAAATCGTCCAACCCAGCTCCGGCGGATGAAGTCCATCCGGAGAGTTGCTGTTGATCGCAACAAACTTAACGCCCTTCCCTTTAAAATGATCCACCAAGGCAATCATGCGATCATGCGAGGTGATCGCATCAGGGCAATGATTGGTCGTAAAGATCACCGCCAGCGCCTTGCCGCCTGAGAAATCCTTCAGTGTGTAGGTCTTGCCATCAGTGGCTGGCAGCGAGAAGTCGGGAGCCTTCGCTCCAAGGGTAATTGCCGACGGCTTGTAAGCAGAGAGAACCCCTGCAGAGACAATGAAAAGTGTCGTAAGTAGCTTCATAGAATTGAGATTAAAATCTGCATACGGAACCTCGCATAAAAAGCCCTAACTCCCAGCAGTTTTAGAGTTTTCGTTCTCTGGGAAATCGTGAGATTCTCTCTTGCATAATCGAGATATCTCCCGACGTCCTTAAGTCCAACAATGGCGTTTTCATCCTGGTTGCCCTGATATCAGCAGTCTTGAGCGTCCTTCTTACCGTCATTTGGCTGATCATTGGATGGCGGGCGATGAAAGCACACGAGAAGATCACAAGCGATTTGAGCAAACTTGTCGCTTCCAGCCAAAAGACAGAATTACAACCTTCCTCACCGTCTTCGACAACAGCCTCTGCAACAATTCCTCAGACCAATCAGCCCGACAATTTCCGACAGCAGAACAACGAGCAGAATAAGCTCTACCGCCACTTTCTTGTCGAAGATGCGGAAGCCGCCAAACTGCCCTCTAAAGAACGCCACGAAAAATTCCGGCAATGGAAGACCAAGAACGGCTTTGAGTCGTAAAAACCATCAATTCCCTCGACTAAAATCCTCTAAATTTTGGGTTGCCAGCTCCTCAAATCACTCCTAGCCTCCGCCCATCTCAATTTAGCTCGGCTAGCTCAGGGGTAGAGCACTACATTGACATTGTAGGGGTCGCTGGTTCAAATCCAGCGTCGAGCACCATCTTTCAATCCCGATAAACGCTGTAAATTAAAGAGTTACAGCGTTTTTTCTTGGTTTTTTTACTAGGTCAAAATGTCGCTAAAATGCCCCTAAATGCGGGTTTTAGCGGTTTCTATTGCACGGTTTGTTGCACGGTTAAATTTCAGCCCTTGATAATCGCGCATCGGGAACACCGGCGGGCTTGATAAACAGAAAGCTTCCTTTTTATCTTCTATTGGGAGTCGGCTGGTGAAAATTGAAGCACTTTTTGCGGGATTATGCGTTACGGTGGCACTCATCGCGGAAAAGGAGGATTTACCCGCCCCCCGTTCCCGCTGTCGGAAAGCATCACTCTCGAAAAAGCAACCCTTGGCAGGCCGCCGCAAATGCGCGTTGGCTAACAAGGATCCTCTGAAACTTTAGCGCATCTCGCGGCTCAGATTTGAGCTCTCAACCTTTTAAATCAATGCCCCCAAAGTTGGGGGTATCTCCAACCAGCTCAAAGTTGAGCACGTCTCATGAAGGGCCTCTTCGCTCCGGTCCAAAGCCAGCTTCAAAGCCCTCCCGCCAAAAGCAAATTCCCAGGAGTCTGTCGGACTTTGAATCGGCCTGAGAATTTGATAGTCTCAAGCCATCGCTGCACGATTTGTTTCCATTGACCGAAATACGCCGATGCTTCTGCCTCCGGATCTTCGTGAGTGGGTGCCCGAGGACGACCTGGTCCATTTTGTGATCGAGGCTGTGGACCGAATTCCGCTGGAGAGCTTTCGGGTCAATCACCGGGGGACCGGAGCCAAACAGTTTCC
>JAPKCM010000137.1 GCA_028822935.1 Akkermansiaceae bacterium
CAATTCCAGAATAAGGACGCTCAATTGATTGAGCGTGCTTCCGTATCAGGGAGAGGGACTCAGCTATGAGCGGTGCCGTCCTTGAAGAAGGCTTCCATCCGGTGATTGAGATCCGCGTAAAACTTAGCCTTCATCTTCTCGAGCATCGCAAGTTTCTCAGGGCTCAGGTTGGTGTTGGTCTCCTTTTCAAGGCGCATTTCTTCGGCAAACGAACTTTCCATTGCAATTAATGAGGCAAGAAATTCGCGGGCGGCCCGAGAATGCTCGACGCCATCAACTAGGGCGAGTTCGAGTCCTTTGTTTCGGGTGACCGTTGTCAAATTTCCATCTGCGAGCTCTTGCATATAACGTCCGTTGCTTGTCTTGAAAGCGTGGTGTTCGGAATCAAAAGCGAGTTCGTCGCGATCGACAAGCAAGTCGTATGGGCCCGCCTTTGTGAAGAATTTAATCACGAGGGGGATGGTGTCGACGAGCATGAAGAGCGAGGTTAGGATGAGGTAGGTGTAGAAAGCAAACTCGCCACCATCTGCACCCTGCTTAAAGAGTTCGTGAAGGGCTAGGGTTTGGGTCAGAATATCGCGACGGGGTTCTTCGTTGATTCCTTTAAGTCGGTCTCGTTCCTCGGTGCCAACTGCACCCAGCTCCTGCTTGGCGAGGTCTTGTTCAGAAAGCAGTGAGTCGATCTGTTGCTTGATGGTATCGCGCAGGGCGTTCTGTTGAGTGACAAAAGCCTGAGCCTGATCTTCCTCGACTTGTCTCTTGAGAGCAGCAATTCGCTCCTCTTCGAGTTGGTTGGCGACCTGAAGGTCGGCAAGGCGATTTTCAAAACCCGCGATCGCACTTCCCTCGGCGGTTCTAACTTGCGTCTGAAGCATGGCCTTCTCAGCACTGAGGTGTTCCAGAAGCCCGGACATCCGCTGGGAATCACCGCGGCGGGGTTCCAGTTGATCGGCTTTGATCGACTTGGCACGCGGACCTTCTCCGACGAGTCCCGAGCGCTGCCCATTGAGCTCCCGCTCATACTCTGTCTGCCAAAACGAGAGTTCGATCTGAAGCTTGGCGTATTGGGGCGCCATTTCATCGTATTGTTTTTGGACGATGCCTAGACGGTCGGTGAAGGGGGAGATGGATTCAGCAATCGCGGTATCGAGTTCCTTTTGCTGAGTAGTGGTGAGGCCGGGGATGGCGCCGTCAACCGAGTTCTTTTCCTGAATGATAAAGCGGGCCTGAAAGCTTTCGGTCCACTTTTCACGTTGTCCGGCAATTGACTGATCGAGCCTTGAGATTTCAGTGCGAATTCCGGTCTTTGTTTCCCCGAAATCGGTGCGCACGATTTCGATTTCCTCAGCCCGGTCTTTTTCGATGACCGAACTGATGGTGTCGCTAAAGAGGAGAAGAACCAACGGGTGGGCGATGGTGAGACCCATTAGAATTGCCACAACAAGGCGCAGGGCGAACTGGGAGAGCTTGCGAGGCCACGAGAGAAAGGCCCGGTAGCCAGCGACGAGGGCCCGGTCGATGGTGAGAATGATGAAGGCCCAGACCAAGGCCACCGGAAAAATGACCATAGCATTGTCCGTGATGGTCGAAAGAGCATAGGCACAAGCAATAAAAGCGAATGCGCAGGGAACGAGGACAGTGGCCCCGAAAGCCACGTATTTCCGCTGCTCCCAATTGGGGCACTGTTCGAGGGTTTCGGCTCCGGCACCAGAGAGCCAAAAAAAGAGGTGTTTGAGGGAATGCATCATGGAAACGATCCGTGTTAAACACCTACCGTTGAATACTCCTAAGCTTATCACTGAGGCTCGGTGGTGTCGTATACTTTTTTAGAATGAAGGTGATCGGGATCTCCGTCAACATTTCAGCCATCGCGATAGTGATTCCATCCCAATAGGGATTTCTCCCGATGTAACAGCTCCCTCGAGTGGGCGAGCACACCGCTGCTGCTGCGCAGAAGCGGTTGAAGGTCACTCCCTCAGTCTGCATCTGGTCGAGATACGGTATTTTGAGATGTGGGGAAGGATGAGCCGGAGAGTCTTCATGGCGATAAGAGCGTGACCCAAAAGGCGATGGACTGAAGTTGGACTTGATAAGGTGACAGGTCTGAGTCTTGTCACTTGCGTTTCCCTTTCTCGCCAGCCTTTTTGACTTCTGGTGCCGCATTCTTCGGTAGCCACTTTGCGAGTGATTCTTTCATCTCCCTGTGATCAGGATGCTTCGCCAAATTGGTGAACTCGTCAGGATCGTTTCGATGGTCATATAGCTCCTCCGCCCCATCGGCGTAGCGGATGTAGCGCCACTCTTTGGTGCGAATGGCGTGATTCTCATAGTAACTTGTTGAAATCACCGGCTCCTTACGTGCTGCCTTCGGATCGTTGAGTTGAGGCATCAAGCTGAGCCCATCGAGCTGCTTTCTTTTTGGCAATCCACAGAGATCAATCAGGGTCGGATAAATATCAAGCAAACTCACCGCTTCTCGACAGTTCCCGCCTTTTCTAATCCCAGCTCCCGCGATAATAAACGGCGTCCGCGTCGATTCCTCCCAAAGCGTCCGCTTTGCCCAATGCTGCTTCTCGCCGAGATGAAACCCATGGTCGCTCCAAAGCACGATGATCGTATTCTCTTTGTTGGGTCCCTCATTTAAACCATCGAGCACCGTGCCCACGCACATGTCGGCAAAGCTCACGCAAGCCAGATAGGCATGCACCATCCCCCGCCAGTCTCCTTTCTCCAGCACCTCGGCATGGGTCGGCTCGATATTGAGTCGACCCTTAAAATTTTCCGGGAGGTCGTCCATGTCCGAAAGCTGAGTCTTCGGCAGGCTAATCTTCTCCCGGTTATAGAGATCGAACCACTTCTGCGGAACAAACATGGGAACGTGAGGACGGAAAATTCCAACCGACATGAAGAAAGGTTTATCATGCTTCTCTTTCAATGCCCTCGCCGCATTCTTCGCGAGCTTGAAGTCGTCCATCTGATCATCCGATTCAGGAAAAGCACCCCAGTCCCAAGCCTTACCAGGCCAGTTCATTTGCTTCTTCGGTCGAGGACCTCCGTAGCCTCCAAGATCTTCATCGATCACTCCTTTAAGAGAACCGGTAAACCCATGATGAAGAATCTTCCCTCCCGCAAGGGTGCGATACCCCTGCTCCTTGAAGTAGTCCTGCATGCAAGGCGCATCATCCAGTCGCTTGATACTCTGATAAGAAGGTCCCAAATCATAAGATCCGTGAGTCGTGGCGTGCAGCCCCGACATCACGCTCACCCGCGACGGAGAGCACACCGGCACGACGCAATGCGCGTTAGAAAAATTGAGACCCCGCTTCGCAAGGCGATCCATATGCGGAGTCTTCACATCAGGATGACCGTCAAGGAAGCCCACCCAGTCGTTCAGATCATCGATGCAGATCATCAAGATGTTCGGGGGGCGGGAGTCCTTCTCTCGGATCCCTTGAGCGGGCGCAGAAGATAGGAAGCCCAGGCAGATTGCCTGAATGATTCTGATCATTGAGTGAGAAGCCTACTTTGTTTGGGCTGCCTCTTTTTTAAAGACATCAAATTCCGGATTCACACATTTCTTGCCCCAACGCTTGTAGATGGCGCGGAGGTTCTTTTCCGATTCGGGTTGTTCTCCTTTGTCGCCGGTTTTCTTGATCCAGGTGGTGAGCAAATTGCGGTGACGTTTAAGTTCCTCGGCGAACTTCGGATCGTCTGCGAGGTTTTTGACCTGATGAGGATCTTTCTCCATATCGTAGAGTTCTTCAGACGGCCGCTTTCCAAAAAAAGCCTGTTCGGGAATCTCACCAAGCTCTCCGTTGGCATGGAGTTCACGCAGGCGCTTCGTCTGGGCCTGACCATCACGGTATTGAGCTTG
>JAPKCM010000005.1 GCA_028822935.1 Akkermansiaceae bacterium
CCGTCCAGTCCAAGTCCGGCCAACGCAAAAAGATCACCCACCCCTGCCAAACCGTTGGCGATTCACGTTTCATCCAGATCGAAATCATCTATGACCAAAGCAGCCCCTTCAGTAGTAGAGGCTCTTAGCCTCCGACCTCCGAACAACCACTCTCCTTGCCCCGCAGGCAATCCGAAAAAAGCCCGTGTTATTTCGATGACGCGGGGTTTTCTACCCCAGCGGCACCGCCTCCGCGGCCGCAATCACTTCGTCATCAAGATAAGCCTCCTCGATAGTTTGCTGACACCAAGGAGTCGTCTTTCCGAGATATTGTAAGAACCGCACCACCATCAGCTGCTGGATTGGCAACTCCGTCCAAATCAGCTCGCCCAGATGACGCCATTCGTCCGCCTTAAGTAGACTTGGTTTCTCAAGCGCTGCGATCACCTCATCACTGAGCATCAGACAGCGATCCAGCTCCGGTGTTTTTGACACGGGAGAAACTTCATAAATGCGGAGAGGCACTCCTGAGTTCAAGCTGAGCTCGCAGGTCGATTTTGCCCGACGCGCGAGGTCCTTCCCCAACAACGAAAGAGCCGAGAGCCGCGCCTGATTTTCTTCATATCCTTTTCCCATAGAGAAATGGTGCCTTCCTTGACGAGGGCGATCAAGCTCTCCGACGCCGTCTACCTCTCGCCGCCGATTCCTGCGCAGGGAACCTGTGGCATCATAGGCTTCGGCTCCATGATCAACGTCCTCACCCAACTTCGACAAGCCCAACCGATCCCCAAATCAACACCAGTAACACCAACCCCCGCTTCCTCGATGGCACCGTCTACGGCAACCTTCCCTATAAACCAACCACCAGCTTCACCAATCACCTAACCCCCGGGAAGACCGCAGCCTCACCAACGAAGAGAATAAATCTCCTGATTAGAACTATCGGTGCGCAAGCATTTGGAGTCCGTATAAATGGTGTGGCTATTGTCGGTTGAGAATGTAGATGGGGTCACCGAGTCGATCATGTTGATAGATTTTAACCGAGCCCCGGCTAATGAGGCTCCGGAGGTTGGCGTTTGGACGGGCGGTGGGGTCAAATCTCCCGGCTGATTTTTTGAGATATGAGATGAGTTTGTGGGCTTCGTCGATCTCGGGAACGGAGCAACCCGCGGTGCACGGAATACGCCCGATCATTCTTTGGGCTCGGCGTTGGTATAGCATTTCACTGGCGTCAGGATTGTAGGAATGGATCACTACTCCATTAGGAACATAGCCTCGCAGCGTGGGATCAGGATGGGTCGGAGGATAAAGGATCTCCGCGTAAATGCCGCTGACGCCTTTCTTGGAATCCCCGGTTTGGATGGCAGAATCGGCGTTTTTCGCGATGCGGACACCGCCCATCGTGAAAAATCCGGGAGGGGTTTGCGCATGCGCAAAGCCGAGACCTCGTTTTCCGGTCCCGCAACGAAGAGTCTCGCGAATCTTACCGGTTTTGAGGGAAATGACGTGCATCCGTTGGGCGGCTGGATCGACGAGGTAAAGCCACTCCGGGTTGTAATTGGGATGACCGGCCCGACGTTGAGCGTTGATAAAGGACTGAACCGCGCCCCAATTCGAGCCGACCACTTTCTTCGTAGAACTACTGGTGGAGCAGGACTGCAGGGAAAAGAAGGCGAGAAAGAAAATGATGTTTCGGACACTCATCGACATCCGTGTATTCTGGCATAAAAAGTCAAGAACTGGAAGCCTCACTAATCGCTCCACCTGGTCGACTTCACCGAACGACGACCCGCTGAGAAGCCCACTTTGTGCACCATTCTCCCCCGCTCCTCCCGTCTATAAGATCATTGCCAGCTCGGGGCATAATGGTGCAGGAAGTGGTCTTTTCGGGGGATCGCAAGCTTGAAGCCCGTCGGTTGAGCCGGTATGGGTTTTAGAAGTTGGGAACCACGAAAGAGACAAAACCTGGAGCTTGGTTGTTGGGCGGTGCGACTCGACATTCATTTCAAAAGACCGATTTAGGGAATCGTGGTGTCAGACCTCTCGGAAAACCCTCGGATGAACTGATCAGTTGAAACCCCTCTCTCTTTCTCACAGAATTCCTAAAAAGGAACCTGATTTCATCCTTTCCGAAATGATCCTTGATGAAGTGATTTCACCGACGACAATCACAAACCTCCCGAATCACCTGATGCGCTCACTTCTCATTCTCTTCCTTTCAGCCTCCTTCCTCCAAGTTTCCCCCGCCCAGACGGAATTCACATTTAAGGATACGCAATCAGCCCGCCCCAACATCGTCATGATCATGGCCGATGACCTCGGCTTCTCCGACATCGGCTGCTACGGCTCGGAAATCCCGACTCCCAACTTGGACCAACTCGCCCAAGACGGACTCCGCTTCACCCAGTTTTACAACACCGCCAAGTGCCACTCCTCCCGCGTCTCGCTCCTCACCGGCCTCTACTGTGACCAAGCCGGCGGAGCGACCCTCTCCCGTGGAGCCACCTTCGCCGAGCATCTCGGGGATCAGTATCACAGCATGATGGTCGGGAAATGGCACCTCGATCAACAACCCACCGACTTCGGCTTCGACCGCTACTGGGGCCACCTTTCCGGAGCCACCAACTTCTTCACGGGAGACAACAGCTTCCGCTTAGATGGTCAGCCTTGGAAAGTCCCTGCCACCCACAAAGAAAAACCTTTCTACACCACGAACGTCATCACCGACTTCGCCATCGACTTCCTCTCAGAGCATCAGACTGAAAACTTGAAACTGAAAACTTCCAACTCCCCAAAACCCTTCCTCCTCTACTGCGCTTACAACGCCCCCCACTATCCTCTCCAAGCCCCCGAAGCCGCCGTCAAAAAACACGACGGCAAATATAGCGAAGGCTGGGACGTCCTCCGGAAACGTCGCCACGAAAAACAAATCGCGACCGGCCTCCTCCCCGCCAAATGGAAGCTCTCTCCCCGCGCCGCCCACGTCCCCGCCTGGGACTCTCTCACTCCCGAAGAGAAACAATGGGAAGAAGACCGCATGGAAGTCTACGCCGCCATGATCGACGTCCTTGATCAAAACATCGGCCGCCTCATCGCCCATCTCAAAGCAAAGGGCCTCTACCAAAACACCGCCATCTTCTTCTGCTCCGACAACGGCGCCTGCCCCTTCGACCGCACCCGCGGCAAAGAGAAAAAGCCCTGGGATCCCAAGTCCTACTGGTGCTACGACGTCGGCTGGGCCTCCGTCGGAAACACTCCCTTCCGTCTCTATAAACAGAACCAGCACGAGGGCGGCATCGCCTCCCCCATGATCGCAAAGCTTCCCGGAAACTTCCCTCTCAAAAAGGCCAAGGGAGACCCAACGCGCAAGAAGACTCCCTTGGGGACCATCACCGATCAGCCCGCCCATCTCATCGACTTTCTCCCGAGCTTCCTCGAATTCTCCGGCACCCAATATCAACGCAAAGTCGCGGACCGAAACATCGATCCCCTCGAAGGCCAATCCCTCTCCCTTATTCTCCAAGGTTCCCAATCGACCCCACACGACCCGCTCTACTTCCACTACGCCACCGACCGTGCCCTCCGCTCCGGCGACTGGAAAATCGCCTCCGCCAAGGGAGGTAAATGGGAACTCTACAACCTCGCCGATGACCGCACCGAACTCAACGACCTCGCTGCCAAGCATCCGGCCAAGGTCGAAAAAATGGCCACGCAATGGTTCGCCATCGCCAAGGACAAAGAACGCCTCAAAGGCAAGCAACTCAAGCCCGTCAAAGCGAAGCTCACGCCGAAAAAATTCGGAGGCCGTCGTGATCCCGGCATCGAGAAGAAGTAGAAATCTCCAACCTCCCCCATCCCCAGATCTTCCATCAACCGAAGATCGAAACCAAATTCCTCTGGCTCCATGCTTCATCAACTTGGGACAGCGAAAATCCCTAATTCTTGAGCCAGGGCTTGCGGGCATTCTTCTCCACTTCCGCATCCAACTCCAACATCCGCTTTTTCAAAACGGCCACCTTTTCGGGCTCCTTCCCAGCGAGATTCGTCTGCTCGCCGAGATCTGAAGTAAGATTAAAAAGAAGCACCTGGGTCTTCGCCTTCGGATTCTTCTTCGGGTTTCGAGGTCCCTTGATGAGCAACTTGTAGTCTCCCTGTCGAATTCCCTGAATCGCACCTTGGGAGGTGTAATAGAGGAATTCATCCCGAGGCGAATCGTTGCCTCCTTTGACGAGCGAGGAAATATCAAGACCGTCGATTTTATGATCCTCTGGAAGGGGAGTCCCGGTGAGTGAGGCAATCGTCGGAAGAAGGTCGATCGTTCCGCAAAGCTGGTCGCAAGTCGTTCCCGCCGGAACGCGACCCGGTGCCCACATCACACAAGGAACCCGCTGCCCGCCTTCGAAGGTCGTTCCTTTTCCATCACGCAACGGACCAGCCGACCCGCCGTGATGTTTGAACTGAAGCCAAGGGCCGTTATCCGTCGTGAAGATGAGATAGGTATTCTCCCCCAGCTTCGATTCCCGAAGAAGATCGGCAATGCGACCCACCTGCTGGTCGATGTGCTCAATGACATTGATGTAAGCACGCTTGGGATCGGCATCACGCACCTCATCCGGGACGTAAAGCGGGATGTGCGGCATTGAATGCGGCAAGTAGAGGAAGAAGGGCTTGTCCTGATTCGCTTTGATAAATTCGATCGATCGATCGGTATAGCGCCGCGTCACCGTCCGCTGATCCACCGGAAGCTCGACGATTTTTTCATTCTCCATGAGCGGAGTCTTCCACTTGGTTAGAGTGGACTCCGGATCATTCCAAAGCGCATCCATCCCAGCATGTCCGCCCTTCGGCTTCCCCTTGTTGTCGGGGTGATTCATGTCATTCGAGTAAGGAATGCCGAAGTAGGTATCGAAGCCATTCTGCTGCGGCAACGTTTCAGGATGATGCCCCAGATGCCACTTTCCGAAGCAAGCCGTGGCATAGCCTTGGGACTTCAGATGATCGGCAATGGTGTGCTCGGTGGGATTCAGGCCTTTTGTCGAAGAAGGAAAGAGAACATGCTGATGCATCCCAATTCGCTTCGGATAACATCCCGTCAAGAGCGCCGCGCGCGAAGGGGTGCACACCGGTGAGGCCACCATGAAGTTGGTAAACTTCCGACCTTCTTTCGCCAACCGGTCAATATTGGGCGTCTTGATTGTCTTCGAGCCGAAGCAACTTAGGTCCCCGTAGCCCTGATCATCGGTGAAGATGATGATGAAATTGGGCTTATCTTTGGCGAAAACAGAGAACGAAAGAACGAGGAAGAGGGTCAAATATTTAGTCATCGCGGGATCTAAAAGAACGGTTGAGAAACGGGAAATGTTGCAGGCGGGAGGCCTATTTTTTGCGAGTTCGACCCGTCTTCCGGCGGGGACCTTTATTCTTCAGCTTCGGTTTCTTATGCTGAAGGGGCTTCGAATTCGTTTTGTTCGAGCGATCCACCTGACCAACAAGATCTTTCCCTGTTCGCGGCTGATCGTCATAGGCGAAACCTTCCGCAGTCCGGCGAGGCAATGTTTCGCCGACCAATTCTTCAAGCTTGCCCAATAAATTCAAATCCTTCGGGCTCACAAAGGTCAAAACCTCTCCCCCTGCCCTCTGCACACACTCAACGCGTCGCAGGTAATCTTCGTCCAATTCATGGAACTCAAAGTGAATGACGTTCCGAACTCCCGCGATATCGAGAAGACGCACCACCGCTTCGGTTGCTACCAGCACGCGAATCTTGCCCTCTTTCAACTCCCGCAGACTGCGCTCCCGAAGTTCGATCTTCTTATTTCCGTGCAAGGAACCCACCGGAATCCCGGCCTTATTGAGCGAAGAAGTGAGCGCATGAACGGCGTCCCGGCTCCTTGAGAAAACAATCACGGTGTGCAAGTCCTCCTCCGTCTCTAGCAGATGATGAAGGAGATCGGCCTTCTGATGTTCGAAGACTTCGTGGATGAATTGATTCTTGATTGGCATTCCGACGGCATCTCTGTAACCCAGAGCTAATCATTTGAAGATAAAATAAGATCTCCACTCATACTCTCGCCCCCATGAAACTCCTCCTTCTCTTCTTAACGACCGCTCTCGCCGCCGCCGACCTCCACTTGGCCACCTTCAACATCCGCTACGCTGGCGGAGATAAAGGCGAGCGCAGCTGGGGCAATCGCCGTGAACTGGTCACTGCCACCATTCAGAAAATGGACCCGCAGATCTTAGGCCTGCAGGAAGCACTTTGGGAACAAATCGTCTTTCTCGAGAAAGCCCTCCCAAACTACAACCGGATCGGAGTGGGGAGAGCCGATGGCAAAAAGAAGGGCGAATTCTCGCCCATCTTCTACCGCAAAGATCAGTTCGAAGCGCTCAAGCACGGCACCTTCTGGCTCTCCGACACCCCTGAGGTTGCAGGTTCGATGACTTGGGACAATGTCTGCGAACGGGTCTGCACTTGGGCGACCCTCAAGCGGAAGAAAGATGGAAAAATCATCACCGTCTTCAACACCCACTGGGATCACCGAGGCCAGGAATCGCGAATCAAATCCGTCGATCTCATTCTCGAGCGCCTCAAACCTCATCTCGAGACCCAAGTCATTCTCATGGGCGACTTCAATGCCACCGAGACCAACCCCGCACTCAAGAAGCTGACGGACGCAAAATGGACCAATGCCTTTCTCTCACAACATGAAGAGGGCACCAACCGCGGCACCTTCCACTCATGGAATGGCAAAAGCTCCGCCACCGGCACCATCGACCATATTTTTCTTCTTGGAGACGCCAAGGTGAAAAAAGCATGGATCGAGCGCCATCACAGCGGAACCCAGTGGCCCTCTGATCATTTTCCGGTAGCCACTATTCTTTCCGAGTAAGAACGAGATCTCAAAATATGCTGCGCACCCTCGCGTAATCTGATTCCGTGAAATCTCTCCTGTTCCTCTCCCTACTTCTTCCCCTCGGCTCGCAGGTTCCCCTCCCAAAGGAAGATCTCTTCAATAATTCGTCCCGCTAGATGGAGTGTTCCCGCGGCTTTCTCTACTCTGAAGAATTGAAGTAACGATAGTCGCTTTCTCGCTTCAAAACGGCGCATCCAGATTTGAGCCTAAAATGAATCTCAAGGCTCCTTCTTTTCTACAAGGGCGATTCGCTAGCGCGCCAGCACCCGCAGTCGGGCAAAGAGCCGATCACTCAGCGCCGCTTGGTCAGGCGTTTCATAAATGTAAGTCACGATCCCGTTGCCATCATAAGTCTCCTGATCCAGATCCAGCATCTCACCGGCCGCCGCCCAATCATCCAGGTTGGATGAAACTTCGATCGCGATGATCGCATCGTCAGCGGCAAGATTTCTTGGGAAAGTCAGCTTGAAACGGCCATCGTTTCCAACACTCGCTCGTAGAACGTCTTTTCCTTCTCCGGCATCCGAGTCACTCGTCCCCAGCGCATACTCCGCAAAGGCCGTCACCCCATCGCCATCGAGGTCCGCGTTGGGATCGCCAACAAAGGCAATCGCATCGCCCGCTCCCGCACTTCCGGAAGCGCTCACGCTGGGCCGCCAGTTCCCTGCCAATCCTTCATCAGGATCTGATCCCGGTGCCACCAGAACCAGACTGGGACCAGCCCCATCCGAAGATTCAGGCCAAGGAAATTTATTGTTATAAGTGAGATCACTAATGACGCCAAATTGTCCACTCAACACAAGCTGTTCCCCATTTCCCGAAAGCCCGGTGTCATTGGCAAACTCCCCCGCGATCAAATTAGCGAGGCCTGCGCCATAGCGAGAAAGGAAGGCCGCTTGATTCCGAACCACCAAGACCCGCTCCCCCGGCCCAAGCACCGTGACCGCCGAACCCGTAAAATCGAAATCCAATCCATCCGTGAATAACACCGCGGTCAGATCGATCTGAGCATTGGAAATATTGAGCAACTCAATGTATTCAAAAAAGGAATCGTCGTCATACCCCGCCGCGATTTCACCCTGGGTCGGCCCCTTGGGATCATACATAATTTCAGAAATCACAAGATTCGTGCTGTCGGCAATTTCTGCCCCGATGACAAAAGTCGCCAAGGCGGGCGCTCCCCACTCCTGACCGTCATAGGCCCGGGCCATCACAGTGGTCGTCCCGGTGAGCGTGGCCATCGATCCTTGCACCGCCGAAGCAGAAGGACTTCCCCCGGGCGCCCGAGGATCGCTTCCATCAAGGGTGTAGTATACATTCCCCTGTCCGGCGCTCATCGAGAGTTGGTAGTTCTCCGCAACCATTCCCCCGTTTTGACTCAAAGTTGGTGGGCTGAAAAATTGTGAATCGATCCACTCGGCCCGCACTTCCAGCCAGCCCCGGAGATGAGAAACTTCTTTCGTCCAGCCACTCGTCCCACCCGCTGAGAAATAAGGACCCGAATTGACGCCTGGTCGAAGAGACGTCCACCGCGTGAAATTTCGGGCCTGAGCCTCAGTCAGCTCCGTCGACATTCCATCAATAATCGAGTTAATATTGCTCAAAGAAAACTCATCTGATCGCAGCGAATACCAGCGATCAATAATCTTTTGAAAAATGTCCGGGCGCTCCGTAATGAGCTGGGGATCGGCCATGTTCTTGGTATTGTCCTGAGACGTATTGAACCCAAAAAGTAAACCAAACCACTGGTGCTGATTGTCAAACCAAGTGGAACTCGTGTCATTCGTATTCGCTTCCCAACGGAGGGGATCGTTATCCCGGCCATCCGTCGATCCCATCGTCCGATCATAATCCCAGATGGGACCGGCAATCATTTTTCCTTCTTTGTCCTTATGGAAAAACTGACTAAGGCGCCCCCAATCCGGATCCATCACAAGAATATTGAGCCAGAAGTGATCGACGAAGGAATCGACATCGAGATACTCTGAAAAATGCTTCCCGGTCGTCGGATGAATCCCATTGCTGTCCCGAAGCGCAACCGTGATTTCATTGCTATAATCGCTAATGTAAGACTTCTGCTCCGTGGAGATCTCCCCCGCACCAGGATCCACATTCACCAATCGTTGATTGAACCCACTCACCGTAAAGGTCGATTCGTCTGAGTTCGAGCGATCATGCTTAAGAATATAGCCTCCCGTGATATCGGGATCATTGTTCTCCCAAAGATTGAGCTTCGCGATATCGACACGATCATCGCCCTGCTTGATCTTCTCCATGAAGGTGTAGACTCCAAAGTAATCTCTCGCGACAACCTCTCCCCCATTGGCATCATTGAAAAGCTCCACAAAGCGGGTTTTGGTAGCCCATTGACCCACTTCGTTACTCAACTGGTAGATGAAAGGATTCCTCATCAACGACAGATCGAAGGTGTAACGCGCATTCAAAATCCAGTCCGCCTCCTTCGCGAAATCGAGTGGTTGAATATCCTTGTCCTCATCGAAATCATCCCAGCTTTCGAAGGACATGCCATACTTCGGGAAGTTCGCAGAACTAGATCCTCGCTTCTTATAACCACCTCGCGCTGAGAGGGTCGGCTCCGAATCAAAGGTCGTTCGACCACTCACCGGGTCCGGCTCGTAGATCAGCATGAAGACATCCCTTCGAAAGGAAGAACTCGAGGCAAACGGCGCGCCCCTTCCAAAGGAAGACAGCAAAACCACGGGAAGATCGGAAGAAAAATTCTCCTCGGACGCGGCCATCTTCATGTAGCCCTCGCTTCTTCCCTGACCCGGCAGAGCCCCCTGACGCAAGGCCCGGGATCGCACAAGAGTCGAGCCGTCGATCGTGATCGGGCCTGAGTATTCCGGAGAAATATTGGCAAGATCGTTGGTCGGCAAGGTGCCATCCAAAGTGTAATAAATAGTGGCCTCAGGGTCATCGACACTCAGTGTTAGCTCAAATGTTTCCGTAAAAACACGACTCGTCACACTCACTTGGACCTCTCCCGGAGGAGCGGCACTTGGGGAACCATTCACCATCCCGGGCGTAGTCACTTCGAAATAGCCCGACTCAGCAGGAGCATTGGAATCCTGGGTCTCGCCCAGAAGTTCCGGGATAATGATGAAATCCGAACTCCCCGCTGAGCTGTTCATCGCCTGAATCGCGAGCATGTTTTCTCCGGCCACTAGATTTCCAGCAAAGTCGACTGGATGATTTTCGAAAAGATCACCAACTCTTACCTCTTCTCCCGAACTTGCCCTGGAATTAAAAAGAAGCGGATTGCGATCATTCTTGGCTCCGATCTGAACTCCGTTGAGCCAGACTACATAACCGTCATCAACCTTGGCCCGAAAGAGCATTGAGGCAATCTGCGCCGGGTCATCGATCTGAAAAGGCATCCTCATAAACACCGAAGCATTCACTCCCTTCATCACGTCCTCCAAGTCTCCATCCGCAGCAATTTCATCTCCCACGGTCGTACTATATCCCCAACCCATCGCGGAATGAGCCGGTGTCCAGGCTTCGTCATTGAAATCTGCCATCTTCCACGAATCTCCGATTTCCTCCGTCGGAATCAAATAGTTCAGGGGGGCTCCCACCGGAACAAAGACCGCCGCAACCCGCGGTCCGCCCACTCCCAATCCGTAAGAAATATCAGGATACTGCTGGGGATACTCCGGGCTGAATGAGTCCTCAATGGAACTCCCGTCAGGCTCGATCAGGGCGAGATACTCACCATCGATATCGAGCGAAAAGTTCGTGTGCAGCTCGGACCCGGCAACCGCCCGATTTTTTCTCGAAGCGTAGACCAAAATCGCCCCGCCTCCCGGAACCGTCACATCAGGAAAAGTCCACTTCGTCGGATTCAGAGGGGCATCGGTGAGCGAATAGCCATTCAGCGACTCCGCCGTCGTCCCCGTATTTCGGATCTCAATCCAGTCCGCCGGAAAGCCATCTTCATCGGCCACAGAAATCCCGGAATTCTCGGCAAGAAACTCGCCAATAATGAATTCTCCTTGCGAAAAACTAGTGAGGAGAAGACCAAAAAAGACGGCGAGACCAGAGGAAAAAGAGAAGTGCTTCATGATTTTCAGAGAAGACAATCTAGCCCCCGAAAAACCATCTTGCCATCACTATTTCCTGACCCGAGCAAACAATGAGGTGAAGGAATCAACATCACTACCCTAGCGAAAAATTTTAAGTCTCCACGCCAGAAGTTGCCCGCTTCGAGCGCTGAAGCCGAACTGCTCGGCGATGAATTCCTCCACCTTGTAGAGGGGACTCCGACCCGCCAGGGTGTCACCGACCATGCCGGTGACGAGGGTTCCCAAGTCAACGCCGGTGTTGCACGGAATACTCTCGTTGATGATCTTATGGCGGGGAAGAAGGAAGATTCATGCGCCATCGCGGATCTAGTGATCCTCGGCGCCATTCAACTTTGCCATCTTCTTGTCGTTCGTGAGCGTCGTGAGATTTCGGGAACTGTATTCTTCCGCGAGGAGTCGGCCGAGGAGGTCGCAGCCGGCATTTGTTTCGAGGATGGGCGCTCCGTTGAGTGGGGTGCAGAGGCCACTGGTGAGAACGCTGAGGTGAGATTGTCCCAGAAAGTGGCCTCTTCTGTGAGCCTTTCCGATGAATCAACACCAAAACAAGGAGCGCTAATTTACGACTTTTTGGAGGGATAAGCGGACGAAAAGGCGGTCAGCTGTGGCGGGATTCACCGAGGTGAATGTTCTTAGAATACGGCCTGCGCTGAGTGTTGAGTGAGTGAAAACGGCTTCGGTGATTGTGATGGGATCCCACGAAGTCAGATTCGTTGAAATTTGGACGGTGGCGGTGACATCGGTGGCGGTGAGAGCTTGGGGGAAAATGAATTCCCAGTGGCCGGTCTCGTTAATGAGGAAAGTAGTGAGGCCGATGGCGTCTCCGGCGATGGAGTCATCGGTGCCGAGGACATACTCGGTGAAGGCGGTGAATTGATCGCCATCGAGGTCGGCGTCCGGGTCGCCGGAGAAGGGGACGGAGTCGTCAGTTCCGGGAGTGCCACCAACTGTCAGGCTGGGTCGCCAGCTGGCGGGGTTGTTGAGGTCAGTGGGATCGCTCAGGACGAGGCTGCGTCCGGTGCCATCGGCTTCCTGCGGCCAGGGATCTGCGCCATCGTAGGTGACGCTGAAGAGGGCGGTGATGCCATCGGGTGTCATGAGAGTGAGGTTTTCTCCGCCGTTGTTAAGGTTATCGCGGTAGACGCCAATGACGGGAAGGCCGGGGCCGTAGGCTTCATCGATTCCAAATTGACTGTCGACGAGGAGAACGCGGGCGTTGGGGGCCAGAGGGATGTCGCGATTGTCGGGGAAGGTGAAGTCGATTCCTGCGGAAAAGAAGCAAGCGCGAAGATTGATGGCGTGGCCGGAGCGGTTGTGGAGTTCGATGAATTCCGAGTCGTCGGGTCCGGTGGGATTGTAGTGAATTTCGGCGGGGAAGACTTCCGCTGGTTCGACGGGAGCGGATGAGGTGACATTAAAGAAGGCTTCATTCAGGGCCGACCAATTGTTGCCATTGAGGGAGCGGGAACGAACGAAGGTGTTTTCGGTCATAGAAAGGGTGCTGGCTCCGGCGGCGGGCCGGGTGATCTTAAGTTCGAGGTCGAATTGGAGATCGGAGCTCCCGTCGCTGCTTTGGTGGATCTCGACGGCGATGGTGTTATTGCCATCGAGAAAGAGATTGGTGGGGATGCCCAGCGTGTGGAAGCCATCGCCATCGTCGGCTGCGGTGTTGGCGAGGGTTTGGTAGTCGATTGCACCGGTCCGCATGGAGGTGCGGCCCACTTCGGTGCCGTTGAGGTAGACGACGGCTCCATCGTCGCGTTTGATCTCGATGGATCCGCTAAGAATCTCGGCGGTGTTGGCAAGGGTGATTGATTTGCGGAAGTAGGTGGTGCGATGCTTTGTGGAACCTGTCGGACCGAAGGAAACGGTGGTGGCAATGACTGGCTCGCCGTAACCGAGGATGGCGGGGCCGGATGCCCAGCTGGAGTCATCGAAGGCGGTATCTTGCCAGGTCGTTCCCTGGTCGGAGCCATCGTCGAGGTATTTCCAGTCGGATTTTTGTGGGATGATGGTAGTGGTGTTTTGTCCCCCTTGGAATGGAAGAGCGCCGGGGTTGATGCCGCCACCTTCGAGGCGGGGGTCGCTGCCATCGATGGTGTAATACATGGTGCCGCTGCCGGCCGCCATGGTGAGGTTGAAGCCGGAGAACACATCGCCGCCGTGCTGACTGAAGACGGGGGCGATGGTGGCGGGATAGAATCCGGCGGAGCGGAATTGGCTGAGGGCACTGTTGCTTCGGCCGGGGAGGATCCTGCTGATGGCGTTGTTTTTGGCAGAGGTCCAGGAGTTGTGGCTGCGGTAGTTCCAGCGCAGGGCTTCGGCGTAGAAGGGGGCGTCCATTTCGTCGCAGCGTTCCTCGAGCCTTGAGATGGTTTTGCTCGGCGTCATGGCACCCTCGTTAAAGTAATGTCTGTGAATGCGGTCGGCAAGGAGGGTGCGGAATTCGGGGTTTCCGGCTTTGAAAAGAAGGCTGAAGATCGAGCCAGGGCCGTCGCCCGCGCTGCGGCCGAAGACGCCGGGAGTGTTGCTGGCGAAGCCGGTGCGGTTTCCGGCGGTGCGGAGGTAGCCGTCGGCATCGTTGAGGAACCACTTGAAGCCGCTTCCAATGTCGGCGGGTCCGGCGGTGCGGTATTCGGCCTCCGAATCTCCAAACATAAACATGATCATGTAATCGATGAAATGTTGAGTATCAAGATAGGGCATGAGGTCGTCGAAGTTCTGGGGGGTGCTGGAAAGGGCGAAGATTTTGATGCGTTCCCAGGCCGAGCCGTCGCCATCGTAGGGAGGGGCAACCGAGTCAGCCCAGCCGCCGACGTTCCAGTTTCCGTTGATCGCTTCGTGGGCGTCCTTGGGTCCACCAAGGTAGGAGGTGATGAGGTCGGCGCTCCAGCGTTCGCGGAGGTGGAAGACGCCCCAGTATTTTCCATTAAGATACAGGTGCATGAAGCGCCCGTGCGGGTTGATATTGCCCATGTCGAGCATGGTGTCATCGGTAAAGCGGTTCGACATGTAAAAGCCGCGGCGTTCCATGTCATGGGAGCCGGAGCGGATATTCAATTGGTCGAAAGTGTCGGTGGCGGAGATGCCGCGGTCGAAGCCCTCGAAGAGGGGATGCTTTAACTTGGAAGCTCCGTATCGGCTTCGGAAATACATGCGGAAGTTCTTCTTGGCGAAGTCGGTGAAAGCTCCGCCGAAATTTTTGACGCCACAGTCTTCTTGGAATCCCGGCGTGCCATCGGGGTTGATCAGCTCGAAAGAGGCAGGAACTTCGGAGGTGCCGTTGATCGCTTGAGAGGTGACGATAGAAAGAGTGGGAACCTCAGTGAGGGAGGCCTGCATTTGTGGGGTCACGGAGGTGTTCAACTCCGGGGACGCGATGACGTCATCGACGAAGAGGTAGGTGTTGGTGTCGACGTTTGTGGGAGCGAGGCCGGTCTTGAAGGCCATGGCGCGGAGGACGGTGGTGGTGGTGACGCTGACGGGACCGGAGTAGGTGGTGCCATTGGATACTGAAGGTTCGCTTCCGTTGGTGGTGTAGCGGATGGTGGCGGCTGGGGTATTGCTTGTAATCGTGATCGCTTGAGCGGTTTCGTAGAAGCCTCGGGGGATGTCAAATTTGGTGTCATCGGTGAAGCCGGCGAAGCTGGTGGTGTTGGTCCTTCCGGGAGTGGCGGGAGAGAAAAACCCGGCGGTGGTGCCGTCAATTTCAAGGCCGTAACTGATATCCTGTTTTTCCTCAGGGTAGTTGAAGTCGGTGAGGATGGTGCTGCCATCGCGATCAACGAGAGCGAGGTATTCACCGCTTTTTTTGAGGGAGAAGTTGGTGTGAAGCGCTTCAGTGGGATTGATGAGATTTTCTCCCGAGGCAAAGACGACGAGGAAGCCGTTGGCGGAAATAGAGGAGCCCGCGGGGAAGGTCCACTGAGTGAGATTGTCGGCCTTGTCGGTGAGGTGGTATCCTTCCAGGGAGAGATCGAAGGAATTGCGGTTTTGAATTTCGATCCAATCGGAGCTGTTACCAAATTGATCATCCAGAGTTGAGGCATTGGCAGCCATGAACTCGGTGAGGGCGGGCGGGATGACGGGTTCGTCGACTCCTACCGTGACGGATTTTGAGATAGTGCCGGAAGAGTTGGTGGCGGTGAGCACGTAAGTCGCCGTAATAGCGGGCATGATTGTTTGCTGTCCGGTCAGCGCGACTGCCCCAATTCCCTGATCAATAGTGATTGTGTCTACGTTGCTCACAGTCCACGAAAGCTCGGCGCTGGTGGGGAGATTGGGGTCGCCCGTGGCGGTGATGTTTCCTTGATCGACGGTGAAGAAGTTAATGTTTGGCAAAGGGGCTTCAAAGGCCTCAATTTCGGCGATTTGGGGATTGTAAGCGGCGTTGCTGAGATTGACGACGCGGACATAACGCCCGGACATTGAGTTTGCCGAGTCGAGTGAGGCTGAAACAAGGTCGCGCCCGCCTTGGCCGGAGTCGGAACCATCCGTGCGGATATCGGCGCTCCAGGTGACAGCTCCAGCGGAGCCACCATTGTCGACCCGGATTTCGACGCGATAGTTGGAGAGCCGCTCGGGACAGCATCCGCTGCGGTTCACTAATTCGATCGAGCCAAGATTTGTGGTGCTGCCCAAGTCAATCTCATAGTAAAATCCGAGAGTCCCGGAACTGGCGAGAGGATGGGACTGATTCGCTTCATTCCCATCAGTGAGATTAGCCGCCACCTGACCTGACCACGTTTGCCCGGAAGCCGAGACCGGCCGGCCGATCGCGATGTTGGTTTGGGCCAGAGAACGGCTACCAACCAATAACAATACAGGTATGAGAGTGGATTTGAAATTCATGGAGGGGAAGGGAAAAAGTTAACAAATAGCTCATACAAGTAACGCGAAAATGCTCCCGCCTCGAGAAAAAGGGGAGTGCATTTTAGCGCTTTAATTTATTCTGCTGCTCAGGGACAAATATCGGCCAATGATCAGTTCCTTCGAACGTGGGGAAGGAGCGTGGCTTATCAATCATCGCCGGATCGTTGAATGACACAGTAGTGGAAGTGACCTTGTCACTTGGAGGAGCTCGGCCGATTGGTGTAGAAGATGGCTTCCACGGGGAGCCTTTCCGATGGATCAACACCAAAACAAGGAAGCTTGCAATCGCCCCCCTAAAAAAAGAGGCTACGGGATGTTCAAGACAATTTTACTCATCGCCGCCCTCAGCACAACGGCCTGCGGCCAGAAAAAAGGAGCGATGGCTCCTATCACAGATATCGAAGGCCTTCCGCGCGTCCTCCTCATCGGTGACTCCATCTCCATCGGCTACACCGTCGATGTTCAGAAAGCCCTCCAAGGTAAAGCCAACGTCCACCGGCCCCTCACCAACTGCGGACCCACCACCAAGGGGCTCAAAGAGCTCGAAGCCTGGCTCAATACCGGCGGTAAGGATAAAAAATGGGCTGTTATTCACTTCAATTGGGGCCTCCACGACCTCAAGTATATCAGCGGGAAAGGCGACAAGCTTAGCGCCGTGGATGCTCCAAACAGCCACCAACAAGTCACTCCCGCCGACTACCAAAAAAACCTCCGCACCCTCGTCCAGCGTCTCAAGAAAACCAAGGCCCGCCTCATCTGGCGCAACACCACTCCCGTTCCAGAGGGAGCGAGAGGCCGCGTCGTCGGCGATTCTGACAAATACAACAAGATCGCCGCCAAAATCATGACGGAGGAAGGCGTGGAAATCCACGACCTCTATGCCTTCGCCAAAAAGCACGCCGCCGGGATTCAGAGAAAGGCCGACGTCCACTACACCCCAGCAGGCTCCAGGAAACTCGCCACCGAAGTGGTCAAGGTCCTCAAAATTGAGGCCAAAAAGTAAGCCTGAAAGGGTTCCGCACATCTCCCCGTAAAAGGAGGCCATGATTAAATTCACGGCCTCCCTCCTTACCGCTCTGCTCCTCCCTTCTCTCGCTTCAGCCGATGACACCGGCTTCGCCCCCCTCTTCAACGGAAAAGATTTCTCCGGCTGGTCCATCAAGAGCGGTAAAGCCACCTACAAGATCGAAGGCGACGTCATCGTCGGAACCACCGTCAAAGGTTCCCCAAACACCTTCCTCGTCACCGACAAGCAATACAGCGACTTCGAACTCCAATTCGACACCAAGCTCCACAACAACCTCAACTCAGGTTGCCAGATCCGCTCCCTTCTCAAGAACGTCGAGAAGGACAAATTCGGAGGTCGCCTTTACGGCCCCCAGGTTGAATCAGAAGCCTCTGGCGAAAAAGGTGCCGAAGCCGGCTACATCTACGGCGAAGCCACCGGTCGTGGATGGCTCACTCCAAAAGACAAGCTCGTCCCGCACAAGAACTTCAAGGACGGCGAGTGGAACCACTTCCGCATCGTTGCCAAAGGCGCCAACATCAAAACTTGGATCAACGGTGAACTCATCTCCGACCTCAGCGACGAAGAGATCTACAAGACCCACCCCAAAGGCCACTTCGGCTTTCAGGTCCACGGCATCGGCAAAAACCAAGGCCCCTTCACGGCCGCCTGGAAAAACATCAAGATTAAGGAGCTGAAGTAATCCACGTAGGATTACCAAAGCGCCAACTCGAGAGAGAGATCTGTGCTAAGAATCCCCCATCTGGATTCTCTTCGTCACAATTTAGCGCGCTGAACCCACGCGCATCTCGATCCTATCATCCGTGATAAGTAAGTGCTCTCTTACTTTCCAAGCCTCTTCCTCCACTCACCAAGCTCTTCTTCCAGGAGCTTCTTCGGCCAACCGCCATACCACGCATAGCCATTTCTTCGCTCATCGCCGATGTCCGCTAAGTTCAGTTTAGGCACGCCATCCCGATCGACAAAAATCGCCCGGTTACTTTCGAGATCGTAGAAACGCGCCCACAGGGCGGGCGCCGAAGAGTCCTTTTTCACGACCTTATTGAATCCCTCCGGTCCCTTTTCGTCTCTCACCTTCACCACCCGAATTCCCTCGAGCTTGGAGTTCTCAAACCATCGGGCTGCCGCCTCAATAGAATTCACCACTTCAGGAGAAGGGCTATCGAGACTCATCAGTAAACGAACAATCCCAACCGACTCGCACCCACTCAAGCTCGCCAGCTCATAGCTCCGGGCAATTTTCGGACGAAAATCATTTTTATCGTGCTGGGCGCACCAACCCGTCAACTGATCGCGCACCCGAATTTGACATTTTAAAATACAACCAATGCCACGCTCAAAAGAATTGGCCGCGGCCTCACGACGCGATTTTTTGACAAAGGCATAATCGGCAGAAGTAGCCACTTCTCGGACAAACTGAAGCAACCTGACCATGGCATTGTCATTAAAAGTAATGTGCCGGTGGTAGCCCTTTCCTGGAGGATTATATTGCGGCCAGCCCCCGTTGGCATACTGCCCCCCGAGAACATATCCCAAGCCCTCGGAAAAGGCCTCACGATAATCTTCCTCATCGGTCGCTCGAACCATTCGCGCCAGAAATCGCAACTCGTCAGTCGTCGCGCCGTTGTCGTAGGTCGCCTGCAGCTGACTCTGCTTTCCCTCGTATTTTTTACCCGTGGTATCGACATTCTTGGGCCAGCCACCCGACTCGCTTTGAAAAGAAAGAATCGTCGTCGCGACCTCTTTCGCTTCCTCCCCCGAATACCACCCATCCTTCTTCTTGAGATAGTCGCGCGCTTTTCCCTGAGCCAGCCCAGAACAGAAGCTGACAACAAGAAGGAGAGACAAGGGCGTCTTAAAAAAACAACTGAAGCGGGTCACACCCAAACTTCTATTCAATTCCGCTCACCTTGAGGCGCACAAAATCCTGAGGATCATCTTTTCACACTCCAGGATCGCATCCTAAACCGAGTCCGGCTTACATGGCGTTTATGAAAGCAGCGCTCTTCTTTATTCTTTTTACGATCATCGCTCCGGCGGCGGATCGGCCCAACATTCTCTGGCTCTCAGCCGAAGACATCGGGGCCCACTTTGGCTGCTACGGCGATCCTCACGCGATCACTCCCAATCTCGATCAACTTGCCAAAGAAGGAGTCCGTTACACCCACGCCTTCACCGCCGCCGGCGTGTGCGCGCCCTGCCGCTCCGGAATCATCACGGGAATGTATCAAACATCGATCGGCACCATGCACATGCGCTGCAACGCGGAGATGCCCGACACCATCAAGCCCTTCCCAATTTATCTCCGGAAGGCGGGCTACTACGGCACGAATAATTCGAAGAAAGATTACCAATTCAAAGACCCGAAAGAGACCTGGGATGTCAGTGGAGGAAAAGGCCACTGGAAGAACCGAAAGGACGCGAACCAGCCCTTCTTCTCCGTCTTTAATTTCACCGGCTGCCACGAAAGCGGAATCGCCTCGAAGAGCAAGTACGAGAGCGTCACGAAAGGCCTCTCCCCCAGCGAGCGACAAGACCCCGATCAACTCGACACCCTTCCCCCTTACTATCCCGCCACCGCGATCGTGAAGGAGGACTGGAAGCGAAACTACGAGCTCATCACCGCGATGGATGCCTGGGTCGGCGAGCACATCGCCCAGCTCAAAGAAGACGGGCTCTACGAGGACACCATCATCGTTTACTGGTCCGACCACGGCGTGGGCCTACCCCGGGCCAAGCGCTGGCTCTACGACTCGGGAACTCGCGTCCCCCTCATTGTGCGCATTCCCAAAAAGTGGCGTGTCGAGGGCCAAGGGAAACCCAACACCGTCGACGACCAGCTGATCAGCTCGCTCGATTTTGGCATCACCGCCTTAAACCTCGCCGGTCTTCCCGCGCCACCGATCACGCAAGGCCGCGCCTTCCTCGGCAAGAACCTCACTCCACCGCGCAACTACGTCTTTGGAGCCCGCGATCGGATGGACGAGCGCTACGACATCATCCGCAGCGTGCGCGACAAAAAATACCGCTACATCCGCAACTACGAGCCCCTCAAGCCTTACTACCAATTCATGAACACGCCGGAAGGCGGAGCGACCATGAAGGAGCTACGCCGCATCGCAAAAGAAGGCAATATGCCACCCGCGATGAAACTTTTCATGGCCGACCACAAGCCGGTCGAAGAATTCTACGACCTCGAAGCCGACCCTCATGAGGTCAACAATCTCGCCAAGGACCCCGCTCACAATGAACGCCTTGATCGTTTTCGCAAAGTCCACAGCCAGTGGATTCGCGACACCCGTGACCTCGGTCTCATCCCTGAACCGGAAATCGAGCTCCGCGAAAAAGCCGCCGGTTCCCGCTTTGGAATTCTGGCCAAAGGCCATGACCCCACCCTTCCTGCCCGCCTTGGCACCATCGCCGCGCAAGCATCCGATGGCATCAACGCCCTCCCGGACCTCCTCGAAGGACTCAAGGACAAGGACGCCGCCGTGCGCTACTGGGCCACCACCGGCGTGGGAAACATCGGAGTGCCCGCAAAAGAACAATCCGCGACCGCCATTCAAAAAACTCTCAAAAATGATTCCTCCACCGTGGTCCGTATCGCCGCCGCCCGCGCCCTCCTCCGGATGTCCACCGATGAAGCCGCCGCTCTCACCGAACTCTCCAAGGCCCTCGAAAGCCCCGAGCAATGGTCGCGTCTCCACGCCGCTATCGCCCTTGATGAAGCCGACGAACAAGCCCGCTCCGCCATTCCCGCGTTGAAAAAGGCCCTCAAAAAGCAGCCCAACAAATACATCGTCCGCGTCGCCAACAAAGCGCTCAACGACCTCCAAGGCACGGCAAACAAGGTGAAGTGATCCCTCTTACTCCAGGGAATATTTTCTTTGCGCAAATTCCACGCCAAAACACCTTTCCCTTTCCATGAAGTTTCTTCTCTCCCTCTTTCTCGCCACCAACTTGCTCCAGGCGGCGGAAAAGCCCAACATCGTCTTCTTTTTCGTCGATGACATGGGCTGGGCCGACCTCGGCTATCGCAATCTTGCTCTCGAATCGACCAGCTCGCAAAAAAGAGTCTCGATTTCCAACACGCTTACATTCCTTGCCCCACCTGCAGGCGCTGTCTAATTCGTGTCAGGCAACGCATTTGAGCACAATAGTTAGGATCACCAGCCACGCGGAGCGGGGTCTGGATGCATTCCCTATTTCCCCCTTATTAGGCTTCGGATGTTCTATCCGATCACATGATTCGGGCCTCAAGAATCAACGGCTCCCAACATCGTCAAGCCGCCCCCTTTTTTGAGATATTCTCTCCTGGAAAGCCGTAGTCATAAGCTATGACCGATCGGATCTCACTTTTCCTCTCCCTTTTATCGGCCACTGCACTCGCCGCACCCGACCGCGAATCCTTCGCGAAAGAGGATCGACCCATCGAAGGAGTCCCCGTCGAGGCCTTCGATCTCACCAATCCCAATCTTCAAATCGAGGTCTGGGCCCAGTCTCCGCTCATCTACTCGCCCGTCGCGATGGATACCGATGCCCAAGGCCGCCTTTGGCTCACCGAAGGGCTCGACTACAGCGTTGGTCGACGCGTCGATACCGGCCAATCAATTATCGTTCTCGAGGACACCAACAACGATGGCAAAGCGGATTCCTCCCACGTCTTCGTCTCTGAAAAAGGCCTCCGCCATGCCCCCCTTGGCATCGCCGTTTTCGATAACAAGATCGTCCTCTCCGCCACGCCCTCAATCATCATTTACACCGACGTCGATCGAAACGCCGTCTTCGATCCCGCGATCGACAAGCGCGAGGTCTTCCTCACCGGCTTCCAAGGCGGCGGTCACGATCACACCCTCCACGCCGTCGTGGGTGCCCCATCCGGCCAATGGCACTTTTCCTTCGGCAATTCCGGAGCCGACGTCAAAACAAAGGACGGCCGCCACTTCATCTCCGGTTGCTATTACGGCCACCCGCAGGGCATTGGAAAAAAGAGCTCCGATGGCCACGTCTACCCTGGCGGGCTCACCATGCGGGTCAATCCTGATGGCTCCGGACTCACGCCCACCGCGAGCAACATGCGCAATCCTCACGACATGGCGGTGACCGCTTTTGGGGATATTTTCCAAAGCGATAATGACGACCCGGCCCACTGCCGCTCCTCCTGGGTCATGGAACACTCCAACTTCGGCTACTCCGATCTCACCGATGGCTCACGCTCTTGGGAGGAAGTGGCCAAGTCCTGGGAAGAACCCTCCGGCTGGTCGCAAGACCTTCGCTTCTCCCGTTCCCACTGGCGCGAAAACTACCCCGGCGCCACTCCTCCGGGGTCCGTGTATGGTGCCGGCTCCCCCACCGGTAATGTCTTCATCGAGGACGACATCCTCGGTCTCAAAGGTACCTACCTTGTCGCTTGCATGGTCCGCAAGCAGATCATGGCCTGCCTTCCCAGACTCACCGATGGGCGTATCGAGATGGGTAAACATCAGGATTTCATTCAGCTCAAGGAGGGAGAGAAAGGACAATTCTTCCTCCCGACTGATCTTCTCATTGGCACCGATGGCTCTCTCTTCCTGAGTGACTTCTACAACAACACTTCCCGCCGTACCAACCAGGTCAGTGGCACGATCTACCGCATCACTCGAAAAGATGCCGCGCCCCTCAAGCGTCCCACCATCGACTTCTCCACCACCGCCGGCCTCCTCGCCGCGCTTGATAACCCGGCGATCAACGTCCGCTCCCATGCCGCGCACCTCCTCGTCAAGGGTGGTGATTTTTTATCCATCCACCGTTCGTTAATGAAAGCCGTCTCACCCGAATCCATCGCGCGACGTCTCTGGATTCTGGCTCAATTAAAAGCCGACGAACGCAGTTCCGTTGTTCCCTATCTCACAATGGACAACCCAAACCTTCAAATCACTGCCTACCGTGCGTTGACCTTTGCCGACCCCGATAATCTGATCGCTTACGCGACGGGTTCGATCGCCGAGGCGCAATCCAACCTTTCACTGGCACGGGAGATCGCGGTCTCATTAAGGGGCCAATCCTTTGAGAGCATCAAACACCTTCTGCCAAGCCTTATCGAACTCTACCATGGTCGCAACCGCACCTACCTCGAAGCCCTCGGCATCGCCTTCACTGGAATGGAAAAGGAAGTCTACCTCAAGCTCATCCGCCCCATCTTTGGCGATCCAACCTCGTGGAGCAAAACCGCCCGCAATCTCGCATGGCGACTCCACACGCCCGAAGCCATCGCCGATCTCGACAAAACGATCCGCGCCCAAAAACCACCCGTCGATGAATTCCGCCACCTTGCCATGGCCTTCGCCTCTTTCCGAAATGACGCCGAGCGCATCGACCGAATCAAGCGCCTCAGCGATCTCGCCAAACTCCCCGCCTTCGCGGCCGAGGAATATCAAATCACAGTGCAAGAAATTATCGCAAAGGACCTCAACGACCTCGAAGCCCTCGCCTTGAAGAGCGACTACAAAGTCCCCGAATCCTTCGGCGTCATCAGCAAGGTCTCGCACTCGGCCACTGTCGCGAAGCTCAAGGGCGACGCCACCCGCGGCAAAGCCCTCGCGCTACGCTGTTCCGTCTGCCACAAGATTAATGGGAATGGCATCAACTTTGGACCAGACCTCAGCCACTGGGGCCAGGAACGCACCATCGAAAAGATCGCCCACGAAATCATCAACCCCGATGAGCACCTCGCGCATGGCTACGAAAAATCCGTCCGCCTCAAGGGCAACGGCCACACCGCCGAAGGCCTCCTCTCCAACTTCTCGTGGCACGCCGGCAGCCTCAAAATTAAAGTGATGGGCGGCACTACCTTGAAGGTCCCCTTCCGCCGAACCGGCACCAAGGTGGAAAACCTCAAAGAATCATGGATGCCCGGCGCCGCCGAGATGGGCTTCAGCGATCAAGACGTCCGCGACATCGCCGAATATCTCCACACCCTCGAACGCCCCGTCATTGAAAAGAAGTCCGACGGCGCGCCCGGAGACACCCAGGCCAGCGGATGGCAGGTTCTTGAAGGAGAAGATTTTCTCAACGTGAACTGCCATGACGACACCTGGACCTGGAAGGGCGGCCACGCCTTCTGCAATGGAAAGCCCACCGGAGTGATCCGCTACCACGAGCCCCTCAAGAATTTCGAATTCGCCTGCGAATGGATGCACAAAGAGAAGGGCGGGAACTCCGGCGTCTTCGTCTGGGCCACCCCCGATTCCATCAATCGCCTCGCCGCCGGACAGGGCCGACTCCCACAGGGAATCGAAGTCCAAGTCCTCGATCTCGGCTACGCCGAAGTCTACAAAAAACAGTATAACAAACCCGCCGATTGGTTCACTTCCCACGGCGACGTCTTCCCCGTCGGTCCGATCAAGATGACCCCCTTCCCACCTGTCGCCCCGAATGGCCGCCGCAGTTTCCCCTCGAAAGAAACGACCAAGGGACTCAACGAGTGGAACCACTACTTCATCCGGGCGATCGATGGCGAAGTCCGTCTTTGGGTGAATGGCGAAGAAGTCTCTGGCGGCAATAATATCTCACCCGCCTCCGGCTTCCTCTGCCTCGAGTCCGAAGGAGCCCCGATCGAGTTCAAAAACATCCGCCTCCGCAAGATCACCCCTCCTGCTGAAATCCCCTCGGTCAAAATGGAGAAGCTTAAAAAAGTAGATCTCACCGGCCACGCCCTCCTCGGCACCTGGCACTACGGCAGCCACAGCCGCGAGATCACCCCCGATGGATTCTGCATCCTCCGCCAGGGGAAAGAAGTCATCTGGAAACGCACCGCCACCGCCCAAACAAAAGACTCCCTCACCTTCGAAGGGGACCTTTCCCACACTCTCAAAGGCGACACCCTCCACATCGAAGGCCGCTACCAAGCAACGCGGAAGTAGGAGAGCGAAGGCAAAAGCCCCCAGGCCCAACGGAGCTAGAGATTAACCGTGATTCATGCCAGCGGAATTGTTTTAGAGGATAATTTCCCGCAACTCCAACACTCTGAAAAATTCGAAGGACTCTCCTCTCCACATTGACACGCCCACATTAAAGAGTCTGCCAGAAGCTCGTTAAGTTCCGGAATATCGAGATTTTTCATTAGCTCATCGAATTGCTCCCGAGAGGCCTCACCAGCCAATAAGATTTGATATGCCTTGGCCAATCCTTTCCAGATCTCGGATTTCCCATTGTCGACATACTTCTTAAATTGGCACTGGCTACATGTGAGAACATGCTCGACCCCGAATTCCATTCCGAACCTTTGATACGCTTTGCGAACCATTCTAAACTCAGCCACTTCAGAACAATGTGGGCACTTCGCAGAGAACACTGCGAACTCGGCAGCTGAATTAGGATGGTCGTTCATTTTTTTGCGCTCGGCAGATGATGTCCTCAACCGGGAGCTCTTCCCAATAAATTCTGCGGCCCCTCAAATTTGCCCCCTGAGTATCCGCTTCATGGTCTTCCAGAATGACAGGTTCGGCATCATACAAGAGAGTCTTCATCTGGCCCCGCATAGTGATGTGGGTCGGCGTAACTGCCACCACATTCGGAGCCTGATCGATGGCCAATCCGTAGGTGAGCTTGTCATTTCTTATGATAAATGATCGCTAAGCAAAGCGCGGTCAGAGATTAGGTGTCTGTTGTTACGTCAGGTTACTTCTTAATCAGCATGTCCAATTTCGCGTTCAGTTTTTTCACCACCTTGGGTCTCTTCGCGGCCACGTTCACGGTCTCGGCGGGGTCCTTTTTGTGATCGTAGAGTTCGGTGAAGATCGCGGGCTTGGAGAGGTCGCGGTAGTCGCGCCACTCGATAAGTCGGTAGCGCTCGGTGCGGAGCGAGTAGCCCATAAGGTGGTTTTCGAAGAGATCGCGGTCCCATTTTTCGCCCATCTGCTTAATGATTCCGGCTTCCACTTCTTTGATAAGCGGGCCGAAGAAGGTTTCGCGCATCGCGGGGGCGAGCGGGTTGGCGGCCCATTCGCGGAGGGCGGGGTTAGGATACTGGCTGAGGGCGAAATCTTTTACCTGGCCCTTGGGGTTTTCTAAAAGAGGTGTGAGGGAGGTGCCTTCGAGATGCTTCGGAATGGGAAGTCCGGCGAGGTCGCAGAGGGTGGGATACATATCGACGAGTTCGACGAGGGCCTCGGTCTTCTTCCCGGCGGCATTCTTCATATCCGGGGTGTGCAGAATCATCGGGACGCGGGTCGCGATTTCATAGTTCGTCGCTTTTCCCCAGACGCCCATGTCACCGAGGTGCCAACCGTGATCGCCCCAAAGGATGACAATCGTGTTGTCGCGCTGACCCGATTTATCGAGAGCATCCAGAACGAGGCCAACCTGGGCATCAACATAAGAAGCGCATGCGAGATAGGCATGCATAAGGGTGTTCGAAAGCTCGGGCCCCATATCGCCGGTTTTGGGAATGCCGTGGCGGACCCGCAGCTCAAAGCTCGCGTGGAGACCAGTGGCCGCGCCGCCCTTAGGTGGATTCTGATGCTTGGCGGCGGGAATTTCTTTAGGATCGTAGAGGTCCCAGTATTTCTTGGGTGCGATAAAATGGAGGTGCGGCTTGGAAAAACCGAGACCAATAAAGAGGGGCTTCTCCGGCTTGGTCTCGAGATGCTGGTTGAGAGTGGCAACCGCGAGAAGGGCTGAGTGACCATCGATAAAGGAGTGATCCGGAACGTCTGCGCCTTCGTAAGCTGGGCCATTTGAGGTCAGTCCCCCAACTTTATCTTTTCCGTATTTGTCGATGACCGCCTGGCGGTTATCGCGACGGATCTTTTGGTTTGCAGGCAAGCCGTATCCGCCGGGGATGGGGCGGGTTTTAACAAGATTGCTTGCGGGCTTGCGTGACCATGATTTTTCGAGGTCGTTAAATTTCCCGTGGTAAATTTTTCCCATATTTACCGTCTCGTAACCATGCGTGCGGAAGTACTGTGGCAGAGTAACGATGTCGGGATTGGCGTCGCGGAAGTAGGTGTAGTTTTCGATCACACCGTTGGTGTCCGGACGAGTGCCGGTCATGATCGACGCTCGCGAAGGCGAGCAGATCGCTTGCTGGCAGTAGGCCCGATTGAAAAGGAGACCTTGCGAAGCGAGCTTGTCGATGTGTGGGGTGATCGCGATGGGTGAGCCATAGCAGCCGAACTCCGGACGCATATCATCGATCGCAATGAAGAGAATGTTGGGCCTTTTTGAACTCTGATCAGCGAACAGTGAGCACGAACATTGAACGAGGAGAAGGGAAAGGAAGAGACGGATCATGGGAGAGGTTTGTTTGGATTCGCTAAGTTTGAGGTGGCTATTATTAACCGGTGACTAGGCCATCGTTGATGAAAAGACGCCAGCGGCGAGGGAAGTAGAGGAGATTCTTCATTGGGAGATCGGAATTCTTCATAAGAACACTCCTTTTTCGGTGGAAATCTAACGTTGGAAGGTGGACTTGGCCAGCGCGGCCGGAATAGGGCTGTTGTGGTCGATCGAATCGAGGTGAATTTTTACTCTGAAAAGAGCTTAGGATTGTCGTTTGATTGTCGCCCATTCGGAAGTGATGGGACGAAGGTCGGTGGTCTGCGCTTCCTTTTATGCGCCGCTTCTGATGGGCTGGGACTCGTTGCCTAATGAGGCTGGAATTCAGAATTCACTCAAAGCGGCTGATAAAGGATTGCTCGCGTTATCGCTTGAAGGAATATCTTATGCTGAAAAGCACGTGACGGTCGCAATTGACTGATGCCACTCCGAGAAACAAATGAAACAAATGAAGAATTTTATTTATCTGAGTATTAAGCGCTACGCGGTCGTTTCTGAAACCGGACCCTTTTCTGAAACTGCTGCGTTTTTCCTCAGTTGTGGTGCCCGCACCACTCCTTCGTCATGCCTGGCATTTTCAAAAAATCGCTCCGGCATTTGTCCCTGTTGCCTCCCTACGTAGCATAACTTTTTTATGATGAGTGTATTTCCAGAAGAACTCTTAAGTCACCTTGAAAAACGCGGCGTGGTCGCGGGATTTTCGGTGAAGAACATCGAGCACGCGGTGCCTTTGGCGCAAGCGTTATTGGCGGGCGGGATCGATATCATTGAGCTGACCTTGCGGACGCCGATTGGCTTGGACGCGGTGAAGTTGATTGCCGACGAAGTGCCTGAGATGGTGGTCGGTGTCGGGACGATTCTTACTCCTGAAACGGCAGTTGCGGTGAAGGAAGCGGGAGCTCATTTCGGGGTTGCACCGGGAATGAATCCTCGGGTGGTGAAGGCCGCTCAGGAGGCTGGCCTTCCATTTGCACCGGGGATTTGCACGCCCTCTGATTTGGAAGCGGCGATCGAGCTCGGTTGTCGCTTTGTCAAATTTTTCCCAGCTGAGGCGGCGGGTGGGCTGACCTACTTGAAGAGCATGGCGGCGCCCTATGACCATCTTGGGATTCGCTACTTCCCGCTGGGTGGGGTGAACTCGGAGAATATGTTGGATTACCTTGCTGAGGATTTTGTTCCGACGGTTGGTGGCACTTGGATTGTCGCGAAGGATTTTGTTCAAAATGAAGATTGGGCCGAGATCACCGCCGCTGCGCAAGAAGTCGTTAACACCATAAAAAGATCATGAGCAATATCGTCGTTTCTTTTGGAGAAATCATGGGCCGGATGGCCGCACAAGATCATTTACGTTTGCGCCAGTCGCACGTGCTCGACGTCACCTACGCGGGTGCGGAGGCAAGTGTCGCAGCATCGATCTGCAACTTTGGCGGAAAGGCCCGTTATATTACGGCCCTGCCGAAACATGCGCTCGCGGAAGCGACGATGGACGCGGTTCGCAGGGTCGGGATCGATACGAACTTCGTGCTGCGCACGGACACCGGACGTCTGGGACTTTACTTCCTCGAGACAGGCGCGAATCAGCGGCCGAGTAACGTGATTTATGATCGTGAGGACTCAGCAATTGCGATCACGCCAGCCGATCAATACGATTGGGATGGAATTTTTGAGGGCGCTTCTTGGCTCCATCTTTCGGGGATCACTCCGGCGCTTTCTAAGAATGCCGCGGATGCCACTTTGGTCGCTGCGCAAAAGGCGAAGGCGGCGGGCGCGACGGTATCGATTGATTTGAACTTCCGAGGCAAGCTTTGGAAATGGCAGGAGTCGAAATCGGGACGCGAGTTGGCTCAGGAAGTGATGCGCGGGATTTTGCCTTTTGTGGATGTTCTCATCGCGAACGAGGAGGATTGTCACGACGTGCTCGGGATTCGTGCGGGTCAGACTGACGTGCACTCTGGAGCGCTTGATGTTTCGCACTATCCTGATGTCGCCCGTCAGGTGGTGGAGCAGTTCCCGAATCTCAGCAAGGTGGCGATCACGCTGCGTGAAAGCATTTCTGCGACTCATAACAACTGGGGCGCGATGCTTTATGATGCGGGTTCAAAGTCGGCTTCATTTGCACCGCTTGATGCGGAGGGGAACTATCGTCCCAACGAGATTCGCAATATTGTCGATCGGGTGGGCGGTGGAGATTCCTTTGCGGGCGGGCTTATTTTTTCGCTGACCACTCCGGATCTTAGTGAGTCGCAAACTGCCGTGAACTACGCGGTGGCAGCTTCCACGCTAAAGCACTCGATCAAGGGTGACTTTAACTTTTCAACTCGTGGCGAAGTGGAATCGCTTATGGGCGGTTCGGCATCGGGGCGCGTTGTTCGATAATTTTCTCACTTTTAGATGAAACGATTTTTCACCATTGTTTCGGGTGACCACGGTTGGCACCATTGGTGAAGTGGGCATCTGGGGGAAGGCGACGAACTACGAGATCGCGACGCGGTTGCCCATGATGATTTGAACGCCGGATATGCCAAAGGGCAGCAGGGAGAGAAGTGGGCAAGCCGGATCCTTATAGCAAAAAAGTCAGGCGAGGATATCCTTGATGACGTGTCCATGGACATTGGTCAGGCGACGTTCGAGCCCGTTGTGGTAGTAGGTGAGGCGCTCGTGATCGAGACCCATGAGGTGGAGGATGGTGGCGTTGAAATCATAGACACTCGTGGGATCTTTTTCGGCTTTGGCTCCGAAGCGATCTGAGGCGCCATGGCTGTAGCCTTTCTTGACGCCTGCTCCGGCGAGGAAGCAGGTGAAGGCATCGGGGTTGTGATCACGTCCCGTGCCATTTCCCTGCAGGAAGGGCATGCGCCCGAACTCAGTTGCCCAGACGATGAGGGTGTCGTCGAGCATCCCCCGCTGTTTCAGGTCGGCGATGAGGGCAGCGGTGGGCTGGTCCATGATCTCGGCCTGCATCGCGTGGGTGTCCTTGATATTGGAGTGGGAATCCCAGTTGGTGATGCCATTTCCACCAGAGGGATCGGAGCCATTAAAGAGCTGGACGACGCGCACGCCCTTTTCGAGAAGGCGGCGGGCGAGGATACAGTTCTTGGCATATTCTTTTTTGAGATCGCTTCCGGTATCGGTGCCGTATTGTTTGTGGATGGAGGCAGGCTCGCCCTTGAGGTCCATGATGTCAGGGACGGACATTTGCATTTTCCCCGCCATCTCGTAGGAGGCGATGCGGGCGGCGAGGTCGTTATCGGCAGGGAAGCGCTCAAGGTGTTTGGAGTTGAGCTTTTGGAGAAGATTGATGGTAGCGCGGTCATGCGCGCTGCTGTAGCCGGCGGGGCGGGTGAGGTTCGCTGGTGGGTTCTTGGCGTTGAAGTCAGTGCCTTGGAAAGAAGCAGGGAGGAATGCCGAGCCGAAGTTGTTTTTTCCGGAGCGCGCCATGCCGCGAGGGTCATTGATGGCAACGAAGGCGGGGAGGTCCTTGCACTGGGAGCCGAGGGCGTAGGTCATCCAAGCACCAGCAGAGGGGAAGCCTTCCATGGTGAATCCGGTGTTGAGAAAATTCTCTCCCTGCGGGTGGGCCGAGGTCTGGGTGTGGAGCGAGTGGAGGAAGCAGAAGTCATCAGCATGCCGAGCGAGGTTCGGCACGAGATCTGAGATCATCTTCCCCGATTGACCGCGCGGCTTGAAATCCCAAAATGGCTTGGCGATGTTTCCAGTGGGTCCCTCGAAGGTGACGGCGGGAATGCCGGGAGGCTTCTGGCCATGGAACTTGGTGAGGTCTGGCTTGTAATCCCAAGTGTCGACATGGGAGACGGCACCAGGGCAGAAAATGATGAGGACACGCTTGGCAGGGGCCTCGTGGTGAGGCGCTCGCGAGGAGTAAGGCTTATCCGGATCAATGACGGGCCGGATGGGAGATTTACCCGTGAAATTCGTCGTTTCCTCAGCTTCTGAGCCGAGGAGTTGGGCGAGGCCGAGGCCACCGAGGGCGAGGGCACTGCTATTCATGAAGCCGCGGCGGTCGAGGAGCCTACGGCCAAGGGGGGAGAGGTGTTCTGGATTCATGGCAGGAAGGCGAATTCGTTAGAGTTGATGAGGGTGCGGCAGACGATGGGGAGACCGTGGGCGGATACGATCTCGAGGCTGGCGGTGAGTTCCTGCCCGGAGGGGGCGCGATTGAGAAGAAGGTGGAAGGCGCGGGTGACGGCACCTTTCTGATCTCCCCCGGCATCGCTCAGAGCGCGCTCGGCGATGAACTCTGACTGGGTGACGACGAAGGGGCTGTTGAGAAGATTGAGCGCTTGGAGCGGGGTGGTGGAGATGGAGCGCTTGGCGCGGACCTGGCCGCAGTCGGGGAAATCGAAGGCGGTGAAGATCTGGTCATCGACGCGGCGCATGCGCTCTTGGTAGAGCATGCGGCGCCAGGTCTTTGGACCGTGGTTATCGACGACTTCCCATTGCGAGTAGGTCTGCTTCTCATTGTGGATGCGGAAGCTGCGCCCGCCGATGGAGGGGTCGAGCTTGCCGGAGGCTTGCAGGATGCCATCACGGATGACCTCGGCCTCAATCCGGCGAGGCGGGAAGCGCCAAAGGAGGGTGGAGCTGGCATCGCTCTGAAGGGCGAGGCTTTCCGGATTGCTGGCGCGGCGGAAGGCATCCGAACTGACGATGAGGCGAATCATGGACTTCATCGACCAGTCCTCCTCGACAAATTCTGAGGCGAGGAAATCGAGAAGTTCGGGGTGGGAGGGCGGTGCTCCGGCGAGCCCGAAATCGCTCGCGGTAGGGACGATGCCCATGCCGAAAATATGGTGCCAAATGCGGTTCACCATGACGCGTGAGGTGAGCGGATTTTCGGGACGGATGAGCCACTCGGCGAATTTTCTTCGCCGCTCTGGGTCGGGTGCGCTGGAGTCGAGGCCGAGGTCGCCATCGAGAATCTCGAAGCCGCGAGGCATGACTTCATCGCGGGGGTTCTCCGGGGAGCCACGGTGGAGGACCTTGGTGCCGACGGGCTTTTGAAAACGGCCGATGAAGGAGTGGCGGGGACCTTCCTCAGAGAGCTGACCGATGAGGGTGTGGAGGCGGTTGTGAGCGGCCTTGAGTTCGGGATCTTTATTGAGGCGATTTTTTGCGTACTGGCTGTGGGCGATCTGCTTCCAGGTGCCGTCTTCCTGCAGGGTGGAAATCCTGAAGTTGGGCGGGTAGTAGGCCGTGGATTTTTTGCCCTGCTTATTAACGAGGTAGTCGGTCTCGAAGTAATATTCGCGGTTCGAGGAGGAGCGGAAGCGGTTGACAGTCTGTGGCTCGGTGAAGTGGATTTCGACCCAAGGGCGATCAGGGGAATCTTTTGGCGCCTTGGATTTCCACATCATGGTGCCAAAGTAGCCATCGTTCGCATTGTGGAGGTCGCCACGATTTTGGGTCATCGCGGGGTCGGTCTTGAGGGTGGCGCCCTCGGAGCTGAGAGCGAAGTTTTGGCGATGGTCTTTGGGGCCAAAGATTTCGAGTTCGTCAATGAAGACGGAGGGGTTGGTGAAGTCGATGCGGACGGCCTTGGTGGTTTCGGCTTTGAATTGGTAGTCTTGGAAACCACCCCAGTGCTCGGCCCAAGAGAGGCCGGCTTGGCGGAGTGTTTGACGCTCTTTGAAGATCTGTCGGTAGAGTTCTTTGGCACGCTTCTTCCGGGGGTGCTCGTCTGAGAGTTCGGGGTGGCGACCGCCGAATTCGACGCCTTGGAAGACGGCGGTGAGGGCGTAGTAGTCCTGGATGGAGATGGGATCGAACTTGTGATTATGGCAGCGGGCGCAAGAGACGGTCATGCCAAGCATGGAGGCACCGACGGTCTGGACGACTTCATCGAGTCGGTCGGCCCGGGCTTGGCGAATGGCCGTGGCTTCGGCGCCGACAGTGGCGGCGGGAACGTGGGGGCCTGCGACAAGGAATCCGGTGGCCTCACCTGCGCCCATGGTATCGCCTGCGATTTGTTCGCTGATGAACTGGTTGTAGGGAACGTCGTTATTAAAGGCGCGCACGACGTAGTCGCGGTAGACCCAGGCATTCTTACGATAAAGGTTCGCTTCGGAGCCATTTGTCTCGGCCCAACGGATGGCATCGAGCCAGTGCTGCGCCCAGCGCTCGCCGAAGTGAGGGGAGGCGAGGAGTTCCTCGATGAGCCTCTCGTATGCTTGCGGGTCATTTTTAAAATGACTGACGAAGCGCGCGCTGCGCTCGGGCGTGGGAGGAAGGCCGGTGAGGGTGATGGAGGCACGGCGCACGAGGGAGAGCGGGTCGGCCCCGGGGTTCGCTTTGAGCTCCGCTTTTTCGAGGGCTCGACTGAGGAAAGCATCGATAGGGTGGCTTTTCCCGGCTGGGATTTCCGGGCGCTTGACGGGCTGGAGGGACCAGTGATCTGAAGTGGGCTTTGCCGCAACGGCATCCATCTGGCCGGGCCATTTGGCACCTTCCGCAATCCACTTTTCAAGGGCGGCGACTTGTTCGCTGGTGAGGGGGTCGCCCTTTGGTGGCATGGCCATCTCGGGGTCGAGCTGCTTGACCACCTCGATGAGGAAACTCTTCTCCGGCTTACCGGGCACGATAGAGGGGAGGCCGGAGTCGCCGCCCTTCAGCATGATGGCACGCCGATCGAGACGGAGATTGGCTTTTTGCTTATCGGGACCGTGGCACTTGAGGCAGCGGTCTTCAAGGATCGGAAGGACGTCTTTTGCGAAGTCGATGGCGGCTGAATAGGCGCTTCCAAGGGAGAAGGCCAAAATACTAACGAAGATCGAAAGGCGAGGAGAAGTCATGGAAGTGGGTCGTTCGTCTAGCGGTGCTTGGAGCGGCTTTTTTCAAAGAGAGAGGCTATTTCTTGATCGCTCAGGGCGGCATGGAAAATGACGAACTCGTCCATGCGCCCATTGAGATTGCGGATGGCAAAGGTAGGATCTTCCCGGAAAGGTTGCCCCCAGTTACCGATCTCGCCATTTCCAATGCGGAGTTTTTCGACAAGGAAGAGCGGTTCGATGGTCTCACGTGAGACGCGCGCGCCATTCACGTAATGAGAGACCGCTCGATGTGCTGGATCGTAGACGGAGGAGAGATGAACCCACTGGCCACTCATCGCGCGATTCCACATCGGGGGCGAATAGTAGACATGGTGAAAGCGGGTTTTTTCTGGGTAAATGGGGTGGCGTGCATCTTCATCGACCATGACCGAAAGCATCATCTTCCCGTCATTGCGAATCTGCCAGTGAGGTTCCCCGTTTTCGTAGCCATCGCCCATGAAGAGCGCGCTGTATTGCCGGTCCAAGCTATCGATCCGAACCCAGCAGGAAAAGGTGAGGGCTGAAAACTCGCCCGGAATATTCACCCGCACGCGGGACCCTGGTCGCCGAAATTCAAGAGCCGAATTGAGACCCAGCCAGCGGCCAGCGACCAGCTCTGCCATCACCACCGCGCCATCAAATTGCGGATTGCGCGGAATCGTGAGATTCGGCATCAGCCTCCCTGCGGGCCCTTGATCAAAGGTGTAATAAGCCAACAAGCGCTTGTCGCCGGCGAGGGCATCGCGGTGCGCTTCCCAACGCTCATAGTCGCTTCGCAATTCCTGCGCCGCCCTCACGCCAAAGCGTCCGGCATCAGGAAAAGCAACCTGTCCCGTCGTGACATCGAAGGACGGCCCGTTGGGATCGAGTCCCATGGCCCTCCCCTTTTTAAGAATCTGCTCCTTTTCCCCTTGGTGAGTCAGGGCAATTTCGCCATCGAAGACTTCGACGTGCCCCTTCCCTCCCCGCACTTCCAGGCCAAATTCGGTTCCCAGATCGACGATCGCGGTCGAAGGCGCGTTCAACTTGAAGCCCCGTGCCGCAGGCGGAACGCGCATACGGACACTTCCCTCGACACAGAATGCCTCCCAAGCGGACTTCAGCGAAATCTCGGCGGGGCCCTCCAAGGTCATCATGGCCCCGGAAAAGAACTGAATCTCCACCGTTCCCGCAGCCAGGCGCAAGGACTCGGCCCCCAAAGTATCGCCTTCCCGGAGTTCTCCCTGCTGATCGCCCCAAGCCACGTCATAAACTCCTCCGACTACCGCAAACCCTTCCGCTTGGGGCTCCTTTTCGGATTGCTCGAACTGATCAAAGCGATCCTTGGCAACCCCCGAAGCATTTTTCGTCTTCGCCCCGAAGTGCATCAATCCCAGTCCCAAGAAAAAGGCGGCAGCCGCTGCTGCTGCGATTGGGAAAATACCGATGATCTTGTCCGCTTTGGGAGCCGACTTTTGCTCCTCGAGCTCCGCCCAAGGCGACTGCTCTCCTCCCGCTTTAGCATGGAGCGAGGTGTCGAGAGCGAGATACCGGCGCATCACCGCCCGAAGATTTGCGCTTTCCAGCATTCTTTCCTGAAGCTGGCCAAATGACTCCTCATCAATTTTTCCACTCAAATAAGCATCGACCCATTCCTGCTCTCTTTCCGGTAAATCCTGAAATCGTTCGCTCTTCATATCGATGATTCTTCTTTTGAAATTTTCTTTTCGACGCAGTCCATCAACTGCCTCCGAATGCGCTTCAGGCGCATGTAAAACGCCGCCGCGGTTGATCCCGCTTCCTCAGCCATTTCCTTCACCTTAATCCCGGGAGTATAAGCAAGCTCCACGAAACCGCGTTGCTTTTCGGGCATCGCGGCAAGACAATGCTCAAGAGCGGCTTCCTCGGGGTTCCGCTCCTCCAGCTCCGCCAAACCCTCTTCCGCCATCAAATCGAAAACATCTTCCCGGAAGACGAGGCGGTCACGAGCCATTTTACGTCGATACGCCAGGGCCTCGAAACGGGCAATGACGCAGGCCCACTTCATAAAAGTCGTGTCCGGATCGTATTGATCAAACTTCCGCCAAATTACAATCGCCGTTTGCTGAAGCACGTCATCGGCGTCGGTCCAAGTCGGGAGCAGCGATCGAATAAAGCGCCGCAAGTCAGGCTCATGCTTGGCAAAGCGCGCCACGAATGTCTCGTAGCGGACATCATCCGAGCTGGTTTCCAGGGGCTTATTATTCATCGGCTAATTTCTAATCCAATACTGCCCCGCCCCAAAAAATCTAACCCTCATAAAAAAGGATGTTAACTTTTTTATGCCAAAGGCGGTATTACTTATACAGGGTTCTTGTTTTTCGCAACAAAACTGCACTGAGCTAATTCTCTCAGTGACATCCAGTTAGCAGACAAATACCATCACAGCCCGTTTTACGACATGAACAACACTCCCATGCTCTTCTCTCTGGTCTCCGCCGTCATTCTCGGCCCAGCCAGTGCCGCCACCACTCTCATCGACTTCGGCACCGCGGATGCTCCAAGTCCCTACAATCAAAGTCTCATTACCACCGGAGGTGCAACTGCATCCTCCTCGATCATCGCTCACAACGACACCACTTCCGCCGCCACCGGCTGGAGCGCTCAGGTCTTGGAAACAGAAACAGGCAACGGTGGGAACGCCGGAGGGGGAGCCAATCTCTCCACCTTTCCTGCCGGCTTCAATGCCGCCGCACTCCGTGACAGCATCTTCGCCAACCAAGCCGCCGAAGCCGCTCCTTCCATGGTGCTCACACTTTCGGTTCCCATCACTAACCCACACTCGTAAATGAAATCCTCCGTCTCCAAACTCCTCCTCCCGCTCGCGATCGCGTCAGCTCTTCCGGCAAGCGCGAAGCTCGCCGCCTGGTATCCCCTCGATGAATCATCCTCATCAGCCGCCACCGCAGTCGTAGAAAATGTCGCGGGCAATGACGCCGGCATGTTCGGTTACGACCCCACTCCCAACTCCGACTTCAATTTCGTTGAGCGCGGTTATCCCTCCGCCGCATCAGCCTTGGGAACGTCCTACCGCTTCGATAAAGGCGGTGCACTTGACCTAGGAACGAATGCCGCAGTGCAACCCACTGATCAGTTCACCATTTCCTTCTTCACCCAGCTGGGCACCGCTAATCAATACGATCGCTACTTCGAATCACAATCGACCAATACGAATGACCAGGACGGTCTCCGAATCGACACCGGTGGCCAAGGCGACCGCGTGCGCGTCCTCGTGCGCGACAACAGCGGAGTGAACAGCCAGCTCACCCATCCTACTGCTCTCCTCACCGATGGCTCCTGGTATTTCGTCGCCTTCCGCTACGACTCGGCTAATGCCGATGGAAACGCCTTCCAAATCACCCTCATCAAAGTCGATGGCTCAACGATCGACGAAGCGGCTATCACCGCAGCCACCAGCAAGGCGGTCACCATCAACACCGGAGCCATTGGCTTCCCCCATGCCTTTCAAACCCTCATCGGAACGGAAATTCCCGACGGTCCGGGAAATGGCTTAAACGGTGCCATTGACGAAGTGGCATTCTTTGACAACTCGGATGACAACGGAGTCCTGACGGATGCCCAGCTCGCAGCCAATGCCAGCTTCGGCCCCTCTGGCGTTCAGCTCATCACCGACTTCTCGACCGATCGACAGAGCTTTTCCCCCGGAAACCCAGCGACCCTCTCTTGGACCATCACCGACCCTTACGACACCCTCTTTCTCGACGACGGTAACGGCAACGTCACCGATCTTGCTCCTCTCACCTCTGCCGGATCCGGTAGCACGATGGTTTCTCCCACCGAGACCACAACTTACTACTTGAAGGGCACCACCGGAGATATCGAAAACACCCACACCATCAAGATTCTCTCCGGCGCTACTCCTGAGATTAACACCTTCACCTCATCGGCTGCCATCTTGCCGGTGGATGAAAATGTCGTCCTCACTTGGAACGTGATCGGCGCTGATACCATCACGTTAGACCCCGGTGCCACCGATGTTTCTGCCCTCACGACCACCAATGTGATCCTCACCGAGACCACAACCTTCACCCTGACCGCCACCAACGGTTTTGGCTCCACCACCGCAGATGTGACTGTAGCCGCGATCTCGGGACCACTCCCAGACCACCGCTATATTGCCGCGACCGATGGAAATAGTGAAGCGGCCTGGGCCGACGAAGCCGACATCAAGAAGCTCAATGTCATCGGTCTCCTCCGAAACGCGCCTCTTTTAACTGCAAGCCCCAACACCAACATCGCCGGTGCCTATCAGGCCGAAGGCGGAAACGTTGGTGCTTCCGTAGGTGCCTTCCAGGATGCCGATGCGACTTTTGAAATTTGGCTTCGGCCCTCCGGCCTTACTGCCGATCACCAAGTGATCTTTGAAACCGGCGGCGGACAAAACGGCCTCGGCGTTCTAATCACCCAAGATAGCCTGCGCTTCATCGGCAGCGCCGTAAATGCCCGTACCCTTGACGTCGTTCTTCCCCTCGACGGAGTGAATCTCGATGACTTTATTCAAGTCGTCTTCTCCATCAGCTCAGACAACGACACCTTCGAGGTCTCAGTTCGTGACACCTACGGAAAGGTCATCACTGCATCTGCCACCGGCGACGTCATCTTTGGCGGAAATGGTGCCACTCTCTTCTTCTTTGGCTCAGGTGGAGTTGGCGGGAGTAACGTAAACCTCGGTGGACGCACCGAAGCAGCGGATGCCGAACCAGCCCTCCTAGAAAGCTTCATCGGTGAGATCGGAATCTTGAACACATACAGCCGCATCCTCACCACCGAGGAGATCACCGCTGCGTTCGACGTCGTCGCTACCACCACCAGCCCCCCGTCAGGGGGGTCCAATGGCATCACCACAATCAGCTACAACGGCGTTTCTGAAGTCACTCTCACCTGGAATTCCAAGTCCGGAGAGAACTACGATGCCGAATTCTCTGCGGATCTCGAAAACTGGTTCCCAATTTCGGATCCCGTTGTAGCGACCGAAGCCTCGACAACGAAGGCCTTCAACATTCCACTAAACCGTCCTAAGTTCTTCCTTCGCATCATCAAAGTCCCCGCTCCATAAACTCCGTGGCTTCCCTTCCCTTTTTCAAGAGCACCTTGTTTCTACAAGGTGCTTCTTTTGCCCTCTGGTCCTGCGCGAGCCTGCTCGCCTCAGCCGCTCCCCAGATCACCGAATTCGTCGCGATCAATGCGAACTCGCTCGCTGATGGCGATGGTAATTCAACCGACTGGATTGAAATCCACAATCCGGAGACGGAAGTCCTCGATCTTTCAGGCTACCTCCTGAGCGATGACCCGGACCTTCCTGCCAAATATTCTTTCCCCGGCGGGACTAGCATCTTAGGAGGAGAATTTCTCGTCGTCTTTGCCTCCGGAAGACTCGAAGAAAATTACACCGACGCAGGCGGAAACCTGCACACCACTTTCTCACTCAGCGGAAACGGAGAGTATCTCTCCCTGCGCAATCCTGATGGTACTCTCATCCAGGAATTCTCGCCTGAGTATCCCTCGCAATTCGAAGACATCTCCTACGGCATCGGCACCTCCACACCCGAGATTGACATCCTTGCCGCCGGGGCCACTTCGACCTGGTTTTCTCCCAGCGGCGATATCGGAAACAGCTGGCAGACACCCGGTTTCGATGATTCCACCTGGAACGCTTCCAAAACCGCGATCGGCTACGGCTCGAGCTACAATGAACTCATTGGCACCGGCGGAAACACCTCCGGTGCGATGTGGTTTGGAAACTCTTCGGTCTACCTGCGGGTTCCATTCGAAGTCACCACTTCCCTTTCCTCCCTGACGCTCAAAATGCGCTATGAGGATGGCTTCGTCGCCTACCTTAACGGCGTCCGTGTCGCTTCTGCGAATGCTCCAGACGAAGCAACACTCACCCACAATTCTACCGCCACCGCCATCCATCCGAATGGGGAAGCGCTCCTTGCGGAAACATTTTCCCTCTCCACCGCCTCTCTTGTTTCAGGCACCAACGTTCTCGCGATCCACGGGCTAAATCTCTCCAGTGCAGGTGCCGACTCCTCGGAGTTCCTTGCCCTTCCCGAACTCAGTGGAACCGAGAGCGGAGGCCAATTAAGCTACGGCTATTTCACCGAACCGTCTCCGGGAGTGGCAAACGGCCCCATTCCTCTGATCGGTTTTGTAAAAGACACCACCTTTTCCCACGATCGTGGCTACTACAGCGCGCCCTTCGACCTCTCTATTTCTACCGTGACTGGCGGAGCGACCATCATCTACACCACTGATGGCACCGAACCCTCGGAGGAAAACGGCACCATTTACACTGGCGCGATCTCCATCAGTTCCACCACCGCTCTCCGGGCCATCGCGCTCAAGACCGGCTTTCAACCGACGAACATCGACACGCAAACTTATCTCTTCGTCGACGACATCGTCCGCCAAACCAGACCCTCCGATTATCCCACCACTTGGGGCGGAGGACGCGCGGACTACGACATGGATTCTGACATCGTCGATGATCCCGCATATGCTGACAAATTCGACGAAGCCTTCGCCTCGCTGCCCACGCTCTCGCTCGTCTTCGATCCCGACTCCTTTTTCCATTCTTCCACCGGAATTTACCAAAACCCCTCCCGCGAAGGAATCGCTTGGGAACGTCCGACCTCTGCTGAGCTCATTCTCTCCGACGGCTCTGAACCAGGCTTCCAGATCGATGCCGGAGTCCGTGTCCAAGGAGGTTCGTCACGAAACACGGACACGCCCAAGCACTCCCTCTCGCTCCGCTTCCGCTCCGCTTACGGCGCCGGAAAATTGCGCTATCCGCTTTTCAAAAACACCCCCGTGGGAGAGACCGCCGTCGAGGCATTCGACGCCCTCCAACTCCGCCCGGAATACAACTTTGGCTGGATGCACCGGCACTGGTATCAGTGCGACCACGCCCTTTATGGCCGCGACCAATGGACCAGCGACCTTTTCCTCAAGATGGGTCAAAATGGCTCCCACGGCCGCTGGACCCATCTTTTCCTCAATGGAATTTACTGGGGCCTCTACGACCTCCACGAACGCCCTGATGCCGATCACATGGCGAACTACTTTGGCGGAAGTGATGATGACTACGACACCGTTAATTCTTCCTCTGCGACTAATGGCGACCTCGTCGCCTTCAACCAAATGATGAATATTGCTTACGGAAATATCGCGAGTTCCGGGAGCTACGCCGCCATCCAGCAGTATCTCGATCTCGATGCCTTCATCGACTACATGGTCCTCAATGCCTACATCGGAAACCGCGATTGGGATGGCCACAACTGGCGTGCCGCCCGCAAGCGCGAACCCGGCGCTCCCTATCTCTTCTTCCCTTGGGATTCTGAGTTCGCGGTGACCAATGTGGGAGGCGGTGCCTTCCCGAATCCACCCGATTTCTTCAGCACGAGTCTCGCAACCAACGTTCTAGGCAAGAACGGCAACCGTCGACCCACCGGACTCCAACGTCGACTGGCTCTCAACGTGGAATATCGCCTCCGCTACGCCGACCACGTGCGTGCTCACTTTTTCAATGGCGGCCCTATGAGCCCCGCGGTCTCCGAGGAAACCTGGACCACCCGCGCCACTCCGATGAACGATGCCCTCATCGCGGAATCCGCGCGCTGGGGAGACTTCCGCCGCGATGTCAGTTCCGGCCGCTGGACCTCAAGCCAATTTGATCTCTACACGCGCGATGATCACTACACCCCGACGAATGACTGGCTCATCGGAACCTATATTCCGCAGCGAACCAACATCGTTCTTTCTCAGATGCGCGCGGCCAATCTCTACCCGGACACCGACGCGCCGGACTTCTCCCAGCATGGCGGCAGCATTGCCTTGGGATCGAACATCACCGTCACCGGGCCTACCGCCATTCATTACACCATCGATGGTTCCGACCCCCGTCTCACCGGCGGAAACATCAATCCATCTGCCACCATGATTGCCTCCGGAGGAACTCTCTCCATCGCCCAATCGCTCAATCTTCAGGCCCGCTCCCGCGCAGCCAACGGAGAGTGGTCCGCCCTCACGCAGGCAAACTTCACTGTCGGCGCAAGTGACCTCGTCATCAGCGAGATCATGTATCAACCCTTAGTTGAACCTCTTGCCGAGTTCTTGGAAATTACCAATACCGGAGCCGCCAATGTTTTCCTAGCCGGCCTTCGTTTCACCAATGGCGTCGCTTTTGATTTCGACCTTCACTCATCGCTCGCAAGCCTCGCCGCCGGCGCTCGTTTACTCGTCGTGCGCGATCTCGTCGCCTTCCAGAGCGTCTACGGAAATACTCACAACGCCATCATTGCCGGCTCCTTCCAGGAGAACACTGGTCTTTCCGACAAGGGTGAGCGGCTCACTCTTTCGGACGCCAATGATGTCGTGATCTTCACCGTGCGCTACGATGATAAAGACGACTGGCCGGAAGAACCAGATGGCAATGGACAATCCCTCGTCTACGCCGGAGGAAACTCCGAATCCGCCCAAAGCTGGCGCCCTTCCTCCGCAATCAATGGCAATCCGGGCAACTCCGACTCCACCCCCTTCACCGGCGGATCGCTTCTCGCTTACGCCCTCGTTGGTGAGCCTACTTTGAATCCCACTTTGCTCGGATCGACCTTCAACTACGTCACGAATCTCACCGCTGATGATGCCCTTATCCAAGTGCAACGATCGTCCGACCTCGATACTTGGGAAGTCGTCGATCTCACCACTCAGACTCAGGTTCTCAATGCCGCTGCAGGAACCCGCACCTTCACCATCTCCCTACCGCAGGGAACAACAGGCTTCGCCCGCGTGATTGTGGTCCAACGATGAGATATTGAGAGACGGGATCAGCCGTGTTGAACGCGCTACCCTTTTTCTCGTTCCTAGGGCTTGCGATAAGAATTCGTAGAGGTGGAAGTCCTAGGGGCTCCTCCTGGAGGTGACGCGACAAAGCTTGCGGTATAGCTCTGGCCGGAGACGAAGCTGCTATTGCTAAAAGAGATCGTCGCGGTGCCGCCTCTCGGTCCATCAATGGCCCACGCAACGACGATTCCAGTAACATTTCCAACCTTTATATTTGAGGCAAGGTTCGCCATCGGCGGACCATCGGTAAAGCTAAAGACGAAGCCTGCTGCCGGGGATCCGGTGCCGGGGGTCTCGCCACCACCGCCGCCAGGTCCTCCGCCGCCAGGTCCTCCGCCACCAGGTCCGCCGCCACCAGGTCCTCCCGGGCCGCCGCCAGCTGCGGTGCTAAACTCGGTCGTGTCATAGGTAGCGAGATCGGTCTGCTCGATGCGGTAGAATTTTTTCGAAATGCCCGACTCAATCACGGCGACCTCTCCAGAAGTCGCGGTCAAAGAAATAGCGTCGACCGTCCAGTTTTCGAGATCGGTGCTGGTGTCGAGTTCGTATTGCCCGCCTTCCTTACCGTTCCACACGATAGTGACTTCATCGTTTTCCTGATCAATCTTGGCCCCACGCAGAGTCAGAGGAATGTCAGCCGCTCCGCCGAAGACTTCTGTGACCGTCTCGGCGATCTCGGTCACGCCGGAAGCGCGAGCGGCATCACCAAAATAGTTGTAGGCAAGATTGTAGGGATAAATGGGAGTGCCATCTTCCTTTACGGAGGTGAAGTAGGCCCAGGTTCCGCCCGGGAACTCAGGAGTAACGCAGTAGCGGACATTCTGCTCGTTAAGATCAAAATCAATTCCCTGGGTCAAACCAAGATGACCTTTATATGCATAATCCTCCATATAGTGCCCCAAAACAAAAGTGGAGGAAACTGCGGGACCATAAAACTGCGCTGTAATCGCAGTGGAATTACGAAAACCCTCGGAGACAACCCACCGGGGAAGGTTAGTACGTCCGGTGGCAGCGAGATTGGAGGACCCATTCGAGCCATCGCGCTTCTGATAGCCGGAAACCATAAGACGAACATCACTCATCGCATCATCAGGATCGCCGTAGCCGTATGGACCATACATTGGGAGGCCGTCATTTGCCCAGGCGATAATCGGACTGTGCTGGCCGTTGAAATTTTCCGTGTAAGGACTCGCTCTGCCAACTCCTTGATAAACAACGCTGGCATCGTAATCGACAGAGTCACCGAGTGTGTGGCGAAGTGCCACGGGACTGGCGTGATAGTGAAAGGCCTCCATTGCCTGGTGGGCATTACCGGCATCGAAGGTGACGCCTTCATTGGTGAAGGCATCGCGATTCCAGTAGCCGTCACCTCGATTTTGATTCGTAGGTCTTTGGTCGCCCCCTGCCGAGGTATCGTATGAAAAGGTATCGCTGGTGTTAAAAAGAGGAACGCCATCAACGAAGAGGCCGCATGTCCCGATGTTTGAGGGAGTCCGGGTCGCGGGCGCGTAGCTTTCGGGGTAATCTGTTACGCGGGGGAAGCGGTAAAGAATGGCGGCATTTCCGGGGAAAGACGGAAAGGTTGTTGTCTGGGCGCTATTCAAGAACCATGGACCCATCGTATTCGTCGCCAATCCAGTAGACTTAATATAAACGTAATCATCCGAGTAAGAAATTCCCTGCACTCCGGCATAGACGGGAAGGGGCTGATCACCGACGATGACGCCATCGTAATCTGCCGAATCCCAAGTGGTGAGTGAGGAGATCGCTCCGCCGCCACGCTCGAGGGCTTCATCTTCTTGAGTGGCAAAAATGCGGGCGTAGCTACCGGATTCGGCGGTGTGCCAAGATGAGAGGAGCGGCTCGGCGGTGGCAGAGGAAGTCACAAGGGCCAAGAGAGCGGCCTGGCAGAAGATGATCGGGGAGGAGGATCGTTTGTTCATAAGCATGGGATAGAAGATCTATACCTATCGTGAACTCCGTGTGTGGAGAACAGGTGAGATTTGTAAAGACTTGGTAAAGAGCTACCCCTCGGTTTTGAAGGTAATTTTTCGAGCCACTTGATCAGAAATGGGGACATTATAAGTCTGGCTCCACCTTTTCGTGGCTGGGGTCGTAATCGGTCTGCCAGAAGTCTTTTCCGTGGACGCTTTGGTCGAGTTTTTTCCATCGATGATGAGGGAAAAATGATGGAGCAGGTGATGTGCGGGTGCTCCTGATCGTCCGAGATTGTTTCGCGAAAAAGCGCGGCCTCATTTCCACGATCACTGATGCCGCCGCATTCGCATCAGCATACTGGCCACCTCCGTGAATCTGAACAAGCCCCGGAAACTTTGCCCTCCCTTGAGAAAACCGTAAATCGCAGGAGACTTGTAAGAATTAGTAAATGGTGACGTTCTATTAAAATGGTTCGTCCTAGAATCACCTTCCTTCTTTTTCTCATCTTGGCCGGGGGGCTTCGAGCTTCCCCAAATGGTGACATCCTTAAGGTGTTTCAGACCAGCTGTGTCAAGTGCCACGGGAAAGACGACAAAGTAAAAGGAAAGGTCAATCTCCTGGAGATTCACAGTCTCGATGCGCTCAAAAAAAATCCCCAACTCTTGGGTAAAATCGTCGAAGCCATCGACTTCGAAGAAATGCCCCCCGAAGACGAGCCCCAGCTTGCACCCGAGACGAGAAAGGACCTCCTCACCAGTCTCGAAGACTTGCTCGATGAGTCACTCGCCGAATCCAAAGTTTACCCCAAGGCCCCCATCCGCAGGATGACGCGTTTTCAATACAACAACGCCGTCACCGATCTCTTCAATCTAAATTGCACCGTCTTTACTCTCCCGGAGCGCATGATGCGCGACCACAAAAACTACTTCAAACCGGAGACCGAAAAAATGGCGCCCATCGTCACGGTCGGAAATCGTCCTCTCGGAAAATCGCAAATGATCGAACCCCGCCTGGCGGGCGTCACCGCCTTCCCGCAGGACCTCCGAGCCGAACACGGCTACGACAACCAAGGCGATCATTTGTCCCTCTCCCCTCTCCTGATGGAGGCCTTTTTAAAACTGGGTCAGTCCATCGTTCAAAGTGCCGACTTTAATCCCAGGCGCGTGGGAATTTGGAAATCATTCTTCGCTCCTCCGCGCGAAAACGAAGACCTCAGTAAGGTCGTTACGGAGCGACTTCAGTCCCTCCTCAAAAAAGCCTTCCGCCGTCCGGTCAATCCCGCGGTGTTAGATCGCTACTCCAACTACGTGCTCAGCCGAATGGAATTAGAAGCCGACTTCACCAGCGTCATGAAGGCAGTTTCGGCTGCCGTCATTTCCTCTCCCAATTTTCTCTATCTCTACGACAGCACAAGCGAAGGAGAAGAAATGGGCCGTGTCGATGGATTCGACCTCGCCTCCCGGCTCTCTTTTTTCCTTTGGGGAAGCCTCCCTGATGACGAACTTCTGAAACTCGCCGAGTCGGGTAAACTTTTAAAAGAGGAAATCCTCACCGCCCAACTCGATCGCATGCTCAAGGATCGCAAAATAAAGCGCTTCTGCGATAGCTTCCCATCCCAGTGGCTCCAGCTCGAACGCATCATTTCCTCGGTTCCTGATCCCAAGAAATTTCCTAAATTCTACTACTCCAAATATCGCACCAGCATGCACATGCTCATGGAGCCGCTCTTGCTTTTCGAAACAGTCCTCATCGAAAACATGCCCATCACGCAGCTCCTCGATTCCGATTTCACCTACCGCTCCGGACATCTGGAAGACGCCTATGGAAAATTGGGTGAGGTCGGGAAAAAGAAAAAGGGCCAGGTCGGAGCAATGGCCTTCCACCGGGTTCCGGTGAAGGATCGACGCAACGGCGGAATCATCACCAACGCCGCCGTCATGACAATGACCTCCGGACCCGAGCGCACCCAACCGATCACCCGTGGCGCGTGGCTGGCCGGCGTCATTTTTAACAATCCCCCGGAACCGCCTCCGGCAAACGTCCCCGCCCTCGGCGAAAAACCAAAAGATGGTGAGGAACATCTCACTCTTCGGGAGCGCCTCTCGATGCATCGCGAACGCGCCGATTGCCGGGGCTGCCACGAACAAATCGACCCCTTGGGCTTCGCCCTCGAGAACTACAACGCCATCGGAAAATGGCGTAAAAAATACGAGAACGGCCGCGACGTCGACATGCAGGGCACGCTATTTCGAAAGCACGACTTCGAAAACGTCACCGATTTTAAGGACGCCATTCTCGCTGAAAAAGACCGCTTCGCCCGCGGCCTCGCCGGCCACCTTTTATCATTCAGCCTGGGCCGGGAACTCGGCGTGGCCGATGCCGTGATCCTCGATGAGATCGCCGATGCCACCGCAAAGGATGGCTATCGCTTCAAAACTCTGATACGGGAAGTGGTGAAAAGTGAGCCCTTTCTCACCAAGTCGAATCCCAAAACAAAAGCCAGCCAATGAGACGAACATCACGACGTGACTTCCTTCGCGGCTTCGGCGGTGCCGCCTTGGCCCTCCCATGGCTGGAAAGTATCGCGGCTCCCGTTAAATCCGCTCAAGTGGCCAAACGGATGGCACATTTTTACGTCCCCATCGGAGTGGTGCGCCGTGGCTTTTTCCCGGGAGAAGCGGATGACATCATCCCAAAAGGGAATCTCGGAAACGTGATGAAGTCTCTGGGAAAACAGAACCCAAACTACTCCGTCTCGAAGCTCGATCGCCTGACGCCCACGATGCAACCCTTGGAAGCCTTCAAGGATCAGATCAACCTCATCACCGGAATGGACCGGACCTTCCAGCAGGGAACCGATGTCCACGCCCAGTGCGCATCCTGCTACCTTAGCAGTGCCCCTCCCTACACCATCAAGGGAACCGCCTGGCCTCTCGATCGAACCCTCGATCATCTGGTCGCCGATGTCGTGGGCCAGAAAACCCCTTTCCCCACCTTAGAGTTCAGCTGCAACAGCCACCAGGACAACAAGGAATCGATCTACTTCGATAACATCTCTTGGTACGGCACCGGACACGTCGCACCCTCGCTTCGCGATCCTCGTAAAATGTATCATCGTTTGTTTTCAACCCGAGAAATCGAGAAATACCGTGATGTCACCGATTTGGTTCTCGAAGATGCCCGCTCCCTAAAACGCGATCTCGGTTACGAAGACGGGCAGAAATTTGCCGAGTATTTCGACTCCATCCGCGCCATCGAAACGCAAATGGATCGCCTCGAAAAAATGAAAAAAGAGCTCGCAAAAGTGACCTTCGATGAACCCCCGGAAGCCTACTTACCCCGTGGAGAATACATCCGCCTAATGGGCGACCTCATGCTCGTCGCTCTGCAAACCGGCCTCACCAATGTCACCACCTTCATGGTCGGTCCCGAACGATGGGACACGCCCTACAAATTTGAAGGCCTCTTTGATAAACCAAAGAGCCACCATCAGATGTCGCACAATCAAACGAAGATGATCGATGACCTCCTGAAGGTCGACCGCTTCCACATGGAGCAATACACCTATCTCCTCGAAAAAATGGCCGCGATGAAGGAAGCCGATGGCACCTCGCTCTTGGACAACACCCTCTTCACTTACGGCTCCGGTCTCGGTGATGGTTCGACCCACCAATACAACGACCTCCCGATCATCGTCGCCGGTGGTGGCGCTTCCACGAAGTCAGGTCAGCACATCAACATGGCCGAAGGCACCCCGCTCGCCAACCTCTGGCTCACCCAAGCGCGCATGATGGGCGTCGAGACAAAGCGCTTCGCCGATAGCACCGCCGAAATTGGTGCTATAAAAACAGGCTAATTATGGCGCGGCCAAACCCTTCTTCACCATTTCTTCCTTCGATAACCGTGGCCGTACGCGAGCCGGAGTAGGAAGTCCCGTGCTCCGATCAAATTCATCCGCCGTCCTCAATTCCGGAACATAATCGCCGGTCTCTTTGATCCACGTATCCAGTTCCCCTCTCAACTTTTTCAACACCTCCGCATGCGCCGGATCATCAATGAGATTCATCGTCTCATGAATATCCTTCGAGGCATGATATAATTCTTCCTTCGGTCGCGGATTCACAAAATAAACCGACTGTACCGCCGCCAACTTTCCTTCCGTATGAAGCTTGATCATCGCTTGAAAGGTCGGTGAACGCACCCCATCCGCCGATGGCGTCAGTGCCAAATCAGGATAGGAATTACGAATATACTTAAACTCTTTGTTCCGCACCGCACGTGAGTGCGCCTCGTAGTCGTGCCAATTCTGTTCGGCGATCACGACGTCCCGAATCTTCGCCTTCGGGTCCTTCAAGATCGGGAGAAAGCTCTTTCCCTGAAAAGAAATTCCCACTTCAAGATGGGCCAACTTTAAAAAGGTAGGCGCTAGATCGAGCGAACTCACCAAGCTCTTCGTCTGAACCCCGGCTTTCACCTTCGCCGGCCAGCGCACAATGAAGGGCGTCTTGATTCCCGAGTCATAAATCGACGTCTTATCCCGCGGAAAAGGCCGCCCATTATCAGACATAAAAACGACCATCGTCTCCTCCTCAACCTTCTGCGCCGCAAGCTCCTTCATCACGAGCCCGACATATTTATCGAGCCGGCGAATCTCATCGTAGTAAAGCGCATAGTCCTTACGAACTTCCGGCGTGTCCAAATGGTAGGGCGCCAAGCGCACCTTCGCCAGGTCCGTCCCATTCGGAATGATGTTCTCGTGATAAGGTCGATGCGGATCAAGCGCAGCCAACCAAAGAAAAAAGGGCTTCTCTTTCGGCCGATCTTTCAAAAGAGGAACCCACTCCGTGCAACCAGACTGCGCTTCACCTTCCATCGTCTCGATGAATTTTCCCTTCTGACCTTCAGCTCCCGTCGGTAGCTGGAAACCAGAGGTGTCCGTTTCACGAATGACATCAAAGCGATCTCGCGCCGCATCTCCAAGGTGCCATTTTCCCGCCGCTGCCGTCCAATAGCCCGCCGCCTTGAGCTTTTCCACAAAGGTCACTTGATTCGCTGGTAGCGGCCAGTGGAGTTCCTCCGCATGCGTGTTGTGAGGATAGCGCCCCGTGATGATCGAGCAGCGCGATGGTGAACAAGACGACGCCGTCAAAAAGGCATTATGAAACAACATCCCTTCACCCGCCAAGCGATCGATGTTCGGCGTCGAGACATTCGGATTCCCATAAACTCCCGAATCATCCCAAGCCATGTCATCAGCAATAATAAGCACAATATTCGGCGCGGCCTGCACGGCTCCAACGACAAGCAAAAATAGTAACAGGATCACGGCGTTCATCTCCAGAAGCATAAGAAAGCCAACGACAGACTCAATCCTCACTTTTCCCCAATCCCCAGCGGGGCTCCACACGAGAACTAAGTTGGGCGATACGGTGATCGCCACTCCTTGGCGCTAACGCAGACCCAGAGGCCTCAAGGAGCGGCAGCCGGAACGAAGTGTAGATAGGAAGACAATAGAATCCTAATTTTCTAAAGTTGTCCGGCTCTATACTTGGGGAAACGGCCTTTCTCTAATTATAAGAGTCCACTTCAAAAGAACACTTTGAGAAATTCGGACCTTTCCTGCGTGTCAAAAATTCGTATGTTAGTGGGTGATCACTCATGAACGCCAAACTGAAGATCCACCTACGCATTTTTGCTGCCTTGGTCATCGTAACTGCCATTATCTACTACGTCAGCTCCGCACCACCCACCGAGGAAAAGGAATATCTCGACGATGACTTTAAGGTGCTGGAAGAAATGAGAGACGACAGCTCTCATTTCTTGGGAACGATTAAATCCACCGCGATTCCTTTCGTCATCACGCTTCTTTACGGATCTTATCTCGCTTACACCTTTGCCTTTCCCTACTTCGCGGAAAGAATGTCCGACAGCGTTTACGAGCCTCACAATCTTGAAGCCGATGACCTCCTCTTTCAGGCGCAAAAAGAAGTCACTGAGGGAGATTATGCCCAAGCCATCGCCAACTATCGTGAACTCCTAAAGCGCGACCATTCCGATAGCAAAGCAGTAATGCAAATCGCAAAAATCCAACGCAAGCATCTCGAAAAATCCCGTCAAGCCGCCGATGGCCTTCAACAAGCTCTCGATAGTCGTGAATGGACCCAAGACGAAACGACAAAAATGCTTTCCTATATCGCCGAGATCTACGAAGTCGATTTTTGCGACCACATTCAAGCCATCCGTATCCTGGAGGGCATTATCAAAGATTTCCCTGATTCCCGCTACGCTGCGAATGCCACCTCGAAGATTAAGGAGTTCGATAAACTTTCACAGGGATAGTCTAAGCGAAAGGCGTTCGATCCCCCGGGAGATCCCCGGAGAACCTGCTTGGTGGTCAATCCACCGCACTCTGAACGCACCTTAACTTTCCAAACAATTGCTTACAAAGAGAAGCTGCCAGACTTGAGACTTGCCTGTTTGTGCTTCCCGGAATTTGTGTAAAGATTGCCCACATGAGCGATCAAGCTGACAAAGAAATCACCCTCGAAGCCGGAACCCACTGGATGTGCACCTGCGCAAAATCTTCCAACTCTCCCTTCTGCGACGGATCGCATAAAGGATCAGGAGCGGCCCCGGAAAAATTGATCCTCGAAGAAGCCACCGTCATCCCGGTGAAGCGATCTCCTACTACAGAATAGTCAGGAAGTACTACGTTGTGAACGGTAGCAGTAGGAAATTACTTCGACCACTCCCACGATCAGGATAATCGATTCTCAACACACCGGGCTGGAACATCCTCAGTCCAATATTTCGACTCCGATGGTGCAAAACACGATCTCGGAAAAGCCACCGTGACCAAGCGCTATGCGAGAAGCTCCAATCCTTCTTCTCGACACCCGGCGACAGGCTTCCCATCCAGCCCTTGTCAAACTGCCTCAACAACCCCGCCACTTATTTCAGCCTGATTCTTTGCAACGTTGACGGCCTCAGTCGGATCACCCTTTGAAAGGGCATTCCCTCTATCCGCTCACTACAACTCCTCCTGAATATCCTCCAACGGGTAGGACCAGATTTCAGATAAGGTCGGGTGATACCAATGCACCCGGAGCAGGTCCGTGACCGAAGCTTTTAAAGTCACCCCAACCGCGATCGAGTGAATCAACTCGCCCCCATCTTTCCCGACGCACTCGGCCCCCAGGATCACTCCGTTCCGATCTGCGAAGACTTTCACGTAGCCGCGCTTCGCTTCCATGAGGATGGATTTGCCGTGGTCATCGAAAGGATAATCCGCTGAAAGATAGTCGATCCCGCGCTCCTTGAGCTGCTTCTCGCTTAAACCCACCGTTCCGATTTGCGGGTCGGTAAAGACGACCCCCAGAAGAGTGTCGTAATTGACAGCCTCGCCGTGGCGGTCAGTGGCCTTCCGGGCAGCCAGCTCGCCTTGGAGGATCGCGATGTGGACGATCTCATGGGGCCCGGCGACGTCCCCGCTCGCCCAGATCTTGGGATTGCTCGTCTGCTGGAAATCATCGCAGTCAATGTGGCCACTCCTTTTGAGTTCCACCCCGGCTTTGTCCAATCCGAGTCCCTGCGTGTTAGGGCGGCGGCCGAGCGCATTGAGGAGATGAGGCGCGGTCACCTCGATCACTTCGCCGTCATGCTCAAAGGTCACCTTGAAACCCTCAGCGCCATGGCTGACCTCCTTGAGGCCCGTTTTAGTATAAAGCTGGATGCCTTCGGCCCGAAATTGCTCTTCGATCACTTCCGAGGCTTCCTTTGAAAAGTCGGTGAGGATGTGCTCGCTGCGCTGAATCTGGATCACTTCCGTCCCCACACGTTTGAGAAATTGCGTGAGCTCACAGGCCACGATTCCACCGCCGAGCACGATCACTTTTTCCGGAAGGAAATCGAGGTCGAGCACCTCATCGCTCGTCCAGCAAGGCACCTCGGCTAGACCGGGAATAGGCGGAGTCGATGCCACCGAACCCGTCGCCACCATGAAGTTCTTCGCCCGCAAGCGTCGGCCATCGGTCAGTTCGACGGTATTTTCATCGATGAAAGTCGCGCGATCCCGGAAAAGAGTGAAGCGATCGCTCTCAAGCTGGCCTTGGCGATATTCCGAGAACTCCCCGATCGTCTCCAGCTTCCGTTGATGAAGAGCCGCGAGATCTGCCCGCGCTTCCGGGATTTTGAGACCAAATTTCTCGCCTTGCTGCGCCAAATGAAGGACTTCCGCCGAATAAATCAACGTTTTTGACGGCATGCAGCCTCGCAGAATGCACAATCCACCCAACTCTTCGGCCCCATCGATGATCGCCACCCGATCCAGCACTTCCCGGGCCGTCCGCGCCGCGGCATAGCCTCCGCTTCCTCCGCCGATCACGATGTAATCGAATTCTTCAATCTCCATGAGAAGAGCATCCTACAATTTACTGCCGTGACAATCGAATTGATGCTATGTTCCCAGGGTAACGATGAAAATGCTTCTTCTTTCCGCCCTTTTACTCTCCCCCCTCATGGCTGCGCCTGAGGGATTCACTTCGATCTTCAATGCTAAAGATTTCTCCGGCTGGTGGGGAGCGGCGACCGAAGATCCCGCAAAGTATTTGGCGCTTGCGCCAGAAAAACTGGCCGCAAAAAAGAAAACAAGCCTCGAGAACATCGCCAAGCACTGGCAGGTCAAAGACGGCATCATCCACAACGACGGCCACGGTCTCTTTCTCACCACCGAGAAAAACTACGCCGACTTTGAGCTCCAGCTCGAATACAAGCTCGCCCCGAAAGCCGATAGCGGCATTTACCTCCGCGGCATTCCTCAAGTTCAGCTCTGGGACACCACCGAAGCCGGTGGCTCCTGGAAACACGGGGCCAAGAAAGGCTCGGGCGGACTCTGGAACAACCCGAAGGGAGCCCCAGGAAAAGACCCTCTGGTGCATGCCGACAGCCCCGTGGGCGAATGGAACAAAATGACCGTCAAACTTGTTGGTGAGAAGGTCACCGTCATTCTCAATGGCAAAACAGTGGTCGATGACGCCACCCTTTCGAACTACTTCGACCGCAAAGGCGGCCTCCCTCCAAAAGGCCCGATCCAACTCCAGACCCACGGCGCGCCCGTGGAGTGGCGGAACATTTTCGTGAAGGAACTTTAGTTTCTCTCTCTCGAGACGCGCCAGCGAGAAGAGCAGTAGCGCCCTTGCCGCTGATCCGCGAGGAACCAGTTCACATTGATTCCCCAAGGTCCTCGCGGATCAGCCGCGATCGCTCCTCCCATCGGAAGAGCTAATTCTCGCCCCCCTTCTTAGAATTTTCTGAGAAGATCACCCGCTATAGCATCGCCAGCCCTATGGTTGCTGGGGTACCATATGAGTTACACCTCACTATTATGATCCCACATCTAACCTCCGCATGCCGGGCCCTGGTCACAGGGCTTCTCGCCTTTTTTCTGCTGCAATCCCAAGTGATCGCCGCTGAAAAGCTCGTCGAACAAGTCGACCTCCATGATGAACCTCTCTCAGAGGTCGCCGACTACCTGCGAAAGGTCAGCGCCGATCTGAGCGGGGGAAAAGGACGCAATGTCCTCCTCGACCCCAAGGTCGACCCCAACATCAAGATCACTCTCTCGCTTCAAAAAGTCTCCCTCAGCACCGTCTTAGGATACGTCGCGGAAGTGAGCGGACTCGACTACCGCGTCGATAAGCACGCCATCGTCTTCACCCATCGCCGGGGACCGAATGCCCGCAGCCTTCCCGGTCTCCGCCGGATGTCTGTTTGGGTTTCGAAGCGAATCCAAGCGGTGCGATTTAAGGAAATCGACTTCCACAAAGAACCTCTCAGCGATGTCGCAGCCTTTCTCGCCAAGCGCAGCCTCGAACTAGATCCTGAGAAAAAAGGCGTGAACATCGTGCTCTCCAAGGGCGTCGATCCCACCACCTTAATCACCTTGAAACTGAGCGATGTCCCGATGACCAGCATCCTCAAATACGTCTCCGGAGCCACCGACCTCCGCATCCGCGTGGATGGCAATGCCGTCGTCTTTCTACCTTCGAAAAAATAGCCGTTCTCGCTTCCGATCAAGGAATGGCAAATCACCTTGCCCGCCGAGGCTCTATCCAAGTATTCCATAGGGGTGAATTCGGAAGGTCGTTTTGAAGGAAAGAGCGTCTTGTTGGGGGAGGCTCGACTCCTCCCCGACTTGTCTCCGGGGTTAAAATCCTGAATTCCATCCACTAATACTACTCCGGAGCTTTGGACCTCTGTCCCTTCAGGACCAAGAAGGGAACGCAGGATGAAGTGGAGAACTTGGGTTCCGCTAGCAGTGGCTCTGGCTTTGCACGCCCTACTCATAAAAAAGGCGACCCTTTTGGGGACGCCTTTGATCTAAAAAAAGGCAACTCTACTTCTTCCCGATCGCGTAGATGTGGGTCTGGGTCGCGATGTAGACGGTGTTGTTCGCCACCATCGCGCTGGAGTAAATCGGCGCAGGAAATTCGATGAGAGCGAGTTGCTCGAGTTCCTTGCCCGCCTTCAAAATGTGCAGCTCGCCATCTTCCGTTCCCAACCAGACTTTGCCATCGGCCACGAGGGTTGAACCCCAAATGCGGGACTGGGTTTCGTGCACCCAGTATTGCTTCCCGGTCTTGGCATCGTAACAGTGAATGTCGCCATCGTATTCTGCTGCGTAGACGAGTCCGTCCGCCACGCTCATGGTGGAAATGGAGCGACCGATTTCTTTCGAGCTCCAGACTGTCTTTCCATCTGCGCCAATACAAGTGATCAAGCCGACGCCGTCGCCGTGCTCAGGATCTTGGCCGATCATGGTGTAAACAAGACCATCATAAATAACGGTCGTGCCGATCACCTCACTGGGGCCCGCGTAGGTGGCATACTTGATGGGCTTGCCATCCTTCTCACGATACTCGGCTGGGTTGCAATTATGACGCCAGAGTTCTTTTAAAATCCCAAAGCCTTCCTCATCAGGAACAGGCGTGGGCTCAAAGGCGTAAACAAATCCGTCTCCACCACCCCAGACGATCGCGTCTTTTCCACCAATCTTTCCGTGAGCGGGCGAAGACCAACTCGCGTGAAGCACGCGGGACGAAACTCCAGCGGCTTCCTCGCCAACCAGTTCTCCGCTCTTCTTATCGAGCGCGACCAAGGATGGTGCACCTTCGTTTGGAATATTGGTGTGGGACCAATCAACTCCATTGGAAGTCGAGGTGAAAAGCATGTCGCCCACCAAGACCGGCGAGCAGGACGAAACGTTGTGCGGGAAGATTCCCAGCTCAGCACGCATGTCGTAAACCCAAATGATGTCGGCGGTCTTGTCCCCGATTGCGACAGGCTCGCCATCGGTCGAGGAATACTTTGCTTCGTCCTTGAAAGGACCGTCGTTGCCATTGGCCATGCCATTGACATCGAGGCAAATCACTTCGCCGCGGTTCGTGACGAGCCACATGCGGTCGCCTTCCACTGCGGGAGACGAGCAGAGGCCGACGTATTCCCAGTCGCTCACCTTACCGGCACCGAGCTTGGGAATGACGAGCTGCCAGAGATATTCGCCGGTCTTCTCGTCGAGCGCCATGAGGACACCGCGGTCACCCTGCTGCTTCTCATCGCGCGGAGATTCGTTGTTCGTGCCAACATAAACGCGGCCTCCTGCGACCACGGTATTTCCGTAGGCCTGGGATCCGAGCTTGGCGGCCCATTTGATATTCTTGGACTCGTCGAGGAGGGCGGCTTCGGTATCGTCGTCGAGCTCTCCAGGGAGAATGTCGACAGGGAGATCCCTGGCATTACCAACCATGTTGCGGGTGCCGTCACGGCCCCACATAGGCCATTCTTTCGTGCTTTCAAAAGCGGCTGTTCCGCTGGCCTTGGTCTCGACCTTGGCAGTTGGTTCTTCGCTTTTTTCGGCAGGTGCCGCTTTCGCGTCAGGTGTCTCCTTACAGGAAACAAGAAGAGTGAGTCCGGTAAAAAGGAGTCCGGTAGAGGTTTTCATAGCGATGTAGTTTTGAGAGTTGAGGCGAAGAATTATTCTCCAGCAGTGATTTTAATATTGTCGACGTAAACCCGCTTCTGGGCTTGAGGAGAAAAGGCGAAGACGCCGGGGGCGCCTTGGGGATGAAGACGTTTGACGGGAACCTCGATGGTCCACTCGGCAGGCTCGGGCCCACCCTTTGCGTAGGCCTTCGCCAAGATCGCGCCGGATCCGTCACCGTTGTCCTTGATGGCGGTCTTGAGGTGATACCAGGTGTTCGCCTTGATCGGAAACTTGACCGCTTGCTGAACGCGCTCGTAGTTGCTGGAAACTTCGAGTTGGTTCTTATTACCTACGAGCGTGATGCGGTAGCGCTGGTTCACGAGGCCGACCTCGGATTTGATGCGACGGTTGCCATCGGTCATGATATCGGCTTCGAGCACATAGTTTTTCATGTCCTCGCCGCCGAAGAAATTCATGGTGCGCTGGAAGAGAAGGTTATCGAGACGGTTCGCGATGACCTTGGAGCCATCTTTTTCAAGCACGTGCCACTTAATGCGGGCACCGAGCCAAGCGAGCGGCGGGAAGTTTACCTTTTCACCCTTAAACTCCATCTTGAGTTCGACCCTTTCGAAATCTTCGGAGTAGCCGACCGAGGCCTCGACCCGACCACGAGTGGTCGCGGACATTCCTTTGTAGGTCACTTTGAGGGCACCTGCCGAAATCGCGGCATCAGCGGCGGCGGTCAGCTTGCCCGTTTTCGCATCAAGAGTGGCATCGACCTTCGCCTTCACCCTGGCAGTGGGTGGAATGAACTTTTCCCAAGAAAGCGCTTCGGTGATTACTTCGACGCGGTGGCCTCGTTGATCGAGCCCGTAAACTTTGAACTCCTGAGTCTTGCCCGGAGCGATCGCGAACTCAGCAGGAACAATCTGGAGTTGAGCAACTTCGCCGAGAACATCTTTTTCATCGGTGCCCTTGTTGGTTTTATAATCACGATCCTTATCGCCAAAGCAGTAGAGACCATCGCGCGTGGAGAGATACACTTTCCCGGCCCAAATGATCGGCGCCGCGAGAGCCTTCACCCCGCTGCCACTCTCATCCTTGATCTCTGCCTTGGAGAGAACCTTTCCTTGCTCATCGACAATAGCGAAGGTGCCTTCGAAGAACGGGGCGTAGATTTTTCCATCGCCATGGATCGGTGAGGCGTGAATCTGATCGGGAGCGATCTTGGTATGCCAGACTGTTTTTCCGTCAGCAGCATTCACCGCGATGAGTTCGCCGGTGAAGTTTGTCGTGTAAACGCGATCCTTGACCAAGATGGGCGAGCTGGTGAAGCCGATGTGATCGTCATTGCGCCAAGCTTCCGCATCGGGAGGGAGAACGATCTGCTCTGCGGGATACTCGGTGGGGATGTTCAGGCAGACGAGACGGCCCTTGGAAGTGGAGTCGATATTCTCCTTTCCGTGGATTGCGATGAGCTTGTCTTTTCCATAGAGGAGAACCTGTGAGTTGACGCCACCTTGGGAAAGCTGAAAACGCCAGACAGGAGCACCCGTGCGGGCATTGACGCAAACGATGTTTCCGCAGCCCGTTCCGGCATAGAAAACGCGCTGATCACCGAGTTGTCCGAAGACCGGCATCGAGAAGGAGCTATCCACCGGACGGATTCCAGGGCTGGAATACCAAACGAGCTCGCCCGTGATTTTATCGAAGGCATAAAAACGATCCCGCGCAGGACCAGTTGTTCCCCAGTTTGCGGTGACGCAGTGGAAGATCACGAGTGGGCCATCGACCGCCGCCGATCCCGTCCGGCCATTTGGAAAAGTGAGGCGGGAAAGTTCCTCCATGAGGGAGATCTCCCAAAGCTGCTCGCCATCCGCAGTGAATGCGACACAGCGTCCATTGGAAGTTTGGAGGTAGACATTGCCAGTCTCGGCATCAACCACAGGCGATCCGACGCCGTAGCGATTGTAGACCACGTCTGAAATATAGTCGCTGAAGCGTTTCTCCCATTTCTTCTCACCCGTCTTGGCGTCAAGGCAGAGGAGAATCTCCTGAACATCCTCTGCGGGGTCAGGGCCGTCCTGACCGTATCCGAAGGCGTAAAGGTTGCCGTTAGCGATCACGGGAGCACCTGCACTATTGAGGTCGTATTTCCAAAGTTGATTGGAGCCGCCCACTTCCCACTCACTCGGAAGGTTTGTTTCGTGAGTGGTGCCATTTTGGTCAGGACCGCGCCAGTTCAACCAACCATCGACCTGTGCAGAAGCAAGCGGAGTAGCGACTGCCAACGCACTCCAAAGGAAAATTCGAAAATTCATGAGGTATTTCATACGGCTAAAGTGGGCTAAACTCTCATCTTTCCACCCGAATCCGTCAAGCAGTGGCTCTACTCATTCCAATTACTCCGTAATTTATTAAAATTTCAGCATTCACCTCGCCAATCCTCATCACCGGAGTGTCTCTGGCTCACTCCGCTCTCACAACCGACGTCGCATGGACTCGCACTGACCCTGAAAACACCAGTCCAAAAGTGACCTTCACGGCTCCCAGCAGCGGCACGGTGAACTCCGAAAGCTCCGCTTTCTATGGGTTCGATAGTTCTGCCGTGAGGGCGCTACTTCTTCGCCTGTTCGAAGAGCCACTCGTGGACCTTCACATCGCTGGTCACATCACCCGAGATGCCATGACCCGCTTCGGGGAACTCGGTGTATTTGAAAACCTTCGACCGCTTCAGTTCCTCGGCGCAGTTCCTCGCATACTCAGGTTTCACCACAGTGTCTTTCGCGCCGTGGAAAGACCAAATTGGCATCGACTTGAGCTTCCCTACTCCCGAAGCCCCACCCGCGATGGGGATCCCGGCCGCAAAAATCTTGGGCTCCTCTTTTAGGAAATGCCAAGTCCCGAACCCTCCCATGGAGTAGCCAATCACATAGACGCGCTTCTCATCGATAATCGGAAGCTTCTTGAGGAGATCTTTGATGAGAGAAATGGTCTCATCACCCGGAGCATCGTCCCAACCCCCGCCAGTCCCTCCATGAGGCTGATAACAAAGCGGCGCGAGCACAAGGCAGGGTCGCTCTTTGTAATTGGAGTCCTGGGCAAACTTTCTCGCGAAACCGGTTTGCTTCCCGTTCTCGTCATTATCGCTTTTCCCGTGAAGCGAAATCACCAGCGGCACCTTGGAATTCCCGTCCAAGTCCTTCCCCCCGTAAAAGGCGTAAGGAAGCTTCCCGTGCTCCGCGAGCACCCAGTCGCCGGTGATGAGATGGGAATACTCCCCTTCCAACTCCTTCGGCTCCGGTTCGGGGGCTTTCGCTTCTTCTTTGATGAAAGTGCGGTCGGCTTCGATCAGCCGATCCAGAGGAATCGTGAACACCTTCCCATCATTGTCGCGCTTCAGCGTGACCTTCGTTTCAGTGGCCGAGACAAAAGTCGCCTCAAGCGGCTTCCCGGCGGTCGAGGTCCAAGTGCGGGCCGGAGCGCTCAGCATTCCGAGCGCGAAAATAAGTGCGGTTAGTTTCATGGCTGAAGAAGGTTACGAATCCCGAGATATACTCGATAGAAGCGACACCCGGAAGGCCTTTTTCCAGGGAAACAGTTTCCCCCCTACTCTTTTATAATTCTCCAACGTCTCCATGGAGCTTATTGTCTATCTCTTCGCCGCGAAACATCACCACCTCACCACGCCAATTTTTTTTCAGCAAAATAATGCCTCCGGTAATACGCTGAAAGGTAATCGTTCCTTTGAAAAGGGAGCCCTAGTTTGGTTGCCACTCATAGGCTCCTTGGCTCAAATCTTCCAAGCGTCTCTGGATCACCCGCTCAGCAGATTCCAGGATATCGCTGTGCTCCTCGGCATCGATACGGGCCTGTTCTTGCAGGAGGTTCGTCACCTTTTGGATGTCCTCCTCGCTCACCTTGTTCACCACTCCGCTCTTGAAAAAGAAAATCTCATAGTCGAGCTGCTCCACGCTCAGCACCTTGGCTTTAGGCCATTCGCCCACCACTTTGTCGCCTTCCAGCTCAAAACCCTCGAACCCAGTGAGATCAAAGCCCGCTTTGATGAGGAAGTCGCCTTTCACGATGAGCATTTTGTCAGAGCCAAGCCACTTCGTTTCATATTTCACCATGCTTTGGACCTTCCGCTCGACCACTGCCAGCTCCCGCATTTCCGCACGAGCAAGGGTGACCCTGGAGCCACTCACCGTGACTTCACTATCGGTCACATTTCGTAAGGCTTCCGCAAGGCGATCCACGGGTGACATCGCGGGCTTGCCCACAAAATAGTAAAACGCCGCCATTCCCCCAACGAGAAGAACGGTCAACCCGCCGAAGAAGGCGAGGATACGGCTACCCCTCCGGCGCTTAGGCGGGACGGAAGGTGGTGGAAAGGAAAAATCGCAGTCACTCATAAGGGGGGAAGTGGGGAAAGGTCGTGGAAAAAGCGGCGCGGGCCTTTCGTCTTGCCTTCGCTGGTGCGAAGTGTTGACTCCCCACAGTTAAAAACAACCGTGAACGCCTACGAAATCTATCAGGAAATTGACCACACCCTTGTCGCCGACATGTGCCAGTGGATCCGTGAAAATGACAAAAACCTCTACAACTCTGCCATCGGGAGTCTCGCGGCGAATCGCAAGCTGAGACCGATCTTCATTCAGAAGAAGAAGCCGGTTGATCAGTATGCTTGGCTTCACAAAACGCTCAAGCTCCGCACCAGCGACACCGTGGGCGAGCACCTCTTCCAAGTCTGGTTCATGAAAGGTCAACAAGAAGTCCTAAAAGCCTTCTGCGATGGCATGGAGATCGAGCACGATGGTGCAGGCCAAGTGGAAGGAGACCTTCCGAAGGAACTCGCCGCCGACAAGCTCACGAGCACCGTCGACACTCTGGTGGGTCCTCATGATCCCAAGCTCATCACACTTTACCTGCGCGTCTTCAACCTGCAGCGCCCTGGAGGCTGGGACTCTCTCAGCGAGATCCTCAGCTCTGATGAGCGACTGAAGCTCAGCTGAGTTGTCTAAACTTTAATCTGACGAGAAGTCATCGCGCTTAATCCAGAATGTGGATCTCGACGCGGCGGTTGCGGCAGCGATTTTCCTCGTTCGTGTTAGGCACGAGAGGTTCGGCGTCTGCGATTCCGCGCGACTTGAGGAGGTCCGGGGCGATGCCATTCTCGCACAAGTAGGTGGAGAGTGAACCGGCACGGTTCTGACTAAGTTTGAGATTGTCCTCCTTTGACCCGAGATCGCAGGTGTGACCGACAATTTCAAAACGTGCGCTCGGGAACATTGCCAAAACCTCTTTCATATCGTTCAGGACCCGCTGTTGCTGGTCCCTGACATTCGCAACACCCAGAGCATAGCGAACGGAATCGACCGTAGCGATGCGGATCTTTAGAGCGTGCATATGCTTCTCAGTCGCTTCCGACTTGAGATGGAGTTTCCCCAAGTCCATGCGCACTTTCTTTAAGTCGGCTTCCCGGCTCGCGAGCTTGGCTCCAAGGTCTTTCTTTTCCTCTTCGATCTTAGCGATCACCGTCGTCACTTTGGCCTGATCGACAGCTTGCGCTTGCGTATTTCTGAGCTCGGTCTCCCGCTTTGCGAGCTCGTTCTGAAGCTTGGTTTTGTCCTTTTCTAAAAGAGCAATCTTGAGAGTCGTAGCTTTGCTTTTCTCCCTCTGTTCAGTTGCGAGGCGAGTGAGTTCGGCTTCGTTCTTGGCAAAGATTTCTTCCAACCGTTTGGCCGTTTCTATGCGGAACTTTTTGTCCTCGGCACCACGAGCGGCAAGGGTGGCTGCCAGAGTTTCCTTCTCCTTCTTCAAGATCGCGGCATCAGCCACCGCCTTCTGTTGCATCGCAAGATCACCTTGGGCCTTCTTCAGATCTGCCGCGAGCTTGGCTACCAGCGCTGCCTCCTTTTCCTTGGCGGCAAGGGCGACCTGGGCTTCTTTAAGTTGCTTGGCGCCTAGCTGGAGCTTGCCAGTGAGTGCGGTCTTCTCCTGAACAAGCTGCGCTGCTGTCACGGAGAGTTTCTTCACCTCGGCGTCACGCACAACAAGGAGGTCCTTGCTGGCACCAAGATCTTTTTTGAGCTGATCCATGGAGGCGAGCATTTTAGTCTTCCCCGCAGGATCTGCTTTAAGACGAACAAGCTCTGCTTTGTTCTTGTTGAGAGTTTCCATGGCGATCTTCTTTTCTCCTTCAAGACGGGTGATGGTCATTTGGAGACGCTCGCTGGTTGCCGCCTTTTTTGTCAGATCGGCAATCTCTGCACTGCGCTTTTTGAGATCCGACTCGAGGCCGTTGTTCGACGTTTCAAGCTCGGCCACGCGGATTTCCGCTTTCTTCCGTCCATTTTCCGATTTCTCGAGAAGCTCCATATTCCCTTTCAAATGAGCTAGAAGTGCGTCACGTTCACCCCGCAGCAATTGCACGTCCGCTTGTAGGTCCGCCCGGCCAACTGTCTCGGTGCGCAGCATTTCTTCGACCCGACCCGTCTCAATCTGGATTCTCCGAAACTCATCAAGCTGGGCGCTCGCTATTTTGAGAGCATTTCGTTCGACACCGAGCTCCTTCCTCAGGGCTGCGAGATCGCCATGGAGGGTCTTTTTTAGCTTGGCGATCTCAACCTCTGAGGACTTTCGAGGATCTTCCTCAAGCTGTTTGAGATTTCCGATCTGAATGATCGCGCCCGTCAGCTTCCTCCTAAGCATGGTAACTTCATCCTCCTGATCCAACGCGACGGGTTGCTCTACGAGCTTACTGTAGTCCTTCTGCAGCGCCCGATAATCCTTGATCGTCACCGAAAAATTCGACTCGAGATTAAGGACAAGATCGATCAGACGCTCTCGATCTGCCTGAAGATTACTCACATCCGGCTGCTCTGCATTCGAGGGCGCGGCAGCGCAAAAAATGAGGCCAGCAGAGAGGCTGGCAAGGGCCCTGAACGAAATGATGCGGATCATAAGATTGATATTTTACTAATTTATTCTTGGGCATCAAGCTTTCTGCGAAGAAACCGGAAATTTGTGCGATGGATTTTCAGGGACCGATCTTTTATAAGCACAACGATGACAATGAAAGCACTCGGATGGATTCTCATGGGAGCACAAGCGCTAAAAGGAAACGTCGCTCTCGATCACTTCCTCAAGTGCGACGCTCTACGCACCGCTTCAGTGGGTTTCTCCCTCATCCCGTTGGAAGGAGAAATTGATCCTAACATTGCGCACAACGCAGATCTGGCACTTATTCCCGCGTCCACCTTGAAGGCTGTCACCACCGCGACCGCGCTCCAGATCTTGGGAAAGGAACATCGTTTCGTGACCCGACTTCTTCGTGATGGCGACTCGATCATTGTCAAAGGCGGCGGCGATCCCACGCTTTCGATGACTTCCCCCGAGGCCGAATTCCCGGCCTGGCTCGACGCGCTAAAAAAAGCGGGCCTGACCGGGATCAAGGGCGACCTCATCATCGATACGACTCATTTCGAGCATCTTACAATCCCCAATTCCTGGCCCTGGGGCGATATCGGGAACTACTACGGCTCGGGGGCCTGGGGGCTCAACTTTCATCTCAACTCATACGCCGTGACCTTTCAACCGGGAGTGCTCGGAGCCCCCGCCAAGCTCATCGGGACCGAGCCCCAACCTCCCAAGGTGCGATTCGAGAACCACATGCGCACCGGCCCCCCGGACTCAGGAGACCAAGGTTACCTCTACGGAGGCCCAAGAGCGGAAGTCATCCACTTCCGGGGCACCGTTCCAGCGGGCCCGAGCGCGTTCACGATCAAAGGAGCCCTCCCCAATCCACCCTTGAGCTGCGGAGTGGCCTTCCAACAGTATCTTTCGAAAAACAACTTCCCGCTCCACGGTGAGCTGAAGATCGGAACCGGAAGCGGTGAGGAAATCCACCGGCAAGAAAGCCCCTCACTCGAAAAAATCGTCACAGCCACGAATCACCAGAGCATCAATCTTTATGCCGAAGCCCTTCTCAATCAACTCGGCCAAGACGGTTCCACCGCAGCAGGTTTAAGCGCTTTAAAAAAGCACTGGCAGGCTCAAGGAGTCGATCTCACCGGGATGGTGATCTACGACGGCTCCGGCCTCTCGCCCCGAAATTCGATCACACCACGACAACTCGCCCACCTCCTCAAGCTGGCACGCATCCACGAAACCGGTGATCTTTTCGAAAAGTCCCTGCCAATCGCCGGAGTGAGTGGATCCCTCGCTTCCTTCGGAAATGGTTCCGCCATCGAAGGCCGCATTCACGCAAAGTCAGGCGGGATGTCTCGGGTGAAAACCTACGCCGGCTATCTCACAAAAAAATCAGGCCAACGTTACGCTTTCGCACTGATGATCAACAATTTCGTTTCCGATCCAAAAAACGAGATGGTGGATTTCTTGAGTGCGCTCGTCTCAGATTGAACTATGTTAACCGCTTATGTGCCGCTTCTTCATCGCCTTCTTTTTTTTTGGAGCCCTTCCGGGCAATGGGCTCATTTTTTGGAATGCCGGAGACCCCCCTGCAAACAAAGAAACCGCCCCCACCGGAGCCTATGAAAACTCCGGCTGGCAACACTTGATCCGCTTCAAGGATTTTCACGGGACCATGATCTCGCCGAAGCATTTTATCACCGCAAAGCATCTCGGAGAAGCGAGCATTGTCACCCGCCCAAGCTACTTCAGCGGTGAACCCGGGCAGACTTTCACCGTCAAACCCGCTTCCCGCCTCATCATCGAGGAGGGGGCGATCTCCACCGACCTTTCCATTTTTGAAATTTGGGAAACTTTTCCCTCCTACGCACCCCTCTATTCCAATACCAACGAACCTGGAAAGGAATTTGTCATCACCGGAAAAGGCCGGGGCCGGGGAAACGAACTGACGCGAAACTCCCAAGTAGTCGGGTGGGAATGGGGCGACGTCACAACCGAAGCCGACCGCTGGGGCGTCAGCGATGTCCTCTCGGCCTCTACCGCCTCCAGTGGAGCCGACTTGATCTACTCGCAATTCGACGCCAACGGCGGGCCCTTCGAATGCCAAGCGACTGGAAATGATTCCGGCGGAGGATGGTTCATCAAAGACGGTTCCACCTGGAAACTCGCCGCCGTCACCTTCTCGGCCGATTCCAATCGCGACTCCAACAACACCGTGGGTGACGATTCCAACTTTCGCGCCGCCATGACGAAAGCGCGCGGTTTCTATATCGGTTCGGATACCGACGGCTGGAATTTCATCCCGACGAGTAACTTGCAGTATCTCAATCCTCCGAGCTACCAGACGAACGAGAACGACGCGCGTTTCTACGACAAGACCCACAGCTACGGCACCCGCATCAGTAGCTATCTCTCAGAAATCAATCCCCTCATCCAACCCGCCATCACTCACGCTGCGCTCAATCCACCGGATCGCTTCCAGGCCTGGCTCAGCGGCCATGGCCTCACCGCAAACAACCAGCCAAGAGACGACGCCGATGAAGACGGAATCTCGAACCTCCTCGAGTACTACTCGGACTCGGATGCGGGTGACTTTTCCGAAGCCAATTCCCCCTTCTCAGCCTCCCTCCAAAGCAACGGAGAGATGCAATTCACGCTCACCGAATCCCTCGACCTTTCCGGGCGCGCACTCACCAGTGTGATCCAGAAAAGCAATGACCTTGAAAACTGGAGTGATCTCACGCCGGTAAACGAAGAGTCGAATAACCTCGACGAGGCCAGCGGCACCCGAACCCGCATCCTCAGTCACTCGCCCGGAAGCGCGATCGAAATTTTCTACCGCCTCAAAGTGGCCCTCGAAAACTGAGCTTCACACCTCCTATCTTACTTATCATCAGCAACCTATGATTAAGTCCCTCTGCTAGAAAATGGATTGACCCTCCTTTTCGGCTGGATTGCTAGAAGATGTCATCCCTTTAATCGACTATGATTTACGAAATGGACCAGCTCCCACCAGCGAAGCGCTACAACCTCCTCGCGTCCTTGGTTACGCCCCGACCTATCGCCTGGATCACGACAATCGATGAGGAGGGCCGCATCAATGCCGCCCCCTTTTCCTTCTTCAACGTCTTCGGCTCCAACCCTCCCATCGTCGCCTTCGCCCCGGGAAACAAGGATCGTGAAACGCCTAAAGACACCGCGCGAAACATCCGACGAACCGGTGAATTCGTCGTCCACATGGTCGATGAGCCTCTGGCTCAAATGATGGTTGATACTTCCGCCTCCCTCCCTCATGGCGAAAGCGAACTCGACAAGCTTCCCCTCACCACCGTCCCCTCGGAAACCCTTTCCGTCCCTCGGATTGCCGAAGCCCCTGTCGCTCTCGAATGCTCGGAGCATTCCACGCTCGAGATTGGCTCGAATCGCTTAATTATCGGCATCGTTCACGTGGTGCATGCTCGCGATGGCCTCTTCGATGATGACATTCATCTCGACCACGAAGCCTACCAACCCATCGGAAGAATGTCCTCTCCCGATTGGTATACACGCACCGCTGATCAATTTGAAATCCCACGTCCCGACTAAAAAACGCGACCTTCCAGCTCAGCTACCGCCGCATGGTCTCCAAGAATCGACGCCGCACACGGACGTCGAAGATGATCCGAGTGCAGGGCACCCCCTTGAAGCCTCCCTTTATCTCACCGGTGGCCTCATTCGGAATCTCCAGCAGGATCCCACCGGCATGACTTAGCTTCAGCACCTTTTGTGCGAACACCGCACCGACCAGCACTTCCTTTTCATCTTCCTTGATCACCTCTCTGAGGTTCGTAAAAGTCTCACCCACGCTCATCATCCCCCCAACCACTTGTCGCACCGTAGCTTTGGCGAAGGCGAAAGCCCCTCAACCAATCTGCGTTAATTAATCTGTGGATAAAACCTCCTCAACCAAGTAACCCACTCTTCAAAATGCTCCTCTCCTTCGAAACTCTCGGCCCCTCTGACGGCGAACCCCTCGTCTTCCTCCACGGACTGGGAGCCGGCCGCACCCGGACCATCTCGAGCCTCAACAACCTCCCCGACCGCCATATCATCGCCCCCGACATGCCCGGACACGGAGACTCCATGTCCTTCGATCCCGCTACCTACTCCTTCGACTCCTTCGCTGATCACACCATCGTCCTCATGGACCATCTCGGCCTAGAAAAATGCTATCTCGGCGGCCTCTCCATGGGCTCCGGCATCACCCTCAACATCGCCCTCCGCTACCCGAACCGGTTCAAAAAATTCGTCATCCTTCGCCCCTCCTGGCTCGACTCCCCACAACCCCCTCACCTCAAGCTCGTCGCCGACGCTGGCGAGATGCCTCAGCCCGATTTCGAAGCTCTCCCCCAATTCCAATCCCTCCTCGCTTCCAACCTCCCGGTCGCAAACTCCATCACCGCCTTTTACAAACATCCCGACAACGCCGTCCTCTCCCGCATGTGGAATTCCTCCCCCTTCCCCTCCCTCTCTGATTTACAAACAATCACCGCCCCCGCCCTCGTCATGTCCAGCCCGCGCGATGATCTTCACCCCGAATCTGTCGCATCCGCCATTGCCAAAGCCCTTCCAAACTCTCAACTTATCGCGCTTCCTGCCCGCTACCATGAGCCCGAAGCCTACCAAAAATCTCTCAACCAACACATCAACCACTTCCTAAACTCATGATCACCAAACGACTCACCACCCAAGAAATCCTCGCCAACCTCCAGGCGAAAGTCGCCGCCCGCATCCCCATCATGATCTCCTCCGCCGGAAGTGGCCTCGTCGCCAAACTTCTCGAGCGTGAAGGCACCGACTGCATCAACACCTTCTCCGGAGCACGCCTCCGCTCCAATGGCATGGGCACCATGGCCATGATGTGGCCCATCCTTGATTCCAACAAGCAGACCCTCACTTATACCCGCGAGGACATCATGCCCGCGCTCGAAGGCAAAGCCTTCGTCTGTGCCTGCCTCAACGCAAACGACCCCCTCAAGGACATGCGCATGGTCCTGCAAGAGTGTAAGGACATGGGCGTCCAATCCGTCTCCAACATCGGACCTTCAATTTCCTACATCGACCACGACTCCGAGATCTTCAAAGTGATGACCTCCGCCGGCATCACCCTTCAGAACGAAATCGACATGCTCATCCTTGCGAAAGAGGAAATGGACATGGTCTCCGTCGGACTCGCCTTCACCGAAGAAGACTCCTACGACATCTGCGCCCAGGCCAAACCTCACATCTTCTGCTACCACGCCGGCACCACCAAGGGCGGCATCAAAGGCTACGACAACGGCATGACCATCGAGGAAACCGCCGTGCAGACCGAGAAAGTTTACCAAAAGTGTCGCGAACTCAGCCCCGACACCCTCCTCGTCGCCCACGGCGCCGCCATGGAGACTCCGTCCGACGCCCAGTATATCTTGGACCACACCAGCGGCCACGGCTTCTGGACCGGCAGCTCCACCGAGCGCCTCCCCATCGAGCGCGCCGTCACCGCCGCCGCCAACGAGTTCCGCGAGCTGACCTTCAACAAGTAAAAGGACCGTCTCAACCCTCCTCAACCCCGGGCCAAAAACCCGGGGGTTTTTCGTGCCCAAGCGAGCCCCTGACCCCGCCTCAAAAAACATCCTCCCGAAGCGCTCTCCTCAAAATCAATCACCCAAGCTCAACCGCCTCCCCTCCCTCACGGGCCGACTTCAGCACCGCATCCATCACCTTTTGCGTCAGCATGCTGCACTCTGGCCAACTCGAATCGACCTTCCCACTAAGAACCAGTTCACCGAACTTCCGAAAAAGCAGCGTCTCTTGCGAGCCAACGTCATTGGTGGACTTGCCGGGGATCGTCACCTCCCGACGCGTCGCCGTCGTCGAATAGTTGCTCCCTTCATTTAAGGAACCCAGCTGCGTGAGACGGAAGCTCGTCTCAGGACCCTCAATAGGCTGCACGAAGTCATCCAAACTCAACGCGCCCTTCGTCCCGGAAATCCGGCAGGTCTGCTCAAGCGAAGTGGTGAACGAGCAGTGAAAAGAGGCACTCCGGTCGTCACTAAAATAAAGATCCGCACGGATTTCTACCGGGACCCCGTTCTTTTCTTCGAGCATGAAAGCACGGACTCTTTCAGGCAGCGCATTTTGAAAACAAGAAAGCGTCATCCGCAGGCAATACCAGCCCAGGTCTCCGAGGCATCCAGCCGGCTCAAGTCGGGAATCGAGGCGAATATTGCCCTCAAATTCCTCATCCCCTAAAAAGGAAAAGCAACTTTCGATTCTCCGCACTTTGCCCAGCTCCTCGCCTTTCTCTAAAACCTCCAGAATTCTTGAAAGACGCTCATTGTGCACAAACATCACCCCATCCATAAACTGCACCCCATTGGCCTCACAGGCTGCGATCATTTCTCCAAGATCCTCCAGCGAGGCCGCACAGGGCTTTTCACACAAGACGTGCTTACCCGCCTCCGCCGCGCGGATCACCCACTCCTTCCGGATGCCGGTAGGCAGCGGGATATAAACTGCATCGATCTCAGGATCGGCAAGAATCTCCTCATAACCACCGACCGCCTGCGGCGCGACCTCAAAGGGCAGCGAAGCTTGGCAACTTTCGATAAAAGTCTGCGCCTTGGCAATATCACGACTCCCCACCGACTTCAGCACGCCATTTCCTGACCGCCTTACCGATGCCCAATTCTTTTCTGCAATTCCAGCAGCACCCAAAAATCCCCAAGTCACGTTCTTGTCCATAGCCCAACCATCTTCCGTCTCCCCAAGAATAACAAGCCGTCTCATCCTTCGTCCCCCAAATTCCCATTCACAACGCTCTCTTCACAATCCACCATTCGAACAATCCTCTGCTCATTCCCCTCAAAAATCAGCATCTTAGCCTTCATCATGACCTTTCTTGGAGGGATCCTCACCTCCGGCCATCCCGTCCTCAACTAGCCTCGCCATTTTCACAAATCTGCGCTAAACTCTTCTCATGTCCCAGTCACCCGACATCGATCACGACCGCATTGCTGCCGCCGTAAAAGAGATCCTCGCCGCCATTGGGGAGGACCCTGATCGCGATGGTCTCCGCGACACCCCGCAGCGGGTCGCGCGGATGTATTCCGAAATTTGCAGTGGCCTTCGCGAAGACCCAGCCACCCATCTCGATACCACCTTCGAGGTCGCACACGATGAAATCATCGTCGTCCGCGATATCCCCTTTTTCTCGATCTGCGAGCACCACCTCATCCCCTTCTTCGGAAAGGCGCACGTCGCCTATCTCCCACAAAGCGACGGCCACATCACTGGCCTTTCCAAGCTCGCCCGCCTCGTCGATGGCTACGCCAAACGGCCCCAGGTCCAGGAACGGCTCACCACCGAGATCGCCGACGCCATTACCCACAAGCTCAACCCTCGCGGCGCCGCCGTCGTTCTCGAAGCCGAGCACCTTTGTATGTCGATGCGTGGCATCAAAAAACCCGGCGCCACCACCGTGACTTCTTCCATGCGTGGCATTTTCCGCGAAAACCCTTCGTCCCGCGAAGAGGTCCTCAATCTCATTCTTCGGAGCCGATAAGTTTAGGGGATTCCCCAAAAATCCCCACAATTTTCCTGTCAGAAGCCCCCCTCCCGGCGCGTAATAGAGCGTCATGATTCGCATCCTCTTCTCTCTTCTCGGGCCTCTTTGCCCCCTCATGCCCTTGGGCTTGCTGACCTGTTTGGCATTTCTCACTTCGAATTTAGGATTTGCGGCCGAGAGGCCCAATATCATCCTCATCATGTCCGATGACATGGGCTACTCCGACATCGGCTGCTACGGCGGTGAGATCAACACCCCCAATCTCGACGCCCTAGCCGCCAGCGGCCTCCGCTTCACCCAGTTCTACAACACCGCTCGTTGCTGCCCCACCCGCGCCTCTCTACTCACCGGCCTTTATCCGCACCAAGCGGGCATCGGCCACATGACCAGCGACTACGGCCTCCCCCAGTATCAGGGATTTCTCAACAAGGAATGCCTCACCATCGCCGAAGCCCTTAAGCCCGCCGGCTACCGCACCTACATGTCGGGGAAATGGCACGTCACCCCCAAGGTCAAAGCGAGCGACCCCAAGGACAACTGGCCCCGCCAGCGTGGCTTCGATAAATTTTTTGGTACCATCCACGGTGCGGGTTCACTCTTCGATCCCAACTCCCTCACCCGCGACAACACCCAGATCACGCCCGAGAACGACCCCGGCTACCAACCCGACGGAACCTGGTATTACACCGATGCTATCTCCGATAATACCGTCAACTACATCGATAGCCATTTTAAAGAGCACCCCGATAAGCCCTTCTTCCACTACGTCGCCTACACCGCCGCCCACTGGCCTATGCACGCCCTCCCCGAGGACATCGCCAAGTATGAAGGAAAATACGACGGCGGCTACGCCCCGGCTTATGAGGCCCGCCTCAAAAAAATGAAGTCTCTCGGCCTCATCGACCCCAACTGGAAAATCCCCGGTCCCATCGGCGATTGGTCCAAAGTGGAAAAGAAAGAATGGGAATCCGCCTGCATGGAAGTCTACGCCGCGATGGTCGACAACATGGATCAAGGCATCGGCCGCATTGTTGAATCACTCAAAAAGAACGGACAACTCGACAACACCCTCATCCTTTTCTTCCAGGACAACGGCGGCTGCGCCGAAGGCTTCGGCCGCGGTAAGCTCGTCGGCCCGCTTGAGCGCCCTTCCGCCCCCACCCTCAAACCCATGGGTAAAGACGAACTCCAAACCAACATGGTCCCCAACCAGTCACGCGATGGCTACCCCCTCCGCCGAGGCGATGGCGTCATGCCCGGCCCGCCTGAAACCGAAGTCGGCTACGGCAAAAACTGGGCCAACGTCTCCAACACTCCCTTCCGCGAATACAAACACTGGGTCCACGAAGGCGGAATCTCCACCCCCCTCATCGCCCACTGGCCCAAAGGGATCGCCGGAAAAAATACCTGGGCCAAAGACCCTACCCATCTCATCGACCTCATGGCAACCTGCCTCGATCTCGGAAAAGCCTCATATCCAGCCGATAAAATTCCCGTCGAAGGCACTTCCCTGAATCCCGCCTTCAAAGGCGAAACCATCCAGCGAGGCAAGCCCATCTACTTCGAGCACGAAGGCAACCGCGCCGTCCGCGATGGCGCATGGAAAATCGTCGCCAAGGGCGTCAAGAGTGAGTGGGAACTCTACAACATCCCCGCCGACCGCACCGAGATGAACAACCTTGCCGCCAAACACCCCGAGCGCGTCAAAACAATGGCCGCCCAATATGAAAAGTGGGCCAAAGAGCGCGGCGTCGTCCCCTTTGGCAGCTGGAAGAAAAAGAAAACAGCCAAAGCCACCCTCAAAGAACCCCTCCGCCTCAAGTCCGGCGACACCTTCACCAGCGAAACCTCCCCCAACCTCACCAACCGCCCCTTCACCGTCACCGCTCAACTCGAATCCTTCCCCGCCACCGGAGTTATCGCCGCACAAGGTGGATCCAACCACGGCTGGTCCTTCTACCTCAAAGACAACCACCTCCACTTCACCGTCCGCCAAAGTGGTGAAAAATTCACCGCCAGCGCTCCCCTCCCCGCCACCGCCACCGCCAGCAACCCCCTCGAAGCACGCGTCACCAAGAAAGGCATCATCCTCCGCACCAATCGAAACCGGCGCACCCTCAAAGAAGGCAACGCCCTCCTCACCGCACATCCCATCGATATCCTTGAAGTCGGCCAAGACAACGAAGGACTCGTCGGCGTTTACGGAAAAGACTTTCGCCTCAGCGTCCCCCTCAAATCACTGGTTCTTTCGCCCAAGTGATCCCGCCAAGAATTAGTTCGTCGAAAATGCGAGGTCATCACGGTGCATCTCCCGTGATTCGCCCCGCTCATTCGTCTGCCAAATCTTCCCTGAATCAAGATCGAGCGCACTGAGCCAGCCCCCGCCATACGCGCACGTATCGAGGCAGATGGCATAGCCCAGATCCGTCGGCAGATCCCCTTGGATGGTGTGACCACAAACGACCGTCTTGCCTGAAACATGGGCCCGCTGACTGTGGAAGCGCTGGTAGTAATAAGTCTCAGAATCCTGATCGCCCACCGCGATTCCCGCCTCCACTCCCGCGTGCACTAAAATAAAGTCCCCCACTTCGTGGTAAAGCTTCGCCGAGCGCATGAATTCCCAATGCGCCTCCGGGACATCCTCAAACCCTCCCCCGTACGACGCCAGCGTGTCCCTCCCCCCGCACATATCACTCAAAAACCGCTCGCAATCGACCTTCGTCTCTAACGCCCGGATCATCTGGATCTCATGATTCCCCATAAGATGGATCAAACAGTGCCTCTTCTTAAATTCCAATAGGCGATCAATGACCCCCTTCGAATCCGGACCGCGATCGACATAATCGCCCAGCGTCACCACAAGGTCATCTTCACTCGGTTGGACTAAATCGAGCATGGTCTCCAGTGAGGTCAGGCATCCATGAATGTCTCCAATCGTAAGCTGCATCGCCGCCAGTCTCAACAAACCACCCCCCGACGCAAGGCAATCTCCAAGCCTCCACGCTCTGTTTCCTAAATCCTATCCATCCCATCCATCTGCCGTTAAAATAACTCCATGCAAGATGACCAATTCTTTCAAAAGAACCACGTCGAGAACCACCTCGCCGGCATCTTCGACGACCTTCCCGGCTTCATCTACTTCGTCAAAGACCGCGACCTCCGCTACGTCGCCTACAACCAGCGTCTCTGCGACATCTTCGAATCAAGCGAGATCCTCGGCAAGCGAGACGACGATTTCATCCCGCCCCACATCCTAGAGCATATCCGAAAAGACGACCTCCGTATTATCGAAACCGCCCAACCCGTCATCAACCGCGTCGAACTCGTCCCCCGCGGCAGCGGCTTCGTCGACTGGTCCACCACTACCAAAAAGCCCCTCCTCAATCAAAAAGGCATAATCTGCGGCATCATCGGCATCACCCGCCCCTTTGATCAAGGCACCACCTCCCTTGCCAAAAACGAGGAACTCGGACCCGCTCTGGCCCTCCTCCACCAACGTTACCGCGACAACATCCCCATCACCGAGCTCGCCAAAACCGCCAACCTTTCCCTCAGCAGCTTCCTGCGGAAATTCAAAGCCTGCTTCAACATGACCCCCAAGGAATACCTCCGTCACCTCCGCGTCCAGGAAGCCTCCCACCTCATCATTCGTACCACTCATACCTTCGCCGAAATCAGCCACCACTGCGGCTTCTCCGACCAAGCCCACTTCTCCCGCGAATTCTCCCGCATCCTCAAAGAACCTCCAAGTGCCTACCGCTCCCGCTCCCGCCTCTAAAAGGAGTCGTGGCGCCCCGCCGCTTAGCTTCGCAGGCGTCCCCCGTCTCGTCCGCCGTAGCCCGAAGGTCGCAGGAAGAGCCCTCTCCCAAGATGAGCCCTTTGCGCGAAATTCGCGTTCCTCCCCCCTCCCAACCAAGCCTCGTCTCTTTCGTATTTTTCCTAAAAGCGATCTTCGCAAGCTCCGGTTCGTAGTTTCAATCCTCCAAAGCCCAAGCCCGTCCAAATCTCAAATCCCTCCTGACGATTTTATTCAAAAAACACCCCATTTTATTCAAGACTCTTGCTCCACCATCGTGTATCACTTTGTCCCATGAAAATCGTCGCCATTCTAGCCACCCTCGACACCAAAGCTGCCGAGGCCGACTTTATGCGCACTGAAATCGAGACTCTCGGTGGCAAAGCCCTCCTCATCGACCTCTCCCTCGTCGGCGACTCGGACCTTAACGCAGACGTTTCAAAACAGGAAGTCATCTCCGCGGGCGGCGGTAATCTCGACGAACTCCTCGTCAAACCCAACCGCGAGCAATCCAATCCCTTCATCGTCGCCGGAGCCACCAAGCTCCTCCTCGAACTCCAGGAAGGTGGAAAAATCGACGCCGTTGTCACTCTCGGCGGCACCCAAGGCACCTCCACCTGCGCCCCCATCCTTCAGGCCCTTCCTTATGGCTTCCCGAAGGTCATGCTTTCCACCGCCGCTTCCGGCGACACCTCCCCCTTCGTCGGCATCAAGGACATCACGATGATGTTTGCGGTCTCCGACATCCTCGGCCTCAACGTCTTCTCCCGCAAAATCCTCGCCAACGCCGCCGCTGCTGCTTGGGGCATGGCGCAGTCCGAGCAGTGCATCACCAAATCCACCGCCAAGGGCGTCATCGGAATGTCCAACCTCGGCGTCCTCACCAAAGGCGCGATGCACGCCATCGATCTCTTTGAAAAAGCGGGCTACGAAGTCATCACCTTCCACGCCATCGGAGCCGGTGGCGATGCCATGGAACAAATGATGAAAGAAGGCATCATCAACGCCGTCTTCGACTACGGCCTTGGCGAAATCGCCGACGGCGTCTGGGGCGTCCTCCGCGCCGGTGGCCCTGAGCGGCTCACCGTCGCCGGAAAACTCGGCCTCCCCCAAGTCATCGTCCCCGGCGGTTCCGAACACCTCGGCATCCTCGTCAACGAGCCCAACAAAGTTCCCGCCGGCTACGAAGACCACCAAATCACCTGGCACTCACCCTACGTCTTCGTCCCCCGCCTCAACGCCGAGGAACAAGGCCGCGTCGCCAAAGCCATCGGCGAAAAACTGCTCCACTCCACCAAGGACACCCTTTTTCTCATGCCTCTCAAAGGCGTCTCGAGCTACTCCGCCGAAGGTGGCGAACTCTACAACCCCGAGCTCGACGACGCCTACTGGGAGTCCCTCCAAAAGGAACTTCCCAACACCATCGAGATCGAATCCATGGACAACAACGCCCAGGATGACGTCTTCGTCGAACGCGCCGTCAACTACCTCATCGACAAGCTCGAAAACTAAGAAAGGAGTCGCGGCGCCCCCGCCGCTTCGCTTTGCAGGCCCCTCAACCAAGATTAGTCCCATTCGCAAGATTCGCGTTCTAAACCTCCACAACCGAGCCCCCTCAACCAATCTGCGTCCATTTGCCTCCGGCTATCTCCGCTTCGCTCCGGTCGCGAAATCTGCGGATCAACCACCCTTCCAAGCTTCTCAAATTTCGTGATCAAATCTCACATTTCAAATCTCAAACCAAAAAAACTACTACCATGGCTGACTTAGACGACATCAGAGACGGAGACAATTTCGGTCTCAATACACCCGCCGACACCTCTTCATTTTACCTGAAGGGAATGAACAGCGCCTCTTGGGGCATCAAGAACCGCATGTCCCGCATCTTCAACCGCAAGTCCGGACGTACCGTCATGCTTGCTTTCGACCACGGCTTCCTCATGGGACCCACCTCCGGTCTGGAGCGCATCGACCTCAACATCGCCCCGCTTGCCGAAGAAGCTGACTGCCTCATGGGTTGCCGCGGCATGCTCCGCACCAGCATCCCTGCGGAAAACACCAAGCCCATCTGCCTCCGCACCGACACCGGAACCACCATCCTCACCGAGATGAACCACAACGTTCTCATCTCCGAGATCGATGCCATCTCCATGAACGTCTCCGCCATGGCCGCCATGCTCGCGATCGGCGACGCTGACACCGAAGCCATCACGGTGGCCAACTTCAGCCGCCTCGTCGACATCGGCAACAAATACAGCATCCCCGTCATGGGCGTCACCGCTGTCGGCAAGGACATGGCTCGCGACTCCCGCTACTTCGGCCTCGCTTCCCGCGTTTGTGCTGAAAATGGCGCTTCCATCGTCAAGACCTACTACACCGAAGGCTTCGAAAACGTCGTCGCCGCCTGCCCCGTCCCCGTCGTCATCGCCGGTGGTAAAAAACTCCCTGAGCTCGAGGCGCTCGAACTCTGCTACAACGCCATCCAGTGTGGTGCTTCCGGAGTCGACATGGGCCGCAACGTCTTCCAGTCCGAGGCTCCCCTCGCGATGATGAAAGCCGTCAAAGAAGTCGTCCACAACGGGGCCACCCCCGCCGAAGGATTCGACCTCTTCAACACCATCAGTAACGAAGCTTAAGCAAACGGGGCCGCGACCTCCGGTCGCGGCGCCAAAAAGTTCCAAAGCCCCGGGTCCCATCCCCGGGGCTTTTTCCCAAAAGGAGCGGTGGCGCCCTCGCCGCTGATCAACCAAGCTCTCCTAGCGTCCAAGCGGCGAGGGCGCCACCACTCCTTTCCCAAGCCCCAACGGGCGATCTAACCTCCCGCCACTCCCATGACCCGCGCCGAAAAAATCGACCTCATCCGCTCCCGCCCGCAACTCTCCGTCGCCACCCTCAGCGCCGACATGGGCAACCAGGCCGCCGCCCTCCAAACCCTCGCGGAAAATGACGTCAACCTCCTCCACTTCGATGTCATGGACGGCAACATCTGGCCCAACATCACCGTCGGCTCACCCTTCGTCGCCGGCCTTAAAACCGACCTCCTCAAGGACGTCCACCTCCTCATCGACAAACCCGAGAAACACATCGCCGCGTTCGCGAAGGCCGGAGCCGATCTCATCTCATTCTCCGCCGACAACACCGCCGACATCGGGACCACCCTTTCCCTCATTTCCGAAAACGAAGACATCGTCCGCGGGGTCTACCTTAATCCCGGAACCTCCGTCGAGACCATCAAACCTCATCTCGACCAAATCGACTACGTCCTCCTCCTCGGCGTCGGCCCCGACACCGGCAAGGAACTCTTCCTCGACGACCTCCCCGCGAAAATCGAAGCCCTCCTCGCCGCCAAACCCGACCTCCTCATCTGCATCGATGGCGGCGTCAACAAAACCACCATGCCCCAGATCGCGAGCATGAAACCCCACTTCGTCGTCTCCGGCTCCGCCATCTTCAACAACGAAGATCCCGTCGAAAACCTCAAGTTTTTCCACCAAACTTTGGCCTAATAAATCCAAAATTCTAGAATCAGAAACTCGAAACCCCTCAGCCAAGATTCGCCTTCAAAACCTCCACAACCAAGTTTGCCTAAAGACTACCTCCGCAAACTCCGGTTCGTCCATTTCGTATCTCTCGTGGTTCCAAAAACCCACAACCCAGCCCCTCAACCATCCATCTTAATCTACGAAATCTGCGGATAAACCTCCCCAACCCAGCCCCACAAAATCATGTCTGATCAAATCCACGCTAATAAAGTAGCCATCGTCACCGGAGCCGCTGGCGGCATCGGTCGCGCCACCGTCGAACGCCTCCGCAACGACGGAGCCACCGTCGTCGGCCTCGACATCAATCCAGCGGTCGTCGAAAACCTCACCGGCGAACGCCTCACCGGAATCGTCTGCGACATCACCGATGACGCCGCCATGAAGGCCGCCATCGACGCCACCGTCGCCAAGCACTGCAGCCTCGACCTCATCGTCGCCAACGCCGGCATCTTCAAATCCGGCGAATACATCGAAGACCTCCTCGAATCCTGGGACCTCCACATCAAGATCAACCTCACCGCCACCCAGCGCTTCCTCAAGTTCTCCATCCCCCACCTCAAAAAGAGCACCCTCTCGCCGAGCATCATCATCATCGGCTCGCGGAACTACGCCGCCCCCGGACCAGGCGCCGCCGCCTACTCGGTCACCAAAGCCGGAGTCACCCAACTCGCCCGCGTCGCCGCCCTCGAGCTCGCCCCTGCCGGAATTCGCGTCAACATCATCCACCCCGATGCCGTCTTCGACACCGAAATCTGGACTGACGAAGCCCTCGAAAAATCAGCCAAGCGCTACGGCATGACCGTGCAGGAGTATAAAACGAAAAACCTCCTCAGCACCGAGATCACCTCCCACGGAGTCGCCGCCATGATCAGCACCGTCGCCGGCCCCGTCTTCTCCGCCACCACCGGAGCCCAAATCCCCATCGACGGCGGCAACGACCGCGTGATCTAGTAAATTGACGGGGAGTGGTAGCCGAATCACCATTGATCCGGCGGGACGAGTCGTCATTCCCAAAGCGATTCGGGATCAACTCCACCTCGTATCAGGCAGCCTGACTTGGACACCACCGTATTTCTTCGAAACGAGCGGGAGAGCCACTCGACCTCGAAGCTCTCAAGCGCATCAGCCAACTTGGCCTCCGCCGCGGCACCCAAATTCCCACCGATGGCGGAAACGACCGCGTGATCTCATCACCTCGCACAAGTCCGAAACCCCGTAAAGACATCGGTCCTTCCCGGAAGGGAAGCCTGGCGGTAGCTGTTGCGGATGAGGCTGGAGCAGGTCGCGCACGATCCGCCCTTGGTCACCCGGTGGTCACCAAACTGCAGGACCGACATGTAGTGATACATATCGATCTCGAATCCCGCGTAGGGCAAAAACTGACTACTCGTCCACTCCCAGGCTGTCCCTAACATTTGCAGGCAACCATTAGGACTCGCGCTCTCACCAAAGGCATCGACTGGAGCGGTGCCGAAGAAAGTCCCATCCATATCCACCCGCCCGGAATTCATCTCATCATCACCCCAAGGATAGTGATGTGCTTCCGAACCGCGCGCGGCCGCTTCCCATTCTGGCTCAGTCGGAAGTCGACGTCCCGCCCATCGGCAAAAAGCCTCCGCCTCCCAGACGCAGACATGCAAGACCGGTGCCTCGAGTGGGAGGTTCTCCCACTGATCAAATTTGCGATGCTGCCATCTGCCATCTGCGTCACGACGCCAGTAGCTCGGCATCTCGCGCTTTCCTCCGTCGCCTTCCAACAGCCAACATTTCCCCCCAAAATCCCAGAGAGTTTCATTTTGATAGCCGCCAGCTTCGACAAATTCGAGAAACTCGCGATTACTCACCAGGGTCTTCGAAATTGAAAATGGCTCCACTCTCACCCGATGTCCCGGCCGCTCGTTATCAAAACTAAAACCACCGGAAGAAAGCGGGGGCATCCCTAAAAAGTAGTCGCCACCCTGCACCCGGGCATCGCCTGAAATTCCGGAACCCTTTGGAAGATCGGCATTCAGAGTTGCGAATGACGGAGCAGGATATCCCAAGGTCTGCCTCGCCCAAAGCAAGGACTCAATATGCATCTGCTGATGATGAATGACATAGCGAAGAAGATAGCCTTCCTCCTCATCAAGTGCCCTTCCCCCAAACTTCTCCCGAACCTCGTCGAGTACTCCGCGGTAGTAGTCAAACATTGTTCCCTTCTCGGGCACCACTCCGGGCCTCCAGCGATGCTTATGTGAAATCTCGAAGGAGTCCCAAATATCGTCATATCCCGGCATCCTGGCTTCGTTTTTACCAAACTTGCGCAGGAGAAAATACTCATAAAAGAAGGCCGAGTGCCCCAGCTCCCAGATCGGAGGATTCACTCCCGGAGAGTACGGCACCGCAAGGAGGGAGTCATCGAGATCATCCAACAAGGCGCGGGACTTTTGGTCCACCACATCGAGTTCAATCATCATCTTTTCTGCTGTCTTCATAATCGAATTTCCTGTTCCTGACAGATTTCCCGAGGAAACTCAATTCATTCAAATGGACCTCCGCCCCCAAGCAATTTGTCGAGAGGGCAAAAACTGGAATTTCCCCGAGAAGTCCGAAAGCTCTTTCGGGCTGCCTCATCGACAGGCTTGCCCACGAAGAGTCGTCAACAAGCCATGGAGATTTTACACACAGATTTCGTGCTCCGGGCGGGCGGGAAAATCTGTGTAAATCTGTGCCCAATTCTTTTAAATCTGTGCCAAAATTCCCAAACTTCGTATCCTTCACCTTGTTACTCTCATGTTAACAGCGCGCCCACGGTGCCGGTTCTTTTGCTAAAAGCTAAAAGCCAGCTCCGAAAACCCCGCAATCATCTTACCCTCCTCACGAACCACCCTCCATGAAGCTTCTCACACTTTTCCTTCTAGCCACATCAATGGTTTCGCTCGCAGCGGAAGTGCCAAACCCAAAATCGCTCCAGTTTACAAAATGGACGCCCGACTTCCTCGTCCCGGACCCGGTCGCCATTTCATTCGATCACCAAGGCCGCGCCTATGTCACTCAGACTCAACGCCGCAAGGCCAACGATCTCGATATCCGCTCAAACCGCGACTGGATTCCCGACGACCTCAGCTTTCAAAGCCCCGATGACAAACGGGCCTTTTATCGCAAGGTCTTCACGCCGGAAAACAGCGACGCCAACAAACACCGCGTCAAAGATTTCAACCAAGACGGCAAGCACGACCTCGCCGACCTCCAGTTTCTTTCCGAACGCATCCACCTCATCGAAGACACCGATGCCGACGGCCTAGCCGACAAAACCTCAGTCTACGCCGAGGACTTCACCGATGAAATCGCCGGCATCGCCGCCGGAGTTCTCCACCATAATGGCGACGTCTACACCACCATCGTTCCCGATGTTTGGAAGCTAAGAGACACCGATAACGACGGCAAAGCCGACACCCGCGAAACCCTCGCCACTGGATTCGGAGTCCACCTCGCCTACGCCGGCCACGACATGCACGGCCTCACCGTCGGACCTGATGGCCGCATCTACTGGACCATCGGCGACAAAGGCGTGGGAGCTACCTCTGAGGAAGGACACCATTTTAAATATCCCAATCAAGGAGCCCTCCTCCGCTGCAATCCCGACGGCTCCGGCTTCGAAGTCTACGCCCGCGGCCTCCGCAACGTCCAAGAAATCGCCTTCGATCAATTCGGCAATATCTTCGGCGTCGACAACGACTCAGACCGTCCCGGCGAAAAAGAACGCTTCGTCTACATCGTGCAACACATGGACGCCGGCTGGCGCTCCAACTGGCAGTATCGCCAAGGCACCTTCAACCCCTGGATGGATGAAAACCTCAGCGTCCCCTATCAAAAAGACCAGCCCGCCTACATCCTCCCGCCCATCTCACTTTATGAAAATGGTCCCGCCGGAATGGCCTTCAACCCCGGCACCGCTTTGAGCGAAGAGTGGAAAAATTACTTCTTCCACACCAGCGCCCCCAACGGTCAACAGTGGGCCTTCCAAGTCGAGCAAAACGGAGCGTCCTACAAGATGGTCAACGACATGCAGGTCGGCAACGGCGTCCCCATCGTCGGCATCAACTTTGGACCCGATGGCGCCCTCTATGGCGTCGACTGGGGCGGCGGCTATCCGCTCAACAACAAAGGCGCGGTCTGGAAATGGGATGTCAAAAACAAGGATCCACTTCGACAGGAAACCGCCGAAATACTGCGCTCAGATATCTCTTCGAAATCAACAGACCAAATTGTAAAACAGCTAGATCATCCCGATCAACGAGTCCGTCTCAAAGCCCAATTCGAATTGGTTAAACGTAATCTCCGTCATGATTTAGTTCTGGCAACCCAGCAATCCACCCATCTCGGACGCATCCACGCGATCTGGGGAATCGGCCAGCTCAATCGCCAATCAAAATCACCCAACTTTAAATATCTCCTCGGCCTCCTCAACCATCCTGATAAAGAAATCCGAACCCAAGTCGTCAAAACCATCGGCGACCAGTTCGGCACCCAACTTGCGCTACACCAAGCTCCCGCTCCATCCGGCTCCTCTTCTCTCACAGAGTCTCTTATCCCGCTTCTTAAAGACCCATCCGCCCGGGTAAAGTTCCACGCCGCCATTGCCCTCGGAAATATCGGAAATCCCTCAGCCGAATCCGAGATTCACGAATTTAGCAAAGCTATTTCAAAAGAAGACACCTACCTCCGCCATGCCGCTATCGTTGCAACGGTCGGATGCGCTAGCGACGGATACCTCATGCAAATGGCGAAGCATGAGTCCGATCTTGTTCAACAAATCGCCGTCGTCGCCTCACGTCGTCGTGCCTCGCCTGAGATTGCCCGTTACCTCACCTCACCCTTCGAAAACGTCGTCGCCGAAGCCGCCCGCGCCATCCACGACGACTGGACCATTCCTGAAGCGATGCCCGCCTTAGCCGCCTCCTTGAAAACCACTCCCTGGATCAACAACGAATCCATCATCCTCCGAGCGATCAACGCCAACTTCCACCTCGGAACTCCCCCAGCCGCCCAACGTGTCGCCGCCTTCTCAACCCGCACGACCGTCCCCTTAAAACTCCGCCTCGACGCCATCGCCGCTCTCTCAAAGTGGACTCAACCCGAAAAACTCGACCGCGTCGTCGGTCGCTATCGCCCCCTTAAAGAACGTGACCCCGCCATCACCAAAGACGCCCTTTCCGCACAGCTCTCCAAGCTCCTCACCGACCCAGAGCAAGCGATCCAAAGCAAAGCGATGAACCTCACTCGCAGTCTCGAGATAGAACTTCCCCCCGAGGCCCTCGTCTTGCTTGCGAAAAACGAGAAGTCACTTCCCGAACTCAGAATTGAAGCCCTCCGTGCGCTCCACAGCCAAGAGCATCCCCAGCTCCAGGAACTCCTCTCCTCCGCCCTCCAGGCCAAGCAAGTCGACGTCCGCATCGAAGCGCTCGCTCTCCTTTCCAAATCCAATCCCGGGCACGCCCTCAAGACCACTTCCAAAATCCTCCAGAACAAGGACGGTAAGCTCACTGAAAAACAAGCCACCGTCGCACTGCTCACCGGCACCTTCGCCTCCGAAAAAGGAGACCAACTCCTGACCAAACTCGTCGCCTCCTTCGACACCATTCCCGCCGGACTCCAACTCGATCTCGCGGAAGCCGCCGCTACCCGGAACCTCAGCGCTCCCGCTCCCGAGTTCGCCCACACCCTCCAAGGCGGCAGCGCCGAACGCGGGCAAGACCTCTTCATGAACCACCTCGCCGCCCAGTGCATCCGCTGCCACCGCGTCGACAATCGAAAGGGAAGCAACATCGGCCCCAATCTCAAATCCATCGGCCTCCAGCGCACCCGCACTCATCTCCTGCAATCGCTCACCGACCCCCAAGCCGTCATCACCGATGGCTACGGCTCCATTTCCCTCACCCTCAAAAACGGCTCCTCCATTGTCGGTCAATTCCGAAAAGAAAAGAACGGAGTCGTCGAAATCGTCGACCCCGAAGGAAAAGTCACCAAAGTGAACACCGCCGACATCAAAGAGCGCAGCCCCGTCATTTCCACCATGCCCCCCATCGGCCTCATTCTCCAAAAACGCGAAGTCCGCGACCTCATCGAGTACCTCTCCACCCTCAAGGCCAAAAAATGATCTCTCTTAAAAAGCTCCTCCCAAGTTTAGGATTTCTCATCCTCTCGAATTTAGGATTTTCCGCGCAGCGGCTCAACGTCCTCTTCATCGCCGTCGATGACCTCCGCCCCGAGCTCAATTGCTACGGGAAAGAAGGCATCCACTCTCCCCACATCAATGCCCTCGCCGCGCGCGGCACCCTCTTCGAGCGCGCCTACTGCCAGGTCGCCGTCTGCGGAGCCTCCCGCGCCAGTCTCATGACCGGCCTCCGACCACAAACAACCCGCTGCTGGAATTTCAAAACGCCCATGCGCGAGATGAACCCCGACGCCCTTTCGATGCCTCAACATTTTAAAGCACAGGGTTACAACACCCTTTCCATCGGAAAAATTTACCACGCCCACAACGACGACTTCCCCCAAGGCTGGTCCGAAGAACCCCAGCGCGGACTCGGCAAACAATACGTCTCACCCGAGGGAATGGCGGCGGCCAACAAAGCACGGCGCACCCAGAAAACAACCGGCGTCAGAACGGCAGGGCCATCGATCGAAAACGGCGGCGACGTCCACGAAGACGAATACAACGACGGCGCAGTCGCCAAGACCGCCATCGCCCGCATGAAAAAACTCACCGACAGTAAAGAGCCCTTCTTCCTCGCCGTCGGCTTCAGCAAGCCGCACCTCCCCTTCAACGCCCCCGGGAAATACTGGGACCTCTACGATCGCTCGAAAATCAAAGTCCCCTCACGTGACAAAGTTATCAATGGCCTTCCCTACGATGGCTCCACCTGGGGAGAGCTCAAAAACTACTCCGACATCCCGCTCAAAACGAAAGAACTCGACGACGCCAAAACCCGCGAGCTTATCCACGGCTACTGCGCCGCCGTCAGCTACATGGACGCCCAAGTCGGCCGCCTCATCGCCGCCCTTGATGAAACCGGACTCGCCAAGAACACCGTCATCGTCCTCTGGGGAGACCACGGCTACTACCTCGGCGACTACGGCGAATGGTGCAAGCACACCACCTACGAGGTCGCCGCCCACGTCCCCCTCATCATCGCCGCCCCCGGCCTTCCCAAAAACCAGCGCACCAAAGCCCTCACCGAACTCGTCGATCTCTTCCCCACGATCTGCGACCTCAGTGGAAACCATATCCCCAAAAACCTCCACGGCCTCTCCCTCAAGCCCGTCCTAAATGACCCCGCCGTAAAGTGGAGAGAAGGCGCCTTCAGCCAATACTTCAAAGGTAAAAAAGGCGTCGGGAAAGTACTCGGCACCAGCGTCCGCACCGACCGCTACCGCTACACCGAATGGCGCAAAAAAGACCACACCGGCAAACTCGAAGACATCACCCTCATCGACTTCCAAGGCAATCACCACCAAAACGTCGCCGCTGATCCAGTTCATAGAGCAGCTCTTAAAAAGCTGGCCGAACTCGCCAAGAAATCAGGAAGTGGGATTCAGCCAAAGTAAATTCAGAAACCAATTTGCTGCTAAGTTAGACCTGATTAGCAATCAAATGAGAATTCCCAAATCAGCCCCATCTTAGCATGAAATCCTAAATGAAGCTTCGTCAGGTAGCTTTGCTTTGAAACGTAATTAGACATCCTCGCACCCATTACACCGTCGAGAGCCATCGTATAATCTCGTAAAAAATCCGTCATCAAAACCCGAGACTCGCTGAGTGACCAAACTCTCGATAGCGTAGTCCCCATGATCAGGTTCATCTCTTTTCTCACCCTTCTTTTCGGACTTTGCTTTTCTACCGTCGGAGCTGCCGCAGGGCGACCCAATATCATCGTCATCCTCAGCGACGATCATCGCTACGACTTCATGGGTTGCGCCGAGGGCTCACCCGATTTCCTCGAAACTCCGAACCTCGATCGCATGGCGAAACAAGGGGCCCATATCCAGAACGCCTTCGTCACAACCTCCCTCTGCTCTCCCAGCCGCGCCTCCATTCTCACGGGCCAATACATGCACCATCACCGCGTCGTCGATAACCAACGCGCTGTCCCGGAAAGTACCCGCTTCTATCCCGAATATCTCCAAAAAGCGGGATACCGCACCGCCATGATTGGAAAATGGCACATGGGACATGACAACGACAACCCACGCCCCGGATTCCACCACTGGGTCAGCTTCCAGGGCCAAGGCACCTACTTCGATCCCCTCCTCAACATCAACGGAAAACAAGTCGCACAAAAAGGCTACACCGCCGACCGCCTCACCGATCAAGCCCTCGCCTGGCTCAAAGGCAAGCGGGGCGGCGAAAAAGACGCCCCTTTCATGATGCACCTCGCCTTCAAATCCGTGCACTACCCCTTCCAACCCGCCAAACGTCACCACGGCCGCTACGAGGGGAAAAAAATTGACTACCCCGAAACGATGGCAAACTCCGAGGAGAACTACACCACCCAGTCCCACTGGATTCGCGAGCGCAGATACGGCATCCACGGCATCGATCACATGGAAACCGGCGCTTTCGACAAAGACCCGGTCCCCTCCTTCGATGACCTCTACTGGCGATTCTGCGAGACCGTCCACGGCCTTGACGAAAACGTCGGCCGCATCCTCGACCACCTCGATGCCTCCGGCCTCGCCGAAAATACCATCGTCCTCTACCTCGGCGACAATGGTTTCCACCTCGGCGAGCACGGCTTCTACGACAAACGCGATGCCTTCGAACACTCCATCCGCATCCCGATGCTCGCCTACGCCCCCGGCCGCATCAAACCCGGCACCCAACTCACCGAGATGATTCAAAACATCGACATCGCCCCCACCCTCCTCGAATTCGCCGGAGTCACGAAACCCAAAAACACCCCCGCGATGGACGGACGATCCTTCAAACACCTCCTCGATGGAAAAGGCTCCGACAAACCCTGGCGCGACCACATCCTCTACGAATACCACTGGGAATGGAACTTCCCTGCCACCCCCACTCTCTTCGCCATCCGCACCGAGCGATACAAGTATATCTACTACCACGGCCTCTGGGATAAAAACGGCTTCTACGACCTCCAAACCGACCCCCACGAACGCCACAACCTCATCAATATCCCCGCTTTCACCGAAAAAAAAGACACCCTCAAAAAGCAACTCTTCACCGAACTCGAAGCCTCCGGAGCCCTGGAAATCCCGATCCGCCCACCCAAAGGCGAACCGCTGCATGACCGGAAATTGAGGAGGTAGTTTCTTCTTCAATCGCGCAGGAATTGGTCCGCCTCATTGAGGCTGCCTGAGTGATCTTACCCTCATCCCCAGATCAGCAAAAACTCATCATCACGATATGGTGAATGCCAAGGCCATACAGCGCATCGCTTATGGTGGCTTTAGGCTTCTATCAGGCTCCCAGTCAGCTCACCGTTCGTCGCATTAACGATGATCATGAACGACCGCCGAAATTTTCTTAAGAACTGTGCCGTGGCAGCGGGTGCCGCTGGCATCAGTAATCAATCTGCGCAAGCCGAGACCCCAATAAATCCTTCCGGAGTCAGTGGTTATCACTATCTCAAACCTTCCTTTAAAAAGGGCTCTCGTCTGCTTTTCCAAGGCGACTCCATCACCGACATGAAATGGGGGCGCAACCAGAAGGACCGCAATCATTACCTGGGCCATAGTTACGTCTATCTCATCGCCGCCCGACTTGGAGTCGAAATTCCCGGAGACCAATTGGACTTCTACAATCGAGGAATGAGCGGCCATTCGGTCGCAAACCTCCGCGGGCGATGGCAGAAAGACGCGCTCGAAATGAAGCCAGATCTACTCAGTATTTTAATTGGGACGAATGATGTGAACCAAGGCGCAACGCCCGAGGCATTTGAGTCCGACTATCGCTACATCTTAGATGCCAGCCTGAAGACGAATCCTGAATTACGACTGGTACTACTCGACCCCTTTGTCTTGAGAGTTGGTCGCTTGGCCGACGAAAAAGCTTGGGCCGAGCGCCGTGCCGCGACAGACAAACTGCGCGCTGTGGTCGCCCGCTTGGCAAAGGACTACGAGACCGTTCATGTCAAAACCCAGGACGTTTTTGACGCGGCAGCTCAAGCGGTCACCCCGGAACATTGGATTTGGGATGGCATCCACCCCTTACCGCAAGGACATGAACTCATCGCTCGCAATTGGCTGCAGGAAGTCAGCAGCCGTTGGCCCGATCAATGATCGGCGAAATGGCACTCGCTCACTCAAACAGAGCTCACTTCTCCATCATCTTCATCTCCGAGGATCCCCCGAGCTTCTTGGCCTTCTCCTGACTCTCTTTCGAAAGTTGCTCCAGCGGGTAGGCCACTTTCTTCCCCGTCTTCTTCAGCTCAAGGCTGACCTTCCCTTTGGAAAGTCCCCGGAAGCGCGCAGTGATCGTGACGCCTTTGGCATTTGTCCACTCTTCCCACTCCGGCTCGAGAACCTTGGGGGCCGGGCCAAATTGCTCCGTAACGATACGGCCGTCCTTAAACTTTAGAATCTTTTCCGGGTCCAATTCATCGGAACCTTTCTTCCCCTTCTCGCCATCGATCTTGGCCCCTTCGTGAATCCACTGAGCCACCGTGCGGATTTCTTTCTCGGTAAGACGTTCGCCTTTATTCTTTGGAGGCATCGCTCCCTTCTCATGCTCGGGCCGCACGATCGTCACGAAGAGAAAACTAGCATCCCAATCGCCCGGGATAACGACATCATTTTTCGCGAAGCGCTTGTAGAAATTCTCTTCGTCATCAAAGCGTAGTCCGCCCTTCACCTTCTTCGCGTCGTCACTATGGCAGTCGTAACATTTCTCCTTAAAAATCGGCATGACATCCCGCTTGTAGTCCAAGGCGGAAGCCGAAAGAACGGAGCAGGAAAATAGGAGAGCCAACTTCATAGGAATATCTCGTAGAGAATTTGAACCCTTTCGTAAAGGTCCCGATTTCCGGATCCTCTACGCACTCGTCCTGCCGGATTCCTTGGACTCTTCGAGGAGCTTTTTAAGCCTCTCCACCACCTCAGGGCGCTTTGAATAAAGATTCGTCGTTTCACCCGGATCCTCCTTTAGATTGTAGAGCTGCCCCGGAGCATCTGGATCAGTGTCTCGCAGAGCAAATGACTTCATCCCCCATTCACCGGGGCGCTCGTAGTTGTTCCCGCCCGAGCCCTTATGATCGATGTACTTCCAACCCCCTTCGCGAATCGAAAGCTTCATCGCGAAAGTCTGCTGAAGAAGATAAGGCCTGAGCGGCTTCTCACCGTGAGTTCCCTTAAGAACCGGAGTCAGATCAAAGCTATCCTCGCCGGCTGAATTTGGGAATGACGCTCCCGTGATGGTTGCGCATGTCGAGAAAACATCCGTGAGACTCACGATCTCATCGCTCACTGCACCCGGCTTCACCACTCCGGGCCACTTCACGATGAAGGGCGTCCGATGTCCGCCTTCCCACTGGTCGCGCTTCACCCCGCGCCAAGGTCTCGCACCATCGTGTTGATGATCACGACGCATCGCTATCACAGTGGGCACCTCGGGGCCATTGTCCGAACCAAACATCACAATGGTGTTTTGCGAAAGCTCCAGCTCATCGAGCGTTTTCAGCAATTCGCCCACGACCCAATCCATTTGAAAAATGAAATCTCCATGAGGCCCGAACTTCGTCTTCCCCTGAAACTGCTTCGCGGGAAAGGAAGGAAGATGCACCGCTTGCATCGAATGAAGGAGGAAGAAGGGCTTGTCCGCTTTCTTCTCCGCGTGCGCCTTCAGGAACTCCTGACTCTTCTTGAGAAACACGAGGTCCACTTCCTCCAAATCAAAATTGGGCGCGATCATCCCAGGCCGGCAATCATTGCTGTAAGGATGCTTTGGCAAGGTGCTCTTATCGATCGGCTTCACCGGCGGAACCGGAATCTGATCTCCCTCGATATAGGCATAGAGCCAATCCGTCGTCGGACAACAAGCGGTGCCATAGAAGTGATCAAAGCCATGCGTCACCGGAGCTCCTCCGATGGGCTTGGAGTAGTCGATCAAATTCACTCCCTCGAGACCCGTCTTTTCAATCCGCTCCCCCTCCTTATCGAAGAAGCTTAAGCCAACGTGCCATTTCCCAAAAAGGGCCGTGGTGTAGTTCTTGGTCTTCAACATTTCTGGAAGCGTCAAGCGGTCGTCCGCGATCAAGCAAGGACCACCCAACCCTGAAAACACGCGCGAGCGCCCGGTCCGAAAACACATCCGCCCGGTCAGCAAACTATAGCGCGTCGGACTGCATACAGTCGCGGGGCTGTGCGCATCGGTGAAGCGCATCCCCTCTTTCGCAAGTTGATCAAGATTGGGCGTCGGGATCTGGGACTGCGGATTATAGCAGGCAACATCACCGTAGCCGAGATCGTCCGCTAAAATGAATACGATGTTCGGGAGCGAGGCAGCGGCGGTTTTGCTCATCAAGATCATCCCCATAAGGAACGCGCACGCATAAAATCTCATCACTTTTCCTATCACGGCCACCGCCACCATGAAGAGCTTCAATTTCCCTCAGGCAAAAAGAACATTCACCTCGCGAGGCCCACTCGCTATACCTCGCACATCTCATGAAACGACTTCTCCCTCTCGCAGCTCCCCTTGTTCTCCTTGGTGTGGCGATCGGCATCAAGACCGAGACCTCCGCCCCGAAGGTCGAAAAAGTTTCGCCCGAACTGTGCGAAGAATTCAATCTCGCTCCCTTTTACCAAAAGGCGCTCGTGATCGAATCCTTCCCCATTCTCTCGTCCGAAAAGGTCCCCGATGCCGCGCTCTATGAAGCAGCCAACGTGATCCAGACGATGCTCAAAAACCGGCCCGACATTCTCCGCGAACTGGGGAAGAACAAGGTGCGCTACTCCATCATGTCGACTGGTGAACGCACCTGCGACATCCCGGAGCACTCCGACCTCAAGCCTTCCGTTTTCTGGAACCGGCGCGCCCGCGGATTGGGAGCAACCCCGCAGCGCCCGTCGGTTTCCTGTGGCGAAGAAAACCTCCTCGCCAATCCCGGCGATCCTTACGCGGCTGAATCGATCTGCGTGCACGAGTTCGCCCACGCCATTCACGACACCGCGATGGTCTCGCTCGATCCCACCTTCGACAAGCGCCTCGAGAAAACCTTCAAATCAGCGATGACGAAAGGCCTCTGGGCCGACAAATACGCCGCGACCAACAAACACGAATACTGGGCCGAGTCCGTGCAGTCCTGGTTCGGCACAAACCGCGAAGACGACCACGATCATAACCACGTGAACACGCGCGCCGAGCTCGTGGAATACGACCCCGCCGTCGCAAAACTCTGTCAGGAAATCTTTGGCGATAACGACTGGGTCTACCTCCGTCCCGACCATCCCTCTCGAAAAAACGAGGTGCATCTCAAGGATCTCGATCGCTCAAAGCTCTCGAGCTTCCAGTGGTCCAAAAAAGAACAAGCGGACTACGACGCCTACTCGAAAAAAGATCGATAACGTGCCCAGGATCCTCCCGCTACACACTTCCTCGATCTCATGGCACGGACCTTTGGCCCTTTGAGATGGTTATAAATCAACTCTGAGAGGAGACTTCGGAAAAGGAACTGGGTTGCCCTTATTTCGGCCGCTTCCCGTAAACATCCACTGCTTTGAGATGGAGGTGCTCAGGGGTTTTTCGGTCGAGGCCGAGCTTGAGGTAACGCGCGGTCACGGGAGATTTGAGAAGGACATCCCAAGCGGGTTGAGCTGACTCGCTGGCCCACCCCTTTTCCCAAGTAGTGCCATCGGATGACGTCCATAGCGTGAGGCTCTCGGCGCGGGCGACCTGGCTGCTTCGATTAGTAATGCGGAGGGCGCGGACTTCGCAGGCATCCTGAAGATCGATCACGATGTTCGCATCTTTTTCAGCAGCAGTATGGAAAGCAAATCCGCCCTTGGCATGACGCCCTTTCATGAGCGTGAGGTAATCCTCGGGATTGCCGTGCTGCTCGGAGGACAAAGAATACCTCGCATGGTCGCGGCTGATGTTCGCACCGATCTCTTTTCCGGTCAGGACGGAATCAGCCGGTAAAATTTCGCGCAGCGGCATTCCCGCAACCCTCAGTCCATAGCGCCAGATCGCCTTGCCATTTGGTCCATCCGGATCGGTCTCGCGTGCTTCTTGAAAGAGAATCCAGGCCTCGGAAAGCTGATCTTGCGCCACCAGCGCGTGGGCTTTTGCTCCGAGAATGAGGGCGCGCTGCTCCGAGCTGTGACGGGAAACGGAGAGAAGGCGGTCTGCTTCCGTAACTGCTTCCACGAGCTTCCCTTCTTTGATGAGACCACTCACGCGCCGCATGAATTCCCAGTTCCCAAATCCAAGGCGCGCCTGCCAACCGGTCGAATCATCGGGGTCGACCGCTTTTAGTTGCTCGATGATTTTCGGTTCGTCGTCGAGTGGAAGTTCGATCAAACGGCTGAGCGCCTCGAGTTCTCCTTCACGCTTCTTTTCTTCACGCGCTTTTACGATGGCCGCGAGGAAATCGCGTCGCAGAGCCGCATGACCAAGGACCTCGCGAATCTCTGCGGTGACGAGCGACGCCGAAACCAGCTCACGCATTTCCCGGCCCTGAATCGTTTTCAAAAGATGCCCATCGTTTCCGAAAATCTGAATCGCAGGGAAGGTCCGCACGGTCCCGCGCTTCCATCCTTTGAGTTTCTCGACCTGCGCCTTCGCCTCTTCCTCGCTAAGCTGCTGACCCAAGTGGATCTCGGTGAGAATAACCTCATCCGGAAGGGACTCGCGAAACGCCGCACTCTCCCAAATCTTCTCTCGGAAGATTCGGCTCGCGGGGTGCCACGAGCTGCCATGAACGTAGATCACGAAAGGACATTTTTCCTTCTCGGCGAGCGCGGAGGCTCCCGTAAAATCTTCACCCGTCTTTGGGGCCGCGTTGAGGACGAATGGAACGACTAGCGCGGCCAGGATGAGACCATTAGTTCTTCTTGTGGCCATAGACGTGGAGTTTGTGAAAGTGGAGTGAGGGCTGTGAAGGATGAATCACGCGGACGAATCCGGCGTCAATTTTTTGATCGGATAGGTCGATACGCTGGACCTGAGAGACCTTCGAAAAGGTGTGCACCGATTTCCAGTTCTCGCCGTCGATTGAGGTCTCGATTTGCGCGCCATTGAGACGACCGACGTTTCCGCCGCGCGTGACAATCACGACTCCGGTGACGCGGCCATAATTTCCCAACTGAACCGTCGCGGTGGCGGGTGTGGCATCGGTATGAAAGTCGCCGCCGTGTTCCTCGATCACGCCCCAGTGACGGCTCGGATTGTCCCATCGGTTTCCCGGTTTCTGGATTCCAAAGGTGCCGCCCGAGCTGAGCAGGATCCCAGGGAAGGTCTCCGGAGAAATCGGATGCGACTCGTAGTTCTTGGAGGTGAGCTTTCCAATGTATTGGAAGGTCGCCTTGTCTCCGCGCTTCGCCGCCTGCGGAAGAACGGTTCTGGCAAGGGTGTCGGTGACATTACTGAGGTCGGCTCCCTTTTGCTTGGAAAGAGTTTGGGCAATCGCGGTCATGAATTGACTCAGCCGTTTTTCGTCGTCGCCCACTCGCTCCATCTGGAGCGCGAGAATGTCGGGCGTGAAAAGGTTCTTTTCGGCATGCGCTCCGAAGGCATCGACGATGAAGGCGTCCTGCTCTTTGCTCTCTTTTCCAATGAGCGCGACTTGCTTGGAAAGGTCGCCCCGGAAATCCCAGCGGCCCAGGCCCCAATCGGAAACCGCCTTTTGAAAAGAGAGCAGAATCTTCCGGCGTTCGTCGGAGCGATCCTCGCCCTTCGGAAGAACCTGCGGATAAACGTGCTTGTTTAGGAGATAAAAGGAAATCTCTCCACTGAGGGGCGCAAGCATTTTGAGGACATCCTGATGGAGCTCCTGCCAGTCTTTTTCGTGAGCCTTGCTCTCGGTGAGGACATCGACCGAGTGCTGCCAATTTTCCCACGCAAGTGGATGATCGAGGCGCGCGACACGGGAAATTTCCCGGGCCTTGGTCACGTTTCCCTTCGCTAAATAGTAGGACGACAGTCGGCGCAGGTCGGCCGACTTCCGGGTCGCGGCGACATCTTGCTGCGCCTTGGTGTTGAGCATATGCCAACCCCAACTGCCATGATGAAACGAGGTATGAAGTCCTCGTTTCCAGGAAAGGCTGTAGGCCGGTTGCCAGTGTCCGGGCTTCGTTAAAATGGCGTAGGCGCAATGACCGGGCTCGCCCATCGTCACTCCCGGGACGCCATTTGCGAGCGCCGCGGCGGCGCCGAAGTTCGACAAGGACCCGCACACACCGCCGACGTTGCGCACGACTTCGGCATAGCTTTCCCAACTTTCCTGAAAGGGATGGTAGTAAAGAGGACCGTGGATCGAATCGCCAAAGGGGTTGTGCAAAATCCAGCGCGCATACCAGCAAGCGCCGGTGTAAGCCTCGGAGGGAAGACAGACTTCCTGATTGTGATACTCCATCGATTCCGCGGAGTTGAAGCCGCCGTGTTGGACGCCCCGGGCGAGGTAGCGTCGCTCGAAGACGCTGAGGTTTTCATACATCGCGTTGAGGAAGCCGAACTTCCACTTGTCGCGGAAGTAGGAATAACGTCGGACCACTTCCGTGGAATCGTATTTTTTCCCGGGGCCTTCGAGGGCACAAGCCGTCGCCATCGCTCGGTCGAGGGGACGAGCGCTTAGATCGGGATCCCCTTTCCAAAGCGCAAAAAGATGAGTCACGGTTTTCGAGGGATCGCTCAGCGGGCCGGAATCGAGCAGCTCGTGCTGCCAATCCGGGGAGGCGAAGAACGCTTTTGAAAAGGTCGCCGCTTCAGGGCCTTCGAGGGCCGCTCCTTGAATGATCTTTTGGGCTTCAAGCTTGAGAAGCTCATTTGCCGACGGCAGAGCGTGAAGGAGGAACGCGGAGGCAAGGAAGATTCCGAACGCGACGCAACTTGGTTTTCGAGAGAAATTCATGGTCGGGGATCTTCTCAGACGTTCATCGAAAGGGTTTTCTTTCTCAAAAAATGTATCGAATCGATCATTTCTGCGCAAGCTGGATGATGAGGGGGAGATTTGAGAGGCCACGATAATCACTAGACGAATGAGAATTTCTCATTGAAGGTCTCTTCGTCATGAACAAGAAATCATTTCTGATCGGAGCATTTGCCCTCGTCATCGCCGTGGCCGTTCCCTCACTCGCGCAGAATGCCAAGGACCCCGCCGTTCCTAAGGACGTCGCGGCAGCGCCCAAGGATGCCGAGAAGACCAAGTCCGGCTTGAAGTCCAAGGTTCTCAAGAAAGGCAAAGGCGCCAAGCCCGAGGCCACCGACACCGTGACAGTGCATTACTCTGGCTGGACCACCGACGGCAAGTTGTTCGATAGCTCCGTCAAACGCGGAAGCCCTGCAAGCTTCCCGCTCAATCGCGTCATCAAGGGATGGACCGAAGGCCTTCAGCTCATGGAAATCGGCGAAAAGCGGCGCTTCTGGATACCTGCAAACCTTGCCTACGGAAATAGCCCTGGTGGCGGACGTCCCGGCGGCCTTTTGGTCTTCGATGTCGAGTTGCTCAGCATCAAGTAAGCACCCTCTTTTTTACCGGGGTGATCTTTTAGCCTCTCAGCGGAGAGAGCTGAATCGTGACGCGGCGGTTAAGCTGACGTCCATTCGCGCTGCCGTTGCTCGATACCGGCTCATCAGGTCCACGACCGATGACATTGAAGCGACGGGAATCGACCCGTTGATCCCTCAGGTAGTCGGCGACATTCGTAGCCCGAGTCTCCGAAAGGCGGTAGTTGTAACTCCGCCCGCCTACATTGTCGGTGTGACCAGTGACATCGACCAAGGTCTTATTATACTTATTGACGACTCTCGCAACCGATCCGAGGACAGCAAAGAAGTCTGGGCTGATGCGCGCTTCGCCAGTTGGGAAGGTGACATCGCCCGGCATATTGAGAACCACCCGGTCGCCTTGTCGCGAGACACTCACGCCCGTGCCTTGCAGCTCAGAGCGAAGTTCGGCTTCCTGCTTGTCCATGTAGTTTCCGATTCCACCGCCGGCGAGAGCTCCGATTCCCGCTCCGAGAAGAGCGCGCTGACGGCTGTCAGTTCCACCGTCTCCGGTGAGCGCGCCGATTGCCGCTCCGAGCGCCCCCCCAATGACGGCGCCGTTGGTGGTCTTAGACGGTTGGGTTTTTCCGGTGTAGGGATTCACAGTCTGCTGACATGAAGCAAGGGTCAGAGCCGCAACTAGAGAAGACACAATGGCTTTCGCAGTAATTTGCATGGTCGTAAAATAGATCATTTGGGCTGGAATGCAAAAGGTGATTCACCTTTGGACCAGAACGATGGCCGACAGTGCTGACCAAAACAAAATCCGTGACAGCGCAAATTTCTCGTTCCCAAGCCTCCGATCCTCCAAAAAAATAACCCCTCCCGCCAAAAGACAAGAGGGGTTGAAAATTCCTAAGCGCGCTGTTTTTTACAGCGCTGAGATCGCGCGCCAGACTTGCTTGCGAATCTGGGGAAGATGGGGATTCCCGAGGTTACGCGATTCCACCGCTTTCACCACTTGATCCGCGACATAGCCAGCGAGCGCTTCCATGCGACCGAGCAGCTGATCCCGGCGATACTTCGCAAAGCTCAATCCCTGCACCAGTTCCGTGAGCGTCTCTTGCAGTGAGGACATCCTTTGAGCATCAAGTCCACTGAGCGGCTGATCCTCTTCACCCAGAAGAGGAGCCATCATCTCAAAGAAAGGCTCGGCCATGGTATTCAGACGTTTGTATTCCTTCTCCGCTTCCACCAACTCAACCTTCAAGAAATTCATTCCCGTGAGGTTCTCTCGCAGAGATTCCTGAATGAGGTCGAACTCGCGTTCGCCAATCTCGCCACTTCCAATGACATCGCGGCAGCGATCCAGGCAGGCAGTCAGGGCGTGGTCGGGGATTTCATCGCAAGCGCGAACCGAAAGAGTGGGTTCGTCAGCCTTAAAGCTTTCAGTCATCCGCTCAGTGAGCGAGCTAACGCGGGTCGTACCAGAGTCCTGGCCCACCGCAGGGTTTTGGTAACAGAAAGAGTTCTGTGACATCGTGAAGTTGGAATTGTGTTTCTTCATCGTAGCGTCGGGGTGGTTCTTTTTGAGTGCCGAATTAGCACTAGCGAAAAATTAGTCAAAACAGGGTCTCTCGACAAGGACATCTTAGATTTTTTCTAATTTTATTTCCTCGATATCAACCAAAGCTAATTAAACTTGCGCAATTTTTTAAAAAATACTAGTATTTGGCCATGGAACAGCCCTCCAAATTAGTAAATATCGCCGACGAGCTGTGGAAGCTTAGCACCGAAGAACTAGAGGGATTCCTTGAAGTAATCTCTAAGATTATTGAAACAAAAGCAATTCTGCGCAACACGGCCGAGGGCAGTGCTACCAATCAGGACCGCGCTGCGGCCGATGATTTACGCGAAATTAGACGCGCTTTAGAGGATACTAATATTACGCTATCGGGTCCCGAGTCTGTCTTGCTTGCCTCCTTTTATAAAGAGCTCGAAGGCGCCGAATCTCTTGATACCCGCGCCCTTAATATTACGCTCGACAGCTACGCCCGGAAGCCCTCGAACACCACGACCACCATCGAAAATCTCGAAAAAAAGGGCCATATTGAACTTATGAAAGGCGCAAACCCTCACGCTCATAAGACCTTCCGCCTCACCGAGAGCGGAAAGAACGAGGGCCGCGCCCTCCTCGATCGCATCGCACGATCGAGCGACTAACGCTCGTTTGTAGCCGCTCGCTAAATTAGTCTTCCTTGCGAGCACCTGAAATCGCGGCAATTGCCTCGATTTCACCTTTTAATAAGGAGCGCCTCTCGCTATTCCTCCCTCGGCCTTCCGGCACAATCCTCATTCACCGCATCCCATAAGACCATGCCTATCAAAATTGAAATGCCCAAGCTCTCGGACACCATGGAAGAAGGCACCGTTGTCCGCTGGCTCAAGAAGGAAGGTGAAGAAGTCGAAATCGGTGACATCATCGCCGAGATCGAAACCGATAAGGCCACCATGGAAATGGAAGCTTTTGACGAAGGCACCCTTTCCTCCATCTCCGTGCCCGAAGGTGGCAAGGCCCCCGTCGGCTCGGTCATCGCGATCCTCTTAGAAGACGGCGAGTCTGCCGATGACTCCTCCGCCGCTTCCTCCGCCCCGGCACCTGCCGCCGCGCCCGCACCCACCCCTGCTGCCGAAACTCCGGCCGCTGTCGCTGCACCAGTTGCTGCTGCCACCGCTTCCAATGATGGTGGACGTCTCAAAGTTTCTCCGCTCGCTCGTAAGATCGCTGCGGCCGAGGGCATCGACCTCTCGACGATCACCGGCACCGGCCCTGGAGGTCGCATTATCAAAACCGATCTCTCTGGCGCAGCCGCCTCGGCTCCTGCCGCGGCAACTCCTGCTCCCGTCGCCGCACCGACCCCTGCCCCAGCGAAGGCCGCACCGGTTCCTCTTTCCCCCGTCGCCACCGGCGAAGACAAAAGGGTCGAGCTTTCCTCCATGCGGAAGATCATCGCCGGCCGCCTCCTCCTTTCCAAAACGACGATCCCGCACTTCTATCTTCACCTCGAGGTCGACGCCGCCCCGCTCATGGAATTGCGCAAGCAGATCAATGCCCAGTCCGAGGCGTCCCACGGCAACAAGTATTCCGTGAACGACTTCGTCGTCAAAGCGCTCATCAACGCCTCCGTGGCCGTCCCCGAAGCCAATGCTTCTTTCAATGGCGACCACATCGTCCAGTTCGCCCACGTTGGCATCTCCGTCGCGATCGCTGTTGAAGACGGTCTCGTCACGCCCGTCGTGAAGAACGCCGAGCAGAAGTCCCTCCTCCAGATCTCCAAGGAGATCAAGGAAATGGCCGTGCGTGCCCGCGACAAAAAACTCATGCCGAATGAATTCGATGGCGGCACCGTCACCATCTCGAACCTCGGTGCATGGGGCATCGAATCCTTCGATGCCATCGTCAATCCACCACAAGCAGCGATCCTCAGCGTCGGCGGCATCATCGAAAAGCCCGTCGTCAAAGATGGCGCGATCGTTCCCGGTCTCCGCATGAACCTCGGCGTCAGCTGCGACCACCGCGTCGTCGACGGAGCCGTCGCCGCGAAGTTCCTAGGCGAGATCAAGCGCCTCATCGAAAACCCAGCTCTTATGTTGGTGTAGTCAGTGGACTAAAATTGGATGACGGAGGTCAGAACTCACGAATCAGACTGATGGGAGGCTCGCAAATCAGACGATCATCACGGTCCGTCGCGATGAACCTCCGTGAAGGGTGGGCGAAACGCCGCTACGAAGCTCACTTCATCTCAAAGCTGACCGATTGCGACGGCGAAAACTCAGAAACCGATCCCTCTTTGGATTTCGCAAAGGACTGCGCCTACCTCACTCTGGAAGCCCATCAAGCTCTGACCGAAACGAACCGCTCAATCGGTCGAATGCTCAAGCAGCCAGAGAAGTGGGTCCTCAAACCCTGACCGCCACCCTCCGAAATCCGACCTCCGACCACCGACCATCCTCCCCCATGCTCATCGCCTTTAACAAACCCTACGGTGTCCTCAGCCAGTTCAACACGAACCCGAATGAGGAAGAACAGCGGACTCTGAAGGAGTTCGGTTTTCCGCCGAAATGTCTCCCACTCGGGCGACTCGATATGGACTCGGAAGGACTCCTCCTTTTTACCGATGAGAAGCCACTCGAGAACCGGCTTCTCCACCCGCGCTACAAGCACCGCCGCCGCTACCTCGTCCTCGTTGAAGGAGTTCCAGATGAAGAAGCACTCGATAAGCTCCGCAGCGGCACCATCGAAATCAAAGACTATCGCTGCCTCCCCTGCCGGGCCAAAGCTCTTAAACAAGCACCTGATTTCCCAGACCGTGACCCACCAGTCCGCGTCCGCCAAAAAATCATCGACTCCTGGATCCGTCTCGAACTCCGAGAAGGCAAAAACCGACAGGTCCGTCGCATGACCGCCGCCGTCGGCTACCCCACCCTCAGACTCATCCGTGAAGGCATCGGTACTTTCCCGCTCGGCGACCTACCACTCGGCACATGGAAAGAACTCACTGAGGAGGAACGCGACGCCGTCTTTTCGCGCTAAGCCTTCACTTCTCCTAAAAAAGGCGGGCCTGCGTCCTCACTCGGTCCCCTCTGGTTCAATCGAGAATTAGCGCACTTATAGTGTCGTATCGCCGAGCAACGTCAACGTCCGAGCACAGTCACTGCCTGCCACCCGCTACTGGGGGCGCACTTCCGATTCGGGTTTTGGTTTTTCATTACCCTCAGTTTTCGACTCCGGGGCGGTAGCGGGTTGGGTTTCACCTGCTTTGAGCCCCCCAAAACATCATTGGGCTTCTTTGCACAGCCCCCAAATAGGGAAGGTAATACCACTCCGCATTTCAAAAGAGACGAATGATGTTTTTAAATAGTTAGGAAATAGCGGATCCCTCAAGGGAAGCGACCTTATTTGAATCTCTCCTCTCATGATCCGCACGAAGTGAAAGCATCACCACTACTGGGTCCTCCTCAGAGCCCCGACCGAAACGCCTCGCTAAAATGCCGAAAAAATAGCAATTAGAAGTGGCACAGAACGTAAAAATTGCTGATATATCGAATAAAGCGATCATTCAATCCGTTTAAAAAATGATGAAAACACCCAAAATCCTCGTCGCCCTCCTCGCGGGTGGAGCTCTGGTCTCCTGCACGCAGACCCAACAACAATATGGACTCGGTGGCGCTGCCGCTGG
>JAPKCM010000138.1 GCA_028822935.1 Akkermansiaceae bacterium
GTCAGAAGGTTTTCCTCAAAGACATTCGAGCCTCCCGAAAACTGAAACGGGGAGATCTCAAAGTCCCGCTCATCTCCCTCGGCAACCTCATCCTTCAACAGCTCTAGCCTAGATCTTCCGCGAAACCGCCCGGCAAGGGGGGTGAGGTCATGGCGCGCTCCCCAAAAGAAAATTCCTAGCAGTGAGTCAGTAATCAAGGATCTCGATTTCAACACGACGGTTCTTACGGCGATTTTCCTCGTTCGTATTTGGAGCCGCCGGCTCAAGGTCGGCAACACCGCGAGACTTTATGAGGTCCGGAGGAACTCCCTTTTGCATCAAAAAGTCATGCAACGCCTTCGCTCGCTCGCGGCTCAACCTGAGATTCCCCTCTTTACGGCCAAGATCACAAGTGTGTCCCACAATTTCGAAACGGGCACTTGGAGAAAGTTTCAGCACGCCTTGAACCTGGTTCAAAACGCGCACTTGCTGATCATTCACATCAGCAACACCTTTGTCATAACGAACAGGGTCAATTTGCACCGTGCTACGTTTGAGCAAAATTAATTGGGCCTCCAGCTCCTTCACCTGCATACCCTCCTTGATCGCAATCATCATCTCCTCGCGGGTTTTGGTGAGCTCCGCTTCCATCCCTGCGATCATCCCCGTCAAGGTCTCGAAATCCCCGTCAAGCCTCTGATATTTTTCTAAGAGCTCGGCATTCTTTTTCTTCAGCACCTTCGCTGTCGCCGCCACTTTTTCGGCCTCAAGCAACTTCGCCTGCGTTACCTTGAGATCGGTTGAATTCGTCGCCCATTTTGCATCGAAGTCCTTTCGCGCCATCAACAAAATAGGCACATCCAAGGCCTGCTTCTGCAACTCTTTGACCTTTCCTGACTGATCAGGCACTGCGGGTCGCTTCAAGGCATTCGCGAGGTCATCCTGCAACTTGGCATAGTCACGCAGCGTCTCGCCAAAATCCGCCTCCAAAGTCAAGACGAGGTCAATCAATCGCTCGTGATCCACACGCAGTTTTGCCACATCCGCTTGCTCGTTTTCAGCAAAAACCGGGGTAATCAGGGGCAACGCGCACGCCGCAATCAGTATAAATCGTTTCGTCATGGATAGAGAATTTTTAATTTCTCCCAAATTACTCTCTCCGAGACAAGGGTATTCAGCAACTGAATACGATGCTTTCCGAGGTAAACGCCCTAGGTTTAGCGTCGCTGGCGTGGATCCTCAGATTCGATGGGAAGCCGATCACCTCAACCTCTCGCTACGACGAATGCAGTAGATCAGTTTCGGGGCGAGCGGGATCTGGCTATCACCAGCGATGATGAGACGGACTCTGAGGCAAACTCAATTGCATCAAGCGCTGCAGCGGCTTCGCATACAATGGACATAAACCGCTCCTCCTGTTTTGAAACTCAAAGTAGTATCATTAACCTCTTTTTCAAAAAAAGAGCGAGCTATGAGCAAAGACACTCAGGAATTAGAGTACTATAATTCTGAAGAATAATTTAGATTCACCGACTGGTTGGGTCACAGTTTGGATACTGCCATTTCCAGCAATACCCACTCCTTCGTTCTGCCAATTTGTGGCTTCAAGAGTTGTTGAGCTTTGAAGCTGATAATCCCCCCCAAGCTCACCACGAAATGAAATTGAGAGGAGTTTGCCTGAGACGCTACTGAAGGTTGGCACTGCTGAAACTTCAGGCGGCCCTGGAGCAAAACGAAAGGCGTCGAGAGTGAAACCAAGTTTATCCTTATGGACCACAAGAGAATAGACAAAGCCCGGCGCGCGCGCCGCCTGTTCTCCGCTAAAGGTAAGCGGATCGCCGCCTTCCTCGTCTCCAGTAAAGACCTTGACCAGAGAATCATTCGCTTTGTCCGTGGCATCAATGGTAACTGATCGAAGCTCTCGACCACGGTAGTAAACTAGATGATTGCGGCGCACTGCTACGATATCGCCCCTCGCCTGCCAGTCGGAAGTCCAGAGAGGCTCTGTCGGAGAGGTTCCGTCAGCTTTAGCCTTCACCCAAAAAATCCGGCTCTCAAGATCACCGGCTCCACCGTCTCCACGAGTTATCACGAAAGCGACACTTCCATCCGTTCCAACATTCAAAGCAGCCCCGAAGATAATCTGTTTCCCCACCCCGATATCATCAAAAGAATACCCCCAGGGATTCTCCAACGACTGAGAGTAAGCAGGTGACCCGATGGCGAACATCGAGATCAAACATAAACTAAGAAAAGCGGTCTTCATGATGAGTTAATAGAGTTGATAGAGCTGAAGAATTACAATTAAAAGGAGGAGATCACTTGGAAGTAGAACTCTCCGTCTCCCGAATCGACGGATTGGGTTTTCGAGGTGATTTCTTTAACTGCGAAACCGTAGCCAAGTGAAGCCCTTAGCGCATTATTGAACTTGGCATCGAGCCCAAAACCGACCGACCAGAGTGTGTCATCCTGCTCGAAGATAAGAGCGTCGGCATTATTCACCGTCGCAAAATCAGTGAAGAATCCAGCTGATAATCCCAAGGGGCTCTCACCTAGATCCAGGCTGTCGAAGTTATATTTGTAATCAAGCTTCACCATCAACATACCATCCCCGGATGCCGCTCCCAGCGGGTAGCCACGCACGGTCTGTAATCCTCCGGCAACGTTCAGGAAAGAAGGAGGAAGACGATCTCCGAAGCTGGTATTTGCCGAGGCAAATACTGCCAATTCGTGTTGCCGGCCTTCTCTTCCAGTCAAAAGTTCATCGAGATAGAGACGATACGCGGTATAGAGCGAAGCCGTGGCGAAGGAATCCTCAGCAAAGAGACGCCCTTGGCCGGCAAGGGCCAAACCCGAATCGGTGTTTGCTAAGCTAGAGAGATTACCCTCCACCCGCCCGCCCAGGATCAGGGAACTATTTGGAGTCGTTCTAGAATAACGAAGCCCAAGAGATGGAAGTAGGAATCCAGTATTAGCTTCAGGAATTCCGATGCTTGTTTGATCCTGTGTGACATCAAGATAACGTAAACCAACAATACTATCCAGATACTGCCCATTGGCATTCCAAAGAGTTTTTTCCCAGCTCACTCCAAGATTAAAACTATTTCCGCCAAAATCAATTCCGGCAGCTCCTGAGAGACCAACGTCTTCTGCAACGAAGCGGCTGTAAGAAAGATTTAATCCTAACCGACTGACGGCTAAGTCATCGAGTGGCATCATGTAATCCGCTCCAAAGAAATTACTTTCACCGCCAAAGGTTGAGAGCGCTTTGAGGTGAAATTTGTCATCCGTGACAAGCGCATTCCAATGGGTATGATCGAACGTGATCCGTTCACGACCGAGGCGTTCGGCACCGTAATTATCAACGGTAAGCGAGGTCATATGCTCAGGAAGCTGTTTCACCCGATATTCCAAAACGAGGTCTCCATCTTCAGGCACGAGCACCGGACGCACTTGTTGACGACTAAAGCGGTTCATTTGTCCAACGGTTCCATCGAGAGCCCCAGCTGAAATGGTCTCACCCACTCCGATCGGAGCGGCTGAAATAATCCGATCACGCTTGGAGTCAGAAATGATCTGATTCTCTTCCGTCCCTACAATCCGAGTCTTGGTGATTCGACCCTCTACGATTTTCACATCAAGGGGCTGCCCATTTACGGAAGCGCGATATCCCGAGCCCGTCACGACCGCGCGGGTGGCTAGGATTCCTCGTTCTTGATAGAGTTCGCTCACGGCACGCAAGACTGCTGAAATGGCAGCAGGTGAAAGGGTCTTGGCATCAAGATCACTCAGTCGATAGGAAAGCCCGGTCGAATCAGGGACGAGTCCCCCTTC
>JAPKCM010000139.1 GCA_028822935.1 Akkermansiaceae bacterium
GCCGAAGACCACCATGTCGCCGGCCGGGAGTGGCGAGGCGAGCAGGAGCGTGAGGACGATGCTGAAGTTCAAGACAGGATTTACTGGGCTGTTTTAAGATAGGGGGCGATGCGTGAGATGCAACTGTGGAGTATTCAGATAGCCGAACTGGCGACAGTTCGGGCGCTAAAGACTCTGAAGCCATCAACCCAACCCAAACTCTCACGAGTTCGGCTACGTAAAACAGCCGGGGCGGCTGGTGTTGACTCATTGAACTGTCCTAGGAGTGTGTCGGAGTTAGCGCACGTTCCGCGGAGAATTCGGCGAGCAAGCGAAGTGACCGCGGAGAGATGGAATGGACAATTTAACCAAGCCAGTCGCTTACCAGTGAGATTCCAGAGGGTTTTCTGACCATGGCAGCCGATTTCGAGCCGCCCGCTCCGTTCGTCACACTTCCCACCATCCCGTGGAGGCGTTTGAGGTTGTAGGCCAGGCAAACCAGCGTCCTGAGCGGGACCTTTCGTTACGACTTGGGATTCCTCAGATTTGGAGAGCCATCGATAGGGATTTTTGAAACCAAGAGCTTCCCGCTCGTCGATTGGACATCTTCAACTGTCATCACGGGACTCACTGGCGAACCGCTATCGGTTGACGGTGATTTATCCCGCACTTACGACTCTATCCGACATAATTTCGTCGAGACCTTTCTCGTGATTCCGGAGCTTGATTAAACTCTTTCTGAAGAACAAGGCCACGAATTAGAGGAGTTGAATATTAAAGCGATCCTGTTCGAGTATAATGGGCTCTTCTTTGGCGAATCTCCTAGTATGATCTGGATTTTAGGCCTTGATGATGTCCTTCGCGCGGTGGAGTAGATTCTTGAGTTCGCATCATTCGGGACCGTAAGATTGGATGAAGCTACTTTATTTCGGGAGGTGTCATACAAGATTTTCACCCTTAATACTTTTGTGTATAAGGATTTGACAGTTTTTTATAAAGGTCGCTTGTTGATCGCGATGAAAAACCATTTGCGAACCTTTGATTTGAACTTAACAGTTAAAATAATAGAATTTTGAGTCAATTTTGAACTCGAGAATCTCGGTTCATAACAAAACGCACACACCAAGATGAAAAATAAAACATTCAAATGCTTTGGGCTCCTTGCAGGTTCATTGACAATTGCGCTCAGCTCATTGGCCCATGGAGGCGATGTCGTTGCTGAGCTTGCTGAGAGGCCGGAGTTTTCGACTCTTGTCACCGCCGTGACCGAAGCGGGGCTCGGCGAGGCCCTCTCGACAAGCGAAGATATCACGGTCTTTGCTCCGAGTAATGCCGCCTTCGCGCAGATTCCGGCGGCTGATCTCGAAGCTCTTCTGAGCGACAAGAAGGCGCTCACCGATCTCCTCCTATATCATGTGGCGCCGGAGAAAATTCGCTTCCGGTCATTGGAGGACGGTCCCTTGGATACTCTCTTGGAGGATAACCCTGTCGACATCGAGGTCACCTCTTATGGGTGGTTTTATAAGATGGTCAAAGTTGATGAGGCCCGGATCACTCGCGCGAATATCAGGGCTGACAATGGGGTGATTCATCGCATCAACCGAGTTCTCGATCCAGCCTTTGCTCCATTGCCTAGCATCTTGGAAATAGCGACGGGTAATCAGGATTTTTCGATCTTGGCAGACCTGCTGAGCAAGGCTGGCTATGCCAAAGCCCTCGACAATGAGCACTTGAATTTGACGGTCTTTGCTCCGACCAATGCGGCCTTTGAGGCCTTGGGTCAGGAGACGTTGGACGCGGTCGCGGCGGACAGAAATCTTCTCCGCAAAGTCTTGCGCAACCACCTTTCTTACCGTGCCCGAGACAGCGGGGAGCTCAGGGAAGCTGGGAATGTGCGGACTTTGGCCAAACTGAATCTCACCATTGCGGAGAATGGTTCCTCGAAGACTGGATTGGGAGTCGACGGAAAGCCGATCGATGCAGCCGATATCAAGGCGACCAATGGCATCGTCCACGTTGTCGGCGAGGTTCTTCTCCCGCCCACTCCGAAGTCCCTTGTGGACGTGGCTCAAGAGCAGGCAGACTTGTCAACCTTCGTGACGGCTCTGGACGCGGCGGGCTTGGTCGAGACCTTCGACAGCACTCGGAAGTGGCCCGCTTTCACGATCTTCGCCCCTGACAATGCAGCCTTTGAGGCTTTGCCCGAAGGTGCGTTGGAATCCCTCCTCGCTGACCCCGAAGGAGCCTTGGCCGAAATCTTGAAACTGCATGTTGTGCGAGGAAATATTGACTCATCCCGTCTATATGACGGACAAATTCTTAACACGTTCAACGGTGACCGCCTGTCGGTCTCAATCGATGGCGATGTCATTAAGATCAACAACGCAACCGTCGGCAAAGCCGATTTGAAAGCTCAGAACGGAATCATTCACGTGATGGAAGATGTTATCGCTTCTGATCCCTACACTATCGCGGACTTGGTCGGAGAAAAATCCTTCCTGAGCACTCTGGATGCTGCTTTGGAAGCGGCTGATCTCAAAGGAGCGCTCGATGATCCCGAGGCAGAACTCACACTCTTCGCACCTTGGAATGGCCCCTTTAACCGCCTTCCTAAAGGAACGGTGGAGAGCCTGCTGGCTGATCCCGGCGGAGATCTGACCCAGATTCTTCTCTACCACGTAGTCGGCGAAGGGCTCTCCCGAGATCAACTGGGAGAGTCAAGTCCCCTCACGACCCTGCAGGGAGCTGACCTCGAGATCACGCGCGAAAAGCGTTCGTTCTGGGGCTGGAGATCCTCGTATGAGCTTCTCAAAGTGAACGGGAATCGCGTCTTCACCTACGATCTTGAGACCGATAATGGAAACATCCACCTCATCGATGGGGTGCTCCTGCCCCCTGCTTCCGAGTAACAAACTAAACTTTATGAGACCCGGTGAGAGCTTCCAATTTGGGAAGCCACCGGGTCTCCTTTTTGCCGATGAAAAATCGTTCCTGGTCGATTCTTGGAGGCCTCTTGGTCATCGCTCTCATTCTCTTTGTTTTTCTGAGAGATGATCCGTCTCGGCCGAATTCTGCCGCCCCCATCGAATCTCGCAGCTCCGCAAACGGGCCAAAGAATACCGCGACTCGATCTCAACGCTCCCTCGAAACAAAGCTTCGTCCTCTTCTCGACCAAGTCGATACCTTGGGCGATGTCGAACTGGGCGAGTTGGTTTCGAAAATCGAGATCCATGAGCCCGCTTCGGAGCGGCGTGAGATGTTCACGGAACTTTTTGAGGCTACGGTATTGCGACCAGACGTCGTTCGCCTGCCGATGGCGCTAGAGATCGCCCGACAAGCGGAGGTCGAGCCGACATTACGCGCGACCATCTTGGCTGATCTTGCAAGGATTCTGGGGGCCGAGCGTGGCAAAGCTTGGGGCGACTGGGCGGTCTTGCTCGAAGAGCACCTTGCTGAAACGAGCGGCTTCATCAGACTCGACGAGGAGGATGAGTAGCGTGAGGGTCGTTTCTTACTGAAAAGTTCCGAAGGGATCTTCGAGATCATCACAATACGCTGCGCACCCGACTCGCCAAGGTCACTGAAGCAAAATACTGCTGGGAATGTCACGAGCGCATGAACCCCCTGGGCTACCCTTTTGAAATGTATGATGACTTCGGGAGGTTCCGTGAACAGGAATCTCTCGAGCACCCTGACAACCTGCTTAAAAAAGGACCCGAAAAAGCCGCTCCACACGTTGACCTCCGGGACACCTACAAAACGCTCCCCGTCAGCACCAAAGGCC
>JAPKCM010000140.1 GCA_028822935.1 Akkermansiaceae bacterium
CAGCTCTGCTCTCCTTGAGGATCGAAAAGTCTGGTTGCGAATTTGGGAGAATCTCAGGACAGAGATGATGCCTCCCCCCAAAAAGAAGTCCCAACCGACTCCCGACGAGAGGAAGGAATTGGTTTCATGGATCGAGAAGCGAATCTTCGGCCTGGATCCCGAAAATCCAGATCCCGGCCGGGTCACGATCCGGCGGATGAATCGTGAGGAGTATCAAAACACCATCGGGGATGTTGTCGGGGTGCGCTTCAACGCGAATGACAATTTCCCCCCGGATGATACCGGCTTCGGCTTTGATACCATCGGGGATGTGCTCACGATTTCACCGCTTCTGATGGAGAAGTATCTCAACGCGGCAGGAGAGATCGCCGTGATGGCTCTCCCTTTGGATGCCGGGAAGCCAAAGCCTATCGAGATTGATGCCGGAAACTTTAAAGACCGTGGCGGCAGCCAGACCGCTCGCTTCATGGAAGCTGATATTGCACAAACGGTTGGGGCCAAACGCCGTCTGGATGCCGGGGGACAGTATGCTCTTGAGATCTCCTATTCTCTCGAAAGCGAAAAGGGGCGTCCGAAGGGACAGACCGCGAAGTGGCGGATCTTAGTCGACGGAAAACAACTTCGTGAAATCGAGATCGATTCCGATAAACCGAATCGTGATCGGTTTGTCGTGAATCTCGAACTCACGGAAGGAGAGCACCAGTTTGAGTTTTCCATCGTTCCGGGTGAAAAGGGAGAAGGAGATGGAACAGCCGGTGTGCGGGTCAGCAAATTCCGACTGAATCGTCTCGGGGTGGAAGACAGCTGGGACCTCTATCCGGAGAGTTATCAAAGGATTTTCGTCAATGGCCTGCCTCCTGCCGGGAAGGATGAGCAAGCAGTCTACATGCGGGAGATCGTGGAGAACTTCGGACTACGGGCCTTTCGGCGTCCTCCCCGGAAAAGAATGGTCGACCAGCTCACGGCATTGGCCCTCGCGAAAACCCGGCAAGAAGGAGCGAAGTTCGCCGACGGCGTTCGGCTCGCGGTCACCGCGACGCTAACCTCACCAAGTTTCATTTTCCGAAGTGAGGTCCAGGCCGAGCCCGATAATCCGGGGAAGGTTGTCCCGATAGACCAGTATGCCCTGGCCTCGCGGCTTTCCTACTTCCTTTGGAGTTCGGCCCCCGACGAAGGATTGCTGGATCTGGCGGCGAAAGGAACGCTTCGAGAGAACTTGCGGGGCCAAGTTGATCGGATGCTGGGTGATGAAAAGGCGGATCGGATGGTCGAAAACTTTGTGGGTCAGTGGCTCCAGGCGCGCGACCTGCCAGGGCTGAGTATTGATGTGCGCCGCATTCTCAGGGAGAGGGATCGACGAAAGGCTCAACGAGTTTTCAACCTTGGAACTCGCCGGGACATGAAAATTGAAACGGAGGAGTTTTTTCAGCATATCCTTTTGCAAAATCGCCCAATCCTGGAACTCCTCAATGCCAACTATTCCTTCCTCAATGAGAGCCTTGCCAAGTTCTACGGGGTCTCGGGAGTGAGAGGGAACGAATTCCGAAAAGTGGAGTTTGATGAGAGCGTGCGGGGACGCGGCGGATTGCTGGGTCAGGGAACATTCCTCATCGTGACTTCCCAGTCGACGCGCACTTCTCCGGTGAAGCGCGGCCTCTTTGTTCTCGATAATATTCTGGGCACACCAGCCCCCCCGGCCCCGCCTAATGTGCCGGAGCTGGAGGAGACCGAGGAGAAGTTGAAGAAGGGTGCCACGATGCGGGAGCTCATGGAGGTGCATCGGAAGAAGGCTCTGTGCGCCTCATGCCATGAGCGCATGGATCCCATTGGTTTGGCCCTGGAAAACTTCAATGCCCTCGGTCAGTGGCGCGATGAAGAAGATGGGGTGGCAATCGATAGTGCGGGAAAATTAGTCACCGGAGAGAAATTCACGAATGTCATGGAGCTCAAGACGATCCTGGCAACCTCTCGAAAACAGGATTTTTACCGCTGCCTGACCGAGAAGATGTTGACCTACGCGATCGGTCGTGGCGTGGAATATTACGATGCTCCCACGGTCGATGCCATTATGGCACAACTGGTGAAAGAAGGCGGGGGGATGAAGGATCTCATCTACGCGATCACCGAAAGTGTCCCTTTCCAAAAACGACGCGGAGACGGAAGCTCTTTCTGAGCTGGATTAGCAACGATCGATCATTTATTCTGGGAACCAGAAATTTGCCAACAAGCCAAACCAATGAACAAACCAACGATCAATCTTGGACGCCGTAATTTTCTCCGTGGATTCGGAGCCAGCGTAGCCTTGCCTTCCTTTCGCTCCCTGGGAGCTGAAGTGAAAGCGGCGGCTGCGGCACGAGGAGTGACGGCTACGGGAGCGCCCCTGCGAATGGCCTATCTCTACGTGCCCAACGGGGTGATCATGGACAAGTGGCGTCCTGAAGGAAGTGGCTCGGATTTCAAATTTAACGAGTCGATGAAATCGTTGAATGCGTTCAAGAGTGACCTGCAGATCATTAAAGGCTTGGAGCAGGCCAATGGTTGGGCGGGTTCAGATGGAGCGGGAGACCACGCACGAAGCGGAGCAACTTTCCTGACGGGAGCGCGTCCCAAAAAGACTGCAGGTTCGGATATCCGCTTGGGGATTTCAGCCGACCAGATGGCAGCGAGCCATCTTGGCTCTGAGACACGTTTGCCCTCACTGGAGTTGTCCTGCGATGCCGTCCGCAAGTCCGGGAATTGTGATTCCGGTTACTCGTGCGCGTATCAGTACAACATGTCATGGCGCTCCGCCACCCAGCCGATGACACCCGAGTCCAATCCTCGTTTGGTCTTTGAACGCTTGTTTGGAGGTGGGTCCAACAATGAACGTAAGGATGGCCTTGCAAAGCGTCGGGCGGAGAAGCGTTCGATTCTGGATATTGTCATGGACGATGCCCGTGCGATGAACAATCAGCTTGGGAGAAACGACCGACAAAAACTCGATGAATACATCACGGGTGTTCGCGAGATTGAGAGGCGCATCGAGAAGGCCGAGAGTTTCGGCCCACCTCCCGAGCCGGGTGTTGCCGCACCGGAAGAGGGAGTGCCGCGCGAATATCAGGATCATATCCGTCTTCTTTTCGATATGCTGCTCCTGGCCTTCGAAACGGACCAGACCCGGATTTCTTCCTTCCTCCTAGCCCACGATGGCAGCAACCGGAGCTTCTCCGGTCTGGGGGTCAATGAAGGACATCACGGTCTTTCTCATCATCGCCGGGCGCAGGATAAGATGGATAAGATCGCAAAAATCGATGCCTTTTACGTCCGGCAACTTTCCTACTTCCTTGAAAAAATGAAGGCCATCGAAGATGTCGATGGGAACACACTCCTTCACAATTCCATGATCGTTTGGGGGAGCGGACTTTCCGATGCCGATCGCCACAGTCATGATGACCTTCCGATCATCGTGGCAGGAAATGCGGGCGGCAAATTCCAGACCGGACGCCACCTCGAACTTCCGGAGAAGACTCCCCTGAACAACCTCTACATGCGGATGTTGAGGGAATCCGGAGCGCAAGTGGATCGGATCGGAGATTCGTCCGGAGTGCTCAAAGGTATTTGATAAGTTCTCTCTTTGCCAGAGGGGAGGCTATCCGCCGATTTCGCAGATGAGCGCCGATTAGGTTGAAGGGCTTGGTTGCAGAGGATAGGAGAAAAAACATTCGTATTCATCGATTCTTCGGGCGCCCGCGAG
>JAPKCM010000006.1 GCA_028822935.1 Akkermansiaceae bacterium
AGGCCTTCCGATTTAAATGCGAGCCAGCGCCGCAATGGTCGGCTGATTGTCTTTGGGCAAACGAGTAGCAGATTCGGGGATGCGCCTACTCCTTCCGGTGGGCCGCTCGGGATGGCTACTTGGGTCTGTTTTCGCTCGTGATTTTTCCCGCTCCCTTGGCGTTGATCATTTCGATTATTGCGATACGAGACATTCAGAAAAGTGATGGGGCGCTCAAGCAAAAGCATGGAATGGGGCGAGCGATCTTCGGCTTGATCATGGGATTCTTGGGTTCTTTAATTCTGGCGATCTTCGTCCTCGCCTCCTTATCTGATAAATAACGGTTGAGTTTTATTCCTCGATCCTACCCACAAGATCATCGATCTCACGTTGGACGGGACGCGTGGAAATTGCGCGAATCTCGAAGAGGAAGGGCTTTAAGATGGGGCCAAGCGGGGTGGGGGGCTTGAGAAGGTTCCAGAGCTTCTGGCTCGCCTTCATGGCGCGAGCTTCTTTGTGCGAGGAGAGATCCTGAAGGAGTTTCTGGACGGAGCGGAATTCCTTTTCAGGTATGCCGGTATCGGACCAGTCGAGTTCGCGAACGCGTTTCCAAAGGGGAGGATCCATATCGGAACTCTAGGCGAAAACCGGGAAAGAAAAAAGACGGACCTGCAAGAGGTCCGTCTTTGTTTAAATGTTTATTCGAGTTTTCGGGAAACTCCAGACTCTCATTCGATTCCGGTAGGTGCCTTAATCTCTGGCTCATCCTCTTCCCAGACGCTGTCCGGGCCAGGAGTGAAGAGGTTTGCACGGCCTTGTCCCTTGAGGAGGGCTTTTCCGGAGCCGTCCTTCGAGATCTTTCCGGTGGCTACTGAGTTGTCACCACGAAGGTAGACATACTCACCCGCGTAGGGGTTGGAATCGAAGGTTGGATCCTGTCCGCCTGACTTGAGGGGGGCGACGGCGAGAGGAGTGGAGCTACGGGTGTAGCTTGAGGAGAGGGCTTGTGAGCCGGCGAGCATCACGTAGCCGAATCCATTTTCACCCCGCTTGAGGACATCATCACGGTTCTTGGTCACATCGTCACCTTCTTTGGTTCCTTTGACACCCTTGGCGTAGAAGATTTTCTCACTGTCAGTCGAGAGACCGACGATGAGCTGGGCGAAGTAAGCATTGGCGTCGTCGCCGCTGGGTACTTCAGCGCCTTCTTCTTCGAGCTGGATTCGAGTATCCTCGGAAGGATAGCTGTCGTAGCTGCTGTCGAACTCGTTCATGGCAATACCAATCTGCTTGGCATTGTTGATCGTTTTCGCTTTGTCAGCGTTCTTTTTGGCTTTGAGAATCGCCGGAGTCGCGAGTCCTGCAAGGACAGCGATGATGGCGATAACAACGAGGAGCTCCACGAGAGTGAAGCCCTTGCGCATCAGTTTTTTAGTTACTTTCATTACTTTGGTATGGTTTGGCCTTTTTCCGAGGAATCGGGCCGGTTTTTTAAGTGGAGGAGGGCAAAAACCTAATTCCTCACAACTGGAAGTTACGCCGCAGGGATGTCACGGCAAGAGAAAAGGCCTCGGTCCTATTGAAAAGCGTCCTTGAGGCTATCGAGATCGGCCGGGCCGGCTTGGTCTGCTGCAATAATCGCTTCTTTCTGAAGGGTCACGAGGGTTTCGATCCCTTTTTGAGCGAGTTCCAGCATTGCGGTCATTTCAGCGGGGCTGAAAGTCGATTCCTCGCCGCTGCCCTGAAGTTCCACAAATTGCCCGTCTTCGGTCATGACGACATTGAAGTCGACTGCGGCGTCGCGGTCCTCAGGGTAATTCAGGTCGAGGATGGCTTCTCCTTGATAAATGCCTGCGCTGACGGCGGCGACGAGTTTCTTGATGGGGAAGTCTTTCAGCTTTCCTTCGCCCATGAGCTTATTGAGTGCGATGGCCACGGCGACCATTCCTCCGGTGATCGAGGCGGTTCGGGTGCCTCCATCGGCCTGGAGAACATCGCAGTCGACCCAGATCGTGCGTTGGCCGATTTTCTTGAGATCGACGACGGCACGGAGCGACCGACCGATGAGGCGCTGGATCTCGGAGGAGCGACCATCGAGCTTGCCGCGGGAGATGTCCCGTGATTTGCGATCGTGGGTAGAATATGGGAGCATGGAGTACTCGGCGGTGAGCCAGCCGCCCTTGACTCCCTGCATTTTCATCCAGCGAGGAACATTTTCATCAACAGTTGCCGCGCAAATGACGCGGGTATTTCCAAAAGAAACGAGAACCGAGCCAGTGGCATGCGGGGCGACGTTGGGAGTGAAGGAAATAGGGCGAAGATCAGTAACTGTGCGGCCATCAGGACGTTCCATGAGGTCGGGCATACGCTGGAGATGGGTCTTCAAGCAATGTCAAAGCGGGTCTGAGTAAGAATAATTACAATTGTGGCTTGCTTACGGGGCCGAAATCGATATTTCTTCCCGCCCCATGGCAAGAAAATGCTGGATAGAGCGCAACAAGCGCAAAGCTAAGACCGTTGCAAAATATGCAGACCTTCGTCACCAGTTGAAGAAGGAGAAGGATTATGTCGGTCTCACTATGCTTCCTCGTGACGCTAGCCCGACTCGTTTGGTGAACCGTTGTGAGGTGACTGGACGTCGCCGTGGATTCCTCCGCCGCTTCCGTCTTTCTCGGATTGCCTTTCGTCAGATGGCTTCCCACGGCCTCATTCCTGGAGTGACAAAGTCCTCCTGGTAGAGTATCGCATGGGTCGTCAGGAAAAGTGATGTGACCTGCACGGCCATCGATCTGGCTCCGCCCATGCCTATATACGAATACCTTTCTAAAAGTCCGGATGAGCCGGGCTCTAGTTGTCGGATCTGCTCAAAAGGCTTTGAGCTTTTCCGTCCCATTGATCGTGAGGCACTCGAGAACTGCCCAATGTGCAAGAATGCGGTGCGCAAGGTGATCTCCAAGGTCAGTTCGCCTAGGACGGTTGCAAAACCTTTTTCTACTTCTGATGCCAAGAAGGCGGGCTTCACGGTGCTTGAGAAGCGAGACACGGGTGTTTATGAAAAGATGTAATCGGCGATGATGATCGATCTTCCTTTCATATTGGCTTCAGCGTCGTCTGAAATTCCGACGGAGTATCCCACCTGGGGAGAAGCTGGACTTTATCTTCTAGGGATCGCCTTTTTCCTGCTTCTCAATGCCTTCTTCGTGGCATCAGAGTTTGCCATCGTGAAGGTCCGGCCTGGCCAGATCGAAGGAGAGCTTGAGAGCAAACCGAAGAGGGCCGGGATTGCCAAGTTCGTGGTGGGGAACCTTGATGGTTACCTCTCGGCGAACCAACTCGGGATTACCATCGCTTCCTTGGCACTGCCATTTCTCGGAGAGCCCTTCATTAAGAGTTTGGTCGCACCCTCTTTGGTGTCGCTGGACTTGTCAGAGAAGGTTATTAAAGGGATTTCTTATACAGTGGCGATGGGATCGTTCACTTTCCTTCATGTGGTGATTGGGGAGTTACTGCCGAAGTCGATTGCGATTCGTAAGTCACTTGGCACGACACTGGTGATCGCGAGACCGCTGCATATCTTCTACTGGATTTTCCGGCCGGTCATTTTTATTCTCAATGGCACTGCGAATTTCTTGCTGAAGAAGATTTTCAAGATCGATCCGGTCTCCGAGGGCGAAGCGGTCCACAGTTCCGAGGAGCTCGCGATGCTGGTGGAGCAAAGCGAGCGTGAGCAAGAGGTGACCGAAACCGAGCGTGAGATTCTCATCAATGCGCTTGAGCTCAACGACATTTCAGTCAAGGACGTGATGACACCCCGGAGCGAAGTGGTCTTTCTTGATATCGAGAAAAGATTTCCGGAGAACCTCGAGTTTGCCATCAAGGCGACGCATACCCGTTTCCCTCTGGTGAAGGGGCATCTCGATGAAACTTTGGGTCTCATTCACATCAAGGACGTGCTGAAGCTCATGAATGAGGACGACAAGGATCTTCTTCATATCAAGAGGGAGATCAAAGTGGTCCCTGAGATCATGAAGCTGGATGACCTTCTAAAGTTCTTCCTTACCGAGCGGGTTCATCTTGCGCTCGTGGTGGATGAGTTTGGCGATCCGGCGGGTCTTGTTTTCATGGACAACATCATGACCGAATTGGTGGGGAATATTCAGGACGAATTCGATGTCGATGAAGCAACCGAATTCCGCCGCCATAATGCAGATGAATTTACAGTGGAAGGCGGACTCACCCTCAATGAACTTTCTGATCACGAACCAAGTCTCGATCTCGACAGTGGCGAGGTGAGCACCATCGCGGGCTACATCGTCCAGCAATTGGGGCACCTTCCCGAAGCGGGAGAAAAGGTTGAGGTGGAAGGATTCGAAGCGACGGTGACCCGCGCAGACGACCGCCGGATCGAGGAATTGAACTTCGTGCGCCTCCCCGAGCCGGATAAAAAGGCAGAAGAGGCTTAGTGGCTCAGGCTATTCTTTGTCCACCGAATCGGGGACGAACTTGAGCACGGTACCGTTGATGCAGTAGCGCTTGTCGGTAGGCGTGTTGAATCCTTCGCCAAGAAAGACGTGGCCTAGGTGGCCATTACAGTTTTTACAGCGGACTTCGGTGCGAGCGTAGCCGAGGTCGAAGTCGGTGTCGGTGATGACATTTTTAGCGTCTGCAGGGTCGTAAAATGAAGGCCAGCCACACTTTGAATCGAATTTTTCATTCGAGGAGAAGAGCTTAGTGTCGCAGCCCGCGCAGAAGTAGGAGCCGGCTCCCTGAGCCTTGAATTCATGGTAGACTTCACCATTGGCTGCTTCCGTTCCTGCTTCGCGAAGAATGCGGTATTGCTCGGGGGTGAGCTTTTCCTTCCACTCTGCGTCGGTCAGTTCGACCTTTTCTTCAGGTTGCTCGGGAGGCGTTGATTGGGTGGCCATGGGATCTTGTTTTTTGCAGTTCACGAGGAGGAAAGGCGCGATTGCCGCGAGGAGGATTGCCATCTTCATGATATTAAGAGGGTAGGGGGCAAATCTTGTTCCGTCAAATTTCGCAAGCTTGTCAAATTCTGAAAAATGGCCGATGCTCGCTAGCGTGAGACTCACACGCGGAAAAGTCATCGTGGCAGGGATCGTTCTTCTGGGCCTGACCTTTTTAACGTTGGGAGTCATGATGACGAAGAAGCGCCCCAATTACTACGCTCACTCGCTACGAAACTGGCAGGAAGCGGACGCCGTGCCGGGCTATCCTATCGCGCTCAATGGCGAGGTGGAGCCAGAGCTGCAGGAGTTTGTCACAATGGAGTTTGCTCCGAATCTGAATCTGCTCAGCGGGATTGACCTCTACTTATTACCGGTGGCAAGGGCGTTTGAGAATCCTCTCGGGGACTTCGCGATTGCGGAGGAGGGCTTTGGTTCGAAGGGTCTTTTGGGCGCGAAACTGAATCGCGCTGGAGGAGGAATTGCGGGAGTGGGTGATTCGGTTTCGGCGGCTGGGAATGGGCTCGTCCTTTTCGTGGGTCAGGCGGAGGGCTATCCTGGAAAAGTCATCGTGCTGGGTCATCGGCTTCCGGATGGAAAGATTGTCCAGAGTCTCTACGCCCGGGTGGGTGATGTTTCGGTGCGGGTTGGCAAAGTGGTGTCCCGCGGAGCTGAGATGGCCAAGCTCATTTCTCTCGAGAAGGAGGTTGGGCTTCATTTTGAGATTCGAGAATCGATAGGAATCGATGTCGTGCGGCAGGAGATTGCGGGAGTGGTTCTCAATGAGCTGCGCAGTGCGAATCATTTCAACCGGATTGATCCGATGGCTTTTCTAGAAGAGCACGAAGTTGCGAGCTGCTGGGCGGAGCCACTCGCGGTGATGCAGGAGGCCAAGGGAAAGAATTTCAGCGAAATTCTGGAAATGGATGCGGAAAGCGCAGCGAAGCTCAGCGAGATTCTCGGCGGTGAAGAGAAAGAATGATCTTAGCTTTGCGGATGCGGAGGGGAGTGTCTTGTGCTATCGACTATTCATGATTCGACTTTTCCTCTTCCTCATGGCGTTTCCGGCGATGGCTGGAAGCTTGCGGGTGGAGATTCTTCCTCGTTTCGCAGGGAAGCCGCTGGCGCTTGATGCCATCAAGTATCAGGGAGCCGAGACCTTTTCGGTCACACGCTTGAGCTATCTCCTGAGTGAGTTTGCGGTCCAGAAGGAGGACAGTAGCTGGCTCGAACTTGGGGAGCAGTTCGCCTACCTCGATGCGGGGAAGCGTCGGAGCAACTTCATGGTGAATGATGTCCCGGAGGGACGCTACCGGGCGATTCGTTTTTCCGTTGGAGTGCCTCAGCCTGCGAATCATGCTGATCCGACGAAGCTCGCGGCGGATCATCCGCTGAATCCGAATCTCAATCAGCTCCACTGGGACTGGGCGAGCGGCTACATTTTTATGGCCGTCGAGGGGCGGTATCGCGCGGGGGATGATCTGAAGGGCTACGTCTATCACCTTGCGAATGACAATAATCTCAACCGGCTCCAACTCGCGGCAGACTTTCAGGTTAAGAAGATGACGGGTCTGGGCTTGTCGCTCGATGTGAAGCATCTCCTCCACGGGACCCGCTCGCTTTCTTTCGAGCAAGACGGTTCCTCGACTCACTCGCATCCGGGCGATGCCATCGCCAGTGCCCTGGTGGCGAATGCCCAGAGCGCCTTCGCAGTCCTCGGCGTGACTTACCCGCCTGCCGAGCTTCCGCAGGAGGCGGTGAAGCCGCTTTATCTCCCGGCGAAGTATGAGAGCTATCCTTTTAAAACGAGCCGCCGCTTCCCGCTCCCGCTCCTGCCACGGGACAATCCTCTTTTAAAAGAACGGGTAGCACTCGGGGAAACGCTCTTTTTTGAGAGCCTCCTCTCGATCGATAACACCGTCTCTTGTGCGGCTTGTCACGCGCCGCACCTGGCCTTCACTGATCAGATTCCCATCGCGCGCGGGTTTGAGGGGCGCTACGGGAGACGCCACTCGATGCCGCTCTTTAATCTCGCTTGGAAGTCGTCCTTCTTTTGGGATGGGCGTGCGAAGTCGCTCCGCGAGCAAGTGTTGAAGCCGATCGAAGATCCCATGGAGATGGCGGCCCGGATGCCTTCCGTGCTTCGGAGATTGAACAACCGAAAAAGCTACCGAGAGGGGTTCGAGTCGGCCTTTGGTCCCGGGGAAATCACCGAAGAAAAGATCGGGCTAGCGCTCGAAAACTACGTCCTCACCCTCACTAGCTATGGCTCGAAGTTCGATGATGCGATGGCAGGTAAGTTGGAGCTCAGCGCGGCCGAGAAGCGGGGGATGGAGCTATTTTTTACCGAGAACGAGCCCCGCAGCCAGCAGTTCGGAGCTGATTGTTTCCACTGCCACGGCGGGGCGAACTTCTCCGACCACCAGTTTCACAATAACGGACTCAAGCCGACCAAGGATCACGGGCGATTTGAGGTCACGGGCGAGGAGCGGGACAGGCACGTCTTCTCGACCCCGAGCCTGCGGAATGTCGGACTCACCGGGCCATACATGCATGATGGTCGCTTCGAGACTCTGGAAGAAGTGGTGGCTCATTACAGCGGCCCGATGCACCGGGGTCCGTCACTTTCTCCTAACTTGGCGAAGCATTCCAAGGATGGGCTCAATCTGAGTAAGGAGGATCAAGCGGCACTTGTCGCCTTCCTCAAGACGCTCACCGATCCGAAATACGATCGGGACTTTTAAACTAATATAACTCTCCCTCATTTGTCTCTTCTCCTACTTGGGATGGGGGCGATAACAGATCATAAAAAGCCCGTTACCGAAGTAACGGGCTTTTTGTTGGGGGCAGCAGAGCTACCCTCATTGTGGTGTGTATAGTTGACGGATGTCTTGTAATAAAATGCAATTTTTCTGTCAATTATCTGATAAAATGAGGACTGAAAGTTCATCAACGTTGATTTATTTAACACAGCCATGGGCGATTCGGAGGCGATCAAGACTGCGTTTGGGGAGGGTTTGGGTTTCGAGGGGTTGCTTGCTCATCCTCTTTATGAAGTGGCCAACGCATGGGTTCGCCTTTCCTGAGGGAGATTCTTCCGATTAGTTAAGATTTGGGAGAGATTATTGGGAGGGGAGAAAGATTTTCTTTTTTGGGAGGATATTTTGGTTTCTCTGATTTTTAGGCTACTGGGGGCGATTTATTTAAGGAATATTGTTAATTAAGGAAAGAATTATCGAGCATTACAAAAAATCATTAAATTTATATAGATTGATTATAAATGTATATAGATTACCTATGAATGAACAGATAAACTGTCCCGCCTGTAGCGGAGTTTTGAAGGCTGAATCAGGACTTTTGGAAGGCCCCTGCGTCTTTTGCGAAACAAATCTTCGCGTCAATGTTCAAATCGTAGTTCTCAACGAGCCGAGAGCAGTCAGTAGTAATGACAATTGGAGGGGTTGGTCAGAGGGGGCGCATAAAGGGCGTGGTCCAACTGCGAAGCTTACCAGGAGTGGAACATCATACCGCGTTTAGACTGATTTCCCGAGAAAAGTCGGCTTGCGGTAATTTCTTCTTAGGCTAAATGTGCAGTGGCGTATTTTTTAGCGCACGCATTACCTTATGAGTTCTACTTTGACTGTCGACGAAGCCCGGGAGCAACTGGATTCCCAGACCCGGGGAATGATGAACTGGCACTTTTCGCCAGAGACTGGATGTCCCTATTGGCTCGATTGGGCCAAGGAAGCGGGTTGGGACCCTCGAAAAAAGGTGAAGAAGTTCGCTGACATGCTTCATTTCGATAATTTCGATGATGAAGTGCTGCGCAAAGAAGATCCGGCTAAGTTTATCCCGAAGGCCTTTGAGGGCCGTCCTTACAACGTTTTCGAAACGGGAGGCACCACGGGTATGCCCAAGCAGCGTATCGGTTGGGAGGACTACAAAACCGACTATACCGAGTTTTCTGAGCATTACGGGCCCGACTTTTTCCCGCAGGGTGCTAACTGGCTGATGGTCGGACCGACCGGGCCCCGACGTCTCCGGATGGCGATCGAGCACCTCGCGAACATTCGTGGGGGAGCGTGCTACTTCATCGATCTTGATCCTCGTTGGGTAAAGCGCCTCATCGGGATGGGTGAGATGCAAATGGCGAAGGCCTACCAAGAGCACGTAATCGATCAAGCTGTCACCATCTTACGTCACCGTGACATTAAGTGCATCTTCACCACTCCGCGTCTTCTCGAGAGTCTCTCGCTGCGCATGTCCCTTGCCGATGCCGGCATCCGGGGCGTCTTTGCTGGAGGCACCACCATGACTCCGCAATATGTGAAGTTCATCCAGGAAGAAGTTCTCGAAGGAAAAATCAACTACGCGCCCACTTACGGAAATACCCTCATGGGCCTCGCCATTTCCAGAAAGCGCGAGCCCGGTGAGTATTCGCTGACCTACTATGCGCCTCAACCCCGCGCGACTTTGCGGGTCGTCGATCCGAAGGATTCCACCAAGATTGTCGACTACGGTGAATATGGACGCGTCGAGCTCACCACGATGACAAAGGAGTTTTTCGTTCCTCGTTTCCTTGAGCGCGACGAAGCAATCCGTCGCACCGAGTGCGACGAGTTTCCATGGGACGGTGTTGGCGATGTGCGTCCCTTCCAATCTGGTACCAAGGCAGTTATTGAAGGTGTTTATTAACTAAAATGGTCTGAGGGGTTGGCAATTAGCTTTTAGCGATTAGCAGTTACTACGTCACACTAATGATAGGGAATTTTCGTAAGCTTAATTTACAGGAAAAAGCGCATAAATTTACGCTTCTGCTGTAATAAAGAAGTACAGCCTCTTTAAAAATCGGAGCAGAAACTCCAAAAACGCTAGGGGCTCAAAGTTAAAACTCAATCGCCAGCTCCGCCCACCAAACCACTCACTTTTCCAAAGATGCAAATTCCTATTCTCCGCCTTGGCGAAACTTACGAGTCCGCTGACCATGTCAAGCTGAACGAAGACCTCGTTACGCATACCGCGAACCCAGGGATCATCCGTCGCGATCTTCTCCGCATTTCCGAGTCGAAAGCGGCTCTCGATGCCATCCCCGCAGAGGCGCTTGCAGATTACTGCGAGGCTGCTGCTGAACTCTTCTTGCACGCCGAACTTCCTTGTGGCGACTCGACGCAAGGCCCGCAGGACTACATTGAATCGCTCTCTGATCTCACGCGTCTTCCTCACACTTTGGTGAGGATGAATATGGGGAAAATCCATGCTGCGATGTCGCAGATTCGTACCGTGATTGGAGGCCTGACCCGTGGCATGCCTTTAGAAATTTTCGACCGTGGCATTACTTCCGTCGGTGACCTTGAGGTGAACTATTATCCCGCGACCACTTCGCTCGGCGTCGCTCTTCCCAGTAACGCTCCGGCGGTCAATTCACTCTGGCTTCCCGCGCTTGTGATGAAGATTCCTGTGCTGCTCAAGCCAGGACGCGAAGATCCCTTCACCCCACTGCGCATCGCGCAGGCCATGATCCAGGCTGGTTTTCCAAAGGAAGCCTTTGGTTATTATCCCACCACTCACGAAGGCGGCGACACCTTACTGACTTCCTGCGGAGCGGGCATTTCCTTCGGATCCGATGTCACCGTGCGGAAATATGCGCCCTTCAAAACCATCCAGGTTCACGGGACTGGACGCTCCAAGATTCTCATCGGCGACGACTTCATTGACCGCTGGGAAGACTATCTCGACGTTCTCGTTACTTCCATTGCTGCCAATGGTGGCCGCAGTTGCATCAACACTTCAGCCATCTTGGTACCATCGCATGGGGCTGAAATTGCTGAAGCGCTTGCAGCCAAGCTTGCAGAAGTCAAACCGCTCGCGCGTGATGATTCCAATGCTCTTCTTTGTGGTTTCGCCAACACTGCGATGGCCGAAGGAATCGATGGTATGATCGAAGATCATCTCAAAGAAAAAGGCGCACGCGATGTCACCGCCGCTCATCGTTCCGGCGCTCGGAAGGCGGAGGCCTTTGATCAGACCTATCTCTGCCCGACGCTTATCGCCTGCGATGACAAGGATCACCCACTTGCCAATACCGAGTTCATGTTCCCCTATGCGAGCATCGTCGAAATGCCACAGTCCGAGATGCTTGCTAACATCGGTGAGACTTTAGTCGTGAGTGCTTTCACCGGGAACAAAGAGTGGATCCAGGACCTCATGCTGAGCCCGAATATCGAGCGCCTCAACATCGGACCGTTCCCGACCAATCGCGTCCAGTGGGAGCAACCGCACGAAGGAAATCTCTTTGAGTTCCTCTACCACCGTCGCGCGATTCAGGGTGATCTTTCTGCGATCCAATAGGCATAGGTTTTTCTGAAATAGAATTCGAAGACGCCTTCCAAAAGGGCCTTGGAAGGACGCGGGTGAGGATAAATTATTTCTTTTGCTCAATGGCCTTCTGGTCACGGTATCCGAGGAGGAAAAGTATCCTGATTATTTGAACCTCGCATCAGGCGAGCATAACGAGGAAAGCTTCGCCAAATGGTTGCGTGAAGTTACCGCCGAGATTTGAAAGAGCGGCCCTATTTCTTCGGTAGCCCATTGACTCCACTTTCTTTGTGACAAATCACCTTCAACTTATTCTCCATGGCCCGGGTTCTCTTGCGGAACTTCCGAAACACGTATCGGGAAAAGTCCTCATCGTCACCGATCCCGGGATCGTGGCAGCGGGGCATCTCGAGTCGACGACCTCTCTCTTACATGATGTTGTTGTATACGATGCCGCCCACGAAAATCCCACGGAGTCCGATGTCGCGGCCTGCGCCGAGTTCGCCCGTTCGGTGAATCCCGATGTCATTATCGGTCTAGGCGGGGGAAGCTCGATGGACACCGCCAAGGGCACCCTTTTCCTCCTCAGTGGAGGCGGGATAATATCCGATTACCAAGGCCACGGAAAAGCAAAGGGGAAAATGTTGCCCTTTATCGCCATCCCGACCACCGCAGGAACCGGAAGTGAGTGTCAGAGTTACGCCGTGCTCAGCCGTGATGGTTCCCATGAGAAAATGGCCTGTGGAGATCCGCGAGCCCTTGCGCAAACGGTCATCCTTGATCCGGAACTCACGGCTTCGATGCCCCTGCGAGTGGCGAGACTCACTGCCCTCGATGCTCTTTCCCATGCCCTCGAAAGCGCGGTCTGCACCAAGTCCACTCCCGAGTCCCGCGAGCTTTCTTTTGCCGCGTTCCAAAAAATCGAGCCTGTCATTGAGCCGATTCTCAAGGGTGAGGCGACCACCGCACAGCGTGGCGACATGCTCCGTGGCGCGGCGCTTGCCGGCCAGGCCATCGAGTCCTCGATGCTCGGTGCCGCTCACGCCACGGCGAACCCACTCACCGCGCACTTCGATGTTGTCCATGGCCGCGCCGTCCTCACCATGCTCCCCACGATCATGCGATGGAATTCCACGGTGGTGGGTGAAATCTATGAGGAACTCCGTCCCGATCTCATCGAGTGGGTCGAGGGCCTGCGAACGATTGCCGAATTGGAACCTGTCCAGGTCCCTGCGGAAATGATTCCTCAATTGGCTGCCGAAGCAACCAAGCAATGGACTGGTCAATTCAACCCGCGCTCTTTCGATGAGGCAGATTTTGTGTCACTCTATCGCGACGCCTTATGAAGCTTTCTTATTTTTCGCTACTCATTGTCCTCGCCTCATGCAAACCGGCAGAGGAAGACGAGAACGCCTCCGGAAAGAATCAAACAGAGTGGACCCGCACTTCATGGCCGGTGGCCCGGGGTGGTGCCGGGCTTTCCGGCACAACGGGGGACCCGCTTCCCGGAAAACCTGAGGTCGCGTGGACTTTCAAAACCGATGGCCCCATTCTTGGAGAGGCGATCGTCTCCGGCTCCTCCGTGGTCTTTGGAAATGACATGGGCCTTCTCTACGTGCTCGATTTCGAGACGGGTGACCTTATTTGGAAAAAGGAATACGAGGACGCCATCGAGGCCACGCCCGCCATCCACGAGGATACTCTTTTTGTGGGGTGCCAGGATTCCTTCCTCTATGCCCTCGATCTCGCGACCGGTGACGAAAGGTGGAAGATCGAGACCGATGACAAAATCACCGCTGGCGTGAATCTCATCGGGAGTCCCGATGGAAAAGAAACCTGGGTTATTCTGAATGGCTACGATGGGGTCTGCCGAGCGCTCCGCACTGCCGATGGTAAGGAAATGTGGAGACACGAAACCCAGGAGTTCATCAATGGCAGCCCTGCGATTGTGGATGGAAAACAGATCGTCTTCGGCGGATGTGACCGGGTTCTCTATTCGCTCGATGTCGCAACGGGCAAGCCGAACGAGGCCATCGAGACCGATGCGGAGATTGTCTCCACAGTTGCGACGTCCGGGACTTTTGTGGCTTGGGGAAATTACGGAAACGAAGTTCTTGCCGCGGATGTTGCCACCGGCCAAAAAGTCTGGACTTACACTGATCGCAAGTTCCCCTTCATGAGCGCTCCCGCGATCAATGAAACACAGGTCTTCATCGGTTGCCGCGATAAGAAACTACACGCCATTTCAAGAGCCGATGGCTCCGCGCTTTGGCAGTATAAGACCGGCGGACGGGTCGAATCCTCTCCGCTTCTCTTCACCGATGCTGTCGTGGTGGGATCATCCGACGGGCGGGTGTATGCCCTGGAGTTGGGTCAAGGGGAAGAACTCTGGAAGCTCGATCTCGGCGAGGCGATTGTCGCCGCTCCAAGCTTTGCCCGGGGCACGATCTTTGTTGGGGGAGAAGACGGGACCCTTTTCGCGATCAAGGAGAAGGAATGAAATTTGCGAAACATTTGAATAAAAGAGGGACGGTTTCTGTTTCACTAGAATCGACCCGTCAGTCATCTCATGAAGCTCTCACTTGCCCTGCCACTCCTCGGCCTCCTCTTTGTCTCCTGTCACCAAGATAAGGTTACCCAAGGTTCGCTGGCCGATCCTGATCAGATTCTTCGCTTGGAAGAGCGTCTCGGATCCATAGAGGATCACATTTCCCAGTTGAACCGCGCTCTGGATGACTCTCGCGTTCAGCAAAATAAGCTCGCCGAACTCCAATCCGAGATCTCCCGTCTTGAGGCTGCTGCGAAAAGATCGGAAACCAAGAATGCGGCGCCCAAGCCCTTAACCCTGAAGCCGGACTCTGATGGAGAAATTGATCCACGGGTTGCTCGATTGACTGCCGTAGGAGAATCCCTGGGGACCGTTTACACCCTAGATGGCCGTAAGTTTTATGAGGCCCGCATCACCCGGGTCACTGACGTGGGAATCGAGATCCAGCACCGCGATGGTTCCGCACGTCTTCATTTCAGTGGTCTCGCTCCCGACATCCGTCATCGTTTTCCCTACGTCCCGGAGATGGCCCAAAAAGCTCTCCAGCTCGAACGCATGCTTCAAGCTCAGCGGAATCAATCGACTCTTCAGCACACTCTGGCTCAGCTTGAGAACGAAAAGAAGCGTCGCTTGGTAGCGGAAAAACAGGCTCACGAGTTTCAGGCCCGGGTCGTCAACACTCCCGTTCACAACACGATCCAAATCGTCGTGGATCCTCCGATCTATCGCGGCTCCTCTCATGTCGTGGTCAACCGTCCGATCATCGTGGATGAGCCTTACTGCCCACCCACGACCACCATCGTGCGGCAGCCAACCGTGGTCACCACTCCAGTGGTTCGCCGTCCTCAGATTTCCCGTCCCTCACGTCCCACCACCACCGTTTCCAAGGTCACACGACCGTCTCAAGTGACACGGCAACCCTCCGTTCCCCGCCCCGCCGTGGTGCGCCCGCGGACTCCTTCCCGTTCGATCTCTCCCATGCTCTCCCGCCCGGCTCCAAGTCGCAGAAGGTAGCAGTGGATTTTTTTCTGAAGCTCGCTAGTTTCCAGGGATGCGTCAATCGGTCAAAAATCTCTTAAAGAGTCCTTCTGCTGAACCTGCGGTGGAAGTTTGCGGATGGGTCCGCACCCGTCGTGATTCCAAGGAGTTTTCCTTCATTGAAATCAATGACGGATCAAGCCTCCAGGGGATCCAAGCGATCATCGATCAAGGCATTCCCGGATCGGAACTCGTTTCTAGAATGACGACCGGTTCCTCCGTGCGCGTCCTCGGAGAACTCGTCGAGAGTCCCGGAAAAGGCCAAAGCTGGGAAGTTCGCGCCACCGAGGTGGAGCTCGTGGGCAAAGCGCCCGACGATTTTCCCCTTCAGAAAAAAGGTCACTCGCCCGAATTTCTTCGCTCCATCGCTCATCTTCGTCCCCGCACGAACCTCTACGGCGCCGTCTTCCGCATGCGCAGCCGCCTTTCCTATGCGGTGCATCGTTTCTTCAATGAACGCGACTTCGTTCACATCCACACGCCCATCATCACCGCGAGCGATTGCGAGGGCGCCGGTGAGATGTTCCGCGTCACCACGAAAGAAGGAGGGAAAGCGGAGGAGGATTTCTTTGGTAAGAAGACCTACCTCACCGTGAGCGGCCAGCTGGAAGGGGAGAGCCACGCCTGCGCGCTTTCGAATATTTATACCTTCGGCCCGACCTTCCGGGCCGAGAACTCCAATACTACCCGACACGCCGCGGAGTTCTGGATGATCGAACCCGAAATGGCCTTTTGTAATCTGGAAGGGGACATGGACCTCGCGGAGGAATTCATCAAATATCTCGTCAAAGACGTCCTCGATAATAACGAAGGCGATCTTAGCATCTTCGAAAAATTCGTGGATAAAGGCCTCCGTCCCCGCCTCGAAAAGCTGGCCTCCAGTGGTTTCGCCCGCATGAGCTACACCGAAGCGGTCGACAAACTCCTCAAGTCCGGCCGGAAGTTCGACTATCCGGTCGAGTGGGGTGTCAACCTCCAGTCCGAGCACGAGCGCTACCTCTGCGAAGAAGTGGTCGATGGACCGCTCACCGTTTACAACTACCCCAAGGAAATTAAGCCCTTCTACATGCGGGCCAATGACGATGGCAAAACGGCGACCGCGATGGACGTCCTCGTCCCTGGAGTCGGCGAAATCATCGGCGGGAGCCAGCGTGAAGAACGCCACGACCTCCTCAAAGCCCGCATGGAAGCGGATGGCCTCGATCTCAACGACTACGGCTGGTATCTCGACCTCCGGAAATACGGCACGGTGCCCCACGCCGGCTTCGGAGCCGGCTTCGAGCGCCTCCTCATGTATGTCACGGGAATGCAAAATATCCGCGATGTCATTTCATTCGCGAGGACGCCTGGAAGCTGTGAGTTTTAGGATTTGTCGGATACCGCGATTCTCCCTCTGCTGACCGCTCCTTGAGTTTGTCGAAGTGATGTGTCACTTAAAGCTGTTCGGGCGTTCAATGAGTATTACGGTTTGATCGCCGATCGGTTTCCGAACCTGCTTCAGGCAGGGTTCCACAATCGTCTCGGGACACGCAGGATCTTTTTTTGCCGCCGTCATCGAAGAATCGCCACTTTATATCAAGATTGGAATCGATGATCAGGAAGCACAAAAGGATAAATTTACTAAGATATTGATGATGCCTACGCAGCTGGATAGGGATGGATTTGAAAGTGTTTCACCCACATTTTTCAAGATAAGGTGGCGTCCCGTCGTCGCTTACCTCCGCATGCTTTTTCAATTCGCTGTCTTTTTGTGCCTTACTGCTTCTTTGGCGGCGCAGGTTCCAGAGTTTGCGCAGCGCAGCGAGAGTAATCTGGGGCAGATCGTGGTTCATGGTGGGACGCCCTCGATTCGGGCGGAGATCATTCAAGACACTGAGGCCTTAATTCGTGATCTGGATGCGCTGGTGGACCCTGTTGAGGGTCGAGGGAGCCCGGTCGTGATGGAACTTTATCCTCCGGTGGATGGAAAACCGGGGGCGATCCGGCGTGAGTTGCTCACTTTGCCAGAGGACCAGAATCGCCTGCGTTTTCAAGTGAGCGTCCGCTTTGCCGCGCCTCAAATTTACCCGAAATTCGATCTTAAGAATACCCTTCTCGAAATCTTCCTCGTGGAACGCGGTATCCGCGGCGTGGCCACTGACGATCTGCCTGAGAGTTTTACGCTTTCGCCTTGGCTCATCGATGGCATCCAGGAAGCGATGGCTTGGAAGAGGAAGAAAGGGGAACGGGGTGTCTATGCTGCCCTTCGAGACAATGGGGGCTGGATGCCGGTATCGGAATTGATCGAGAAAAAAAAGGTGGCTGAGATGGATTCCCTCAGCCGTGAGCTCTTTCGAGCTTCATCCGGTGCGCTCACGATGGCTCTTCTCGCCCAGCCCGGGGGGAAAAAATCGATGACGGCCTATCTTGCCGAAGCATCGGGTTTCGAGGGCGAGCCCTTTCAGCTTCTGAGTAAGCATTTCCCTGACGTGAATCTTGGTCGCGAAGGGCTCGAAAAGTGGTGGCTCTCCCAGGTGGCTGCGCTTGCTGAGCCAGGCCTCACCCAGACCATGACGATTCCGGGGACGGACAAGGAACTCACGGACGCGCTCAAACTTTACCTGCCGTCCGAAACGGGCCAGCTCATGCCCTATGGTATCGAATCCTGGCCTCAGGTGATGGACCTGGAAGAAAATAGAGATCGACTGACGGCGATTCGTCAGGCCTCCGACCTCCTCACGGGGCTTTCATATCGCTGTTTTCCAACTTATCGAACTGTGGTGGGTGGCTACTTGAAAACTCTCTCCGATTTGACAGGAGAGGAACGCGGCCACATTGCGGAGGCGCTCGATAATTTGGAAATGTTTCGTGAAGCGGAGAAGCGCCGCTACGAGCGTCTTCTCGATCTTCTCGATTGGTATCACCTCTCCACCGTCCAGGAGGAAAGCGGCGAATTTGACGACTATCTCCTGATCAAAAAGGAGTTGGAAAAGGCCGAAGTTCCAGCCGATGACCCTATTCTAGATTATCTCGATAAGGCCCAGAAGCTCTTCGAAAAGCGGAAGAACGGCCCGTAAGGGGTTACAAAGCGCTGATTTCTTTATCATCGCTCCCGCTCTTTTAGGTGCTAATATTACGGCAAATGGACCTTCTCACACAATTGGGCCTCGCCCTTGGATTCGCGACTCTTTCGGGAGTGAATCTTTACCTCACTGTTTTCGTGACCGGGATCGCGGTGCGCTTTAATTGGGTCGATTTGGCGTCGGCCCATGAGCAGTTTGCCGTTCTTGGAGATCCTTGGATTTTGGGTGTTGCGGGGGCCTTGTTTTTGATTGAATTCTTTGCCGATAAGATTCCCTGGGTCGATTCGACTTGGGACGTGCTCCACACGGTTGTGCGGCCGGCGGGTGGTATCATGCTGGCGCTTACGGCGCTGGGTGAGCTTGAACCCTCGATGAGCGTGGTAGCGGCTCTTCTTTCAGGAGGAGCTAGCTTGGCAATGCATAGTTTAAAGGCGGGTGGGCGTTTGCTCATCAACCTATCTCCTGAACCGGTTTCGAATGCGGTGGCCAGTGTGACCGAGGACGGGCTTGTGCTGGGAGGACTCGGCTTAATGGCGTTTTCACCGGTGATCGGATTCTTTGTTTTCTTGCTCGTTTGTATCTTTGCGGTCTTTGTAATGTCGAAGATTTGGAAGAAGGTCACGAGAGGGATCGGAGTCTTGCGGGCGAGGTTTGGGAAGAAGGAACTTGCTCGAAGCTAAGGATGGGTTTGAAACGATTCGTTGTTCGGTCTCGAAAACAACGTGGGGAGCGGACTAGGTCAGTCCAATCAAAAAATAGGCTCTGAGCATAAGAATAGAGGGATTGACTAAGCGCTTTGTGACGTGCCCATCGTAGGTGGTCCTATTGTCAGCAGGACCGATGTCGATCAGCCAACCAGGAGGTCCCTCACTGCGGAACGCTTGAGGGCCAATTCCCGCCATTCGTTAACGAGGCGGGATTCTTCGATGACGCCGCAGCCGCTGGGGAGGACGTATTCGTCGCCCTTCCAGCCGATCATGCGGATTGCGACGAGCGCTTCGAACTCGCCATCGCGCATCATCCCGAAGGGAGCGCCGAATTCCGGGGGGCAGCCGAGCCGCTCACGCCATTCTTTTAAGAGGGCCATCGTTTCCGTGGTCCGTGGAAGGGGACCCAGCGCCGGCGTGGGATGCAGTCGCTTGATCAGTTTCTCAGTCTTCTCATGTTGATAGAGTTCGACTTCGATGAGGGTTTGAAAATGGATGAGCTTCCCGAGGTCGATGATTTCGCGTTCTTTTTTGCGCACCATTCCGAGGTCGGAAAGTTTGGCGATGAGGGTTTGGGCGACAAACTCGTGCTCGCGGATCTCCTTGTCATCCACCGCAAAAATTCCGGCTTCATCGCTGCGGGCGGTGCCAGCGAGGGCCATGGTATAAATGCGACCGTCGAAGGCTCGAAAAAGAACCTCGGGAGTGGCGCCTAAGAATCCCTCGTTCTCGCTGATCCAGCCGTAGGGACGGAGGGTTTCCGGGGCAGCGAAGAGTCGGTTGAGAAGAGCATCGGGTCCTCCGCTTTTAGCTTGCCCCTTGGCGGTGACCACGGGGACTGACTTTTCGATCACGCCGCGCGAGATGGCTTCGACGACCTCACGAAAGACTTCCGCGAAGGGTGCCGATTCGGGCTCGGTCCAATCGACTTCAAGGGCTGCGGCGTCCGATTGCTCGAGCACTTCCACTCGTGCGGGCACCAGCCAAGGTTCGGGCTCGTTGAGCGCGAAATCATTCTTGTAAAAAGCCACCCCGGAAAGAGGTGGCTCTGAAGAAGTCGTAAATGGTCCGTGTCCGACGTAAATATCGCCTTCCTTCGTTCCAAATACTGCGCGGTCCATCCTTTCTTACTCGGGCACGCCGTTCTTGATGAGATCGGCAAAAGAGTTAACTTCAAGAGCGGCCCCTCCGACGAGGGCGCCGTCGATGTCTTTCTGGCCGAGGAGTTCAGCGGCGTTGCCTGGCTTCACACTTCCGCCATACTGGATGCGGACTTTTTCCGAGACAGAGATGCCGTAGAGGTCGGTGATGACGGAGCGCACAAATGCGTGGGCGTCCTGAGCTTGCTGAGGAGAAGCGGTCACGCCGGTGCCGATGGCCCAGACGGGCTCGTAAGCGATGACGGTGTCGAGCATCTGCTTTTCGGTGACGTCCTTAAGGCCGTCGGTGATCTGGGTGCGGAGGACTTTCTCCAGCTTGCCGTCTTCGCGCTCTTGCAGAGTCTCGCCGATGCAGAAGATGGGCTTCAGTTCGACTTCGTGCGCCTTTAGAACCTTGGCGTTGATAATGGCATCCGTTTCACCGTAGATCGAGCGGCGTTCGGAGTGGCCCAGGATGACATATTGCACAAAAATTTCCTTCAGCATGAAGGCGCTGATTTCACCGGTGTAAGCACCGTTGTCTTGCTCCGACATGTTCTGCGCTGAGACGCGGACGCGGGACTGGGAGAGAAGCTCGGTGGCCTTGACGAGGGAGACAAAAGGAGGAGCAAGGACAATGTCGACGCCCTTAGGAAGGTCGGCTAGCTTGTTTTCAAAACCACGGATGAAATCCTCGGTGTCAGATGGTCCTTTGTTCAGCTTCCAGTTGGCGGCAATAATAGGCTTCCTCATGTCGAGGACCGCATTAAGTGCTCTGGGGACTAAGGGCAAGAGGATTATTGGAGATCGATATTAGCGTGATTCCTGCTATCTGCCGTGCTATCCATCTCGTATTTGACATGCTTTCGATCTTCATCGCTTTTTGTGGACTTAACTGTGCCTTTACCAGATGAATTTTTTCGGGCCTTTAATGAGCTTGTCGTGAGTTTGTTTCAGCCGTTTTTGGCAAAATAATTGAATAAAGTTGCATAAAGAAATCGAGGTGGTTTCTTGGCAGGAAACCTAATTAGATCATGAAACGTATTTCATTTCTTGCCAGTCAGATCGTTGCTTTGTCATTGGCCCTTCCGAGCCTTGCTGAAGAGTCTGCCGTGATGATTCAGCGAGAGGGGAGATCCGCCACCCTATTGGTAGATGGAAAACCCTTTGAGGTGAAGGGAGTTGGAGGTGAAGGAGCGCTTGAGCTGCTCCGGGATTCTGGAGGAAACACCGTGAGAACCTGGGGAATCGGGGAGACGACACCCGAGATGCTCGACGAAGCAGAGCGACTAGGGCTGAAGGTGGCCTTGGGATTCTGGATTGGGCACGAACGGCATGGCTTCAGTTACACCGATTGGGGCTCGGTCACGGGACAAGCAGATGCTCTCTTTGCTGCGGTGCGGAAATTTAAGGATCACCCGGCGGTCTTGCTCTGGGGAATTGGCAATGAGATGGAAGGGTTCGAGGCGACTTCGAATCCGGCGATCTACACCCAAATCGAGTATCTCGCGAAGAAAGTGAAGGAGATCGATCCAAATCATCCCGTGATGACGGTTACCGCGGAGATTGGGAAGCGTCAGATTGAGGGATTGAATCGCTTCTGCCCGAGTGTCGATATTCACGGCATCAATTCTTATGGAGGAGTGGTTTCCCTTCCGAGGCGATACAAAGAGGGCGGGGGAGTGAAGCCCTACCTCATCACTGAATTTGGTCCTGCGGGGACCTGGGAAACGGAGGCGAACCAGTGGGGAATGCCAGATGAACTCTCGAGCACGGAGAAGGCTAAGTATTACCGCCGAGCTTACGAAACGGTGCATGCGGACCCTCTTTGCCTGGGGAGTTTTGCCTTCATGTGGGGATCGAAGCAAGAGGCTTCTGCGACTTGGTTTGGTCTTCTCCTGCCAAGTGGCGAGAAGCTTGCGGGGGTGGATGAGCTGACTCAGCTTTGGTCCGGGAAACCTGCTGGGAATCTCTGCCCGGTCATTCAATCGATTGCACTACAGGGGCCCAATCAGCTACTCGATAAAGGGGCGATCATTGAGGTGAAGCTTGAAGCTTCGGATCCGGAAGAGAAAGAGCTGAAGGTCACCTGGGTTCTCGCGGAGGATTGGAAAGAGACTGCCGAGGGCGGTGATGAGCGTCCGGCCCCCCCGACTTATCCGGAAGCCATTTTACCTGAATCAACGGCCTCGCATGCTCGCATCCAAATCCCTCAAAATGGGGGGACGTTCCGAGTTTATGCCTATGTTGTTGATCCCGCAGGTGGAGCGGCGACCGCGAATGTTTCGATCAAGGTAACGGGAGGGAGAGAGCTGATTTCGGCCAAGAAACTTCCGCTTCCTCTGACGGTTGCCGGGGCTGAAGGAGCGGGCCCGTGGGTTCCTAGTGGTTGGATGGGAGACACGGAAAAACTGACGCTGGAGGAGCTTTCCACGGAGAACCCGAAGGTGGGTAAGCACTGCATCAAGCTCGATTTCACAGCTGACTCGGGCTGGGCCGGAGTGGTTTGGCAGCATCCTTCAGGTGACTGGGGGGATGCGCCGGGCGGGATCGATGCCACGGGTGCCGAAGTGCTTTCTTTCTGGGCTAAAGGCAAAGAGGGAGGAGAGAAGCTCACAGTGGGAATTGGAGTTATCGGAGCCGATAAACCCTATCACGATACCGTGAAGGAGAGCCTTGACCTGACCCTCACAAGCGAATGGGTGAAGCACGAGATTGATCTTAAAGGCAAAGACCTTTCCCGCGTAAAATCAGGGCTGTTTTTCTCTACCGCCTCGAATGGGAAGCCGGATACATTTTACCTCGACGAGGTCGTGATCAAGTAAGGGAGGCGAACCTGATCGGCGGATCGAGGAGGCTTGAGTTTTGTCCTTAAGATTCGCGGACTACGACCGCTATGAGGGAGAATAGGGGTTCGTGATGTTCGGAAAGCGATTGAGACGGGTAAGCTCCGTGGTCTCACGACGCATGCCTTCGCGATCGAGAAGCAGGCCAGCGAGACCTTTCCCTTAATGTTTACACGTTGTCCATTCTCCGGCGTCATCGACAAGGAGAGAGAAAAAAGCCCCAGAAGAAAACTTCTGGGGCTCGAGGAAATGATTGGGGAGAGATGCTTATTTCTTAGGCAGGAGTTTGGCCACGACGGCCTCAACTTCCTTCTTTCCGTAGGAGTGACCGTCGACGGTCTTAATGACCTTGCCCTTCTTGTCCTTGGCGATGATGCCGTGGCCCTTGAGTTTGGCTTTTTTGATTTCCTGGGTGCTCTTGCCCGCACCGACGAGGACGTTGTTGAAAGTGATTTCCTTACCTTTTGTCTTTTTGAGATCATTCACGATGACCGCGATTTTCGCGCACAACGGTCATCCGTCGTAGTAGTAGTAAGTGAGCGTCGGCTTTTTGGCTTCGACGGTTTTCTCGGCAGCGGGAGCGGATTTCGTCTCTTGGGCTGCGACGGTTTCGACAAGGAAGACGGGAGCGATTGCCGCAACGGTCCAGAGCATGATTTTTTTCATCACCTGAGGGTAGAGTTAATTTTTCAAGAATACAATGAGAGATGATGGGGGATGGGAATGAATTCAGGCATTGGCCAAGGGTATCATTCGCGCTCTTTTAGAGAAACCTCCGGCAACCTTATTTCTGAGAATGAAGCCAGGTTGCGGCACTGTTTTTTCCGAATTGCTGAAGGTCTGCAATTCCTGCTTGCGGGTCGTAGAAGTTGGGCGAAGGTAACTTGTGAGCATTATTAGAAGCGTTCTTTTTCTATCGATCATTGGAATGGTTGCGCCTTTGGCTGCGTCGATCAATTGGGATGAGTGGCGGGGTCCGACAAGGGATGGAATGGTCCATAAAGGTGCTCAGGTTTGGCCGGAAAAGCTCAGCAAAGAGAATTTCAAGAAGGCGTGGACGGTTGAATTGGCTGAAGGCTATGCGAGTCCGATCGTTTTTGGCGAGCGGGTGTTTACGGTGGAGACGAAGGACAAGAAGGAGGAAATTGTTCGGGCTTTTGATCGAAAGTCGGGGAAGCAGCTGTGGGAGTCGTCTTGGGAAGGCTCGATGAAGGTGCCATTCTACGCCGCGCGGAATGGAAGCTGGGTCCGGAGTACTCCTGCTTGCGATGGAAAATTTCTCTATGTTGGAGGAATGAAGGATGTTTTGGTGGCGCTGGATGTCACGACTGGAAAGGTGAAGTGGCGGGCTGATTTCCCTCAAGATGAGGGAACGCAGAAGCCGCAGTTTGGCTTCGTTTGCTCGCCTTTGTTGGGGAAAGACCATCTTTATGTGCAGGTAGGATCGGCACTTCGTAAGATCCGGAAATCGGATGGTAAAACAGTTTGGAAGACGCTGGAGGACGGGCGGGCGATGTTTGGGGAGGCCTTTTCCTCGCCGACGAGGACAACGATTGGAGGGAAGGATCAGATTTTGGTGCAGACGAGAACTCTCCTGGCAGGAGTGAGTCCTAAAAATGGTAAGATTTTGTGGTCCACACCGGTGAAAGCTTTTCGGGGAATGAATATTCTGACTCCGACCCCGATTGGTGACCGTGTTTTTACGGCGAGCTACGGTGGGGGGACGTTCTGGTATGAGGTGAAGGCAAGTGAAAAGGGGCAAGAGGTGACGGAGCTTTGGAATGACAAGGTGGAAGGAAATATGTCTTCTCCGGTAGTGATCGACGGGAAGGTTTATCTTCATGGGAGGGACAAGCGCTTTCATTGTATTGATCCCGAGGCGAAGAAGATATTGTGGTCGACGGATAAAAAGTATGGGGATTACTGGTCGATGGCGGTGAATGGGAATCGGATTTTGGCTTTGGACAACCGGGGAATTCTTTTGCTGATCGAGGCTGATCCGGGTGGTTTCAAGTTGGTCAGTGAGTTGGAGGTGACGGGAAGTCCCACCTGGGCTCACGTAACGATTTGTGGAGATGAGGTTTTTGTAAGAGATCTCAAGGGTTTGACATCGTATCGATGGAAATAAGTGCTTGCTGCTTTGGGATCAGTGGAATACGGGGCATATTCTGTTGGGAGAATTTTACTGATGGACACTCCAAGGAGATTGTTTTCAATAGTTCCGCAGAACCTTGGAAAAGGGCAAACTCTCAAAATTGTAGCTTAAAAAAATATGTCAGAAGAAGGTAAATGTCCGGTGATGCACGGTTCATCCGTTGCTTGGAAAGGGATGACCAACCGTAATTGGTGGCCCAATCAACTCAACGTGGGGCTCCTGCGTCAGAATTCCACCCTTTCAGATCCCATGGACGGGGATTTCGATTATCCCGAGGAGTTTAAGACTCTCGATCTTGCAGCGGTGAAAAGAGATCTCACGGATCTGATGACCGATTCGCAAGATTGGTGGCCGGCTGATTATGGTCATTATGGTCCACTTTTCATCCGGATGGCTTGGCACAGTGCCGGCACTTACCGGACGGGTGACGGACGCGGGGGCGCGACTTCAGGGTCACAACGTTTTGCGCCACTCAACAGCTGGCCGGACAATGCGAACCTCGACAAGGCGCGTCGCCTCCTCTGGCCCATCAAGCAAAAGTATGGTCGTAAGATTTCCTGGGCGGACCTCATGGTGCTCGTTGGAAATGTCGCTCTTGAGTCGATGGGCTTTAAGACTTTTGGATTTGCGGGTGGCCGTGCCGATGTCTGGGAACCGGAAGAAGATATTTATTGGGGTCCTGAAAGCGAGTGGTTGGGTGACGTGCGTTATTCCGGAAATCGCGAACTTGAAGCGCCTCTTGCGGCGGTGCAGATGGGTCTCATTTATGTGAATCCTGAAGGTCCGAATGGCAATCCCGACCCTCTGGCTTCAGCGAGAGACATCCGTGAGACCTTTGGTCGCATGGCGATGAACGACGAAGAAACGGTCGCTTTGATCGCAGGGGGTCATACCTTTGGAAAAGTCCATGGTGCGGGTGATGCGGGACTCGTGGGACCTGAGCCGGAGGCTGCTCCTTTAGAGGAGCAAGGCCTTGGTTGGATTAGCAGTCATGGCTCTGGAAAAGGCGTCGATGCCATCTCCAGTGGACTTGAAGGAGCTTGGACGACCGAGCCTGCGAAGTGGGATAACGAGTATCTTGAAAACCTCTTTAACTACGAGTGGGAGCAGACCAAAAGTCCGGCGGGCGCCACTCAGTGGATTCCGAAAAATGGTGGTGGTGCGGGAAGTGTTCCGGACGCTCATGACCCTTCCAAGAGTCATCAGCCCATCATGCTCACCTCTGACATCGCGCTGCGCGAAGATCCGACTTACGGTCCGATTTCCAAGCGTTTCAAAGAGAACCCGCAAGAGTTTGCTGATGTCTTTGCGAAAGCCTGGTATAAGCTGATGCACCGTGACATGGGGCCGATTCAGTGTCTCCATGGACCTGAAGTGGCTCCCGAGCAACTTTGGCAAGACCCGGTCCCGGCTGTTGATCACGACTTGGTCGATGATTCGGATGTCGCGAATCTTAAGGAGCAGATCCTCGCTTCCGGCTTGAGTATTTCCCAGCTTGTTTCCACGGCATGGGCTTCTGCTTCCACCTACCGTGGCACGGACCGTCGTGGTGGTGCCAACGGGGCACGCATTCGTCTTGCTCCTCAGAAATTCTGGGAAGTGAATCAGCCAAGCCAGCTCGGAACCGTTCTGGCGGCTTTGGAGAAAGTCCAGGCTGACTTCAATGGCGCGCAGTCCGGTGGTAAGAAAGTTTCCCTCGCTGATCTGATCGTTCTCGGTGGCTGTGCCGCTGTCGAAGCGGCCGCGAAGAAGGCCGGAAATGATTTGACCGTTCCATTTACGGCAGGACGGACCGACGCTTCACAGGAGCAGACCGACGTTGAGTCCTTTTCGGTGCTTGAGCCCGCTTACGATGGCTTCCGCAATTACATTGGTAAGAAATACGGCTGGTCTTCCGGTGCGATGCTCATCGACAAGGCGCATCTTCTGACACTTACAGCTCCGGAAATGACGGTTCTCGTCGGCGGGCTTCGTGTGCTTGGTGCCAATGTGAATGGAGCTCAGGAAGGCGTCTTCACGGATTGTCCTGAGACATTGACGAACGACTTCTTCACCAACTTGCTCGATATGGGCACGAAGTGGGAGAAAGCCGGGGGTGCAGAGAATCTCTTTAACGGGCTCGACTACGAGAGCGGTGAGCAAAAATACACCGCAAGCGATGTCGATCTGGTCATGGGTTCGGATTCACAAATCCGTGCGCTTTCCGAGGTCTACGCCACCGATGATTCGCAGGCTAAGTTCGTGAGCGACTTTGTTGCGGCTTGGACCAAGGTGATGAATCTTGATCGTGTCGATTTGAAGTAATTCGGGTAACGATTTCGTTTTTTAAGCCCGCTTTGTGCTGAGTTACATTGCGGGCTTTTTTCATCTCGACGCCGGTATAAGAAATCCTCTTGCGTGATGGGAAAAATCTCCCAGCCTTTAAAAAATGTCCGAAACGATTCCTCTTTGCTTCACGAGATTGTCTCCTGAAGAGATGAAAAAACGGGCCGGTGACTTGCTGCACTCGTTGAAAATGAGGCGCTCGGTGAGGGATTTTTCCTCTGAGGAAATTCCCGTCGGAGTGTTGGAAACTTGCATCGAGATCGCGGGGCGGGCTCCCTGTGGGGCGAACCAGCAAGGGTGGCACTTCGCGATCGTGAAGAGTGCGGAGGTGAAGCGTCAGATCCGAGAGGCGGCGGAAGCCGAGGAGCGTGAGTTTTATGATTCACGAGCTCCCCAGGAATGGCTCGATGCGCTCGATCATTTAGGGACGGATGCGCGGAAACCATTTTTAGAGTCGGCACCGGCGCTGGTGGCGATTTTTCAAAAATCACGGGTGAACGATGGAGAAGAGAAGGTCTACTATCCGAAGGAATCGGTGGGGCTAGCGAGCGGCTTCCTCATTTCAGCTCTGCACCAAACGGGCTTGGCGAGTCTCACTCACACCCCGAGCCCCATGAAGTTTCTCAACGAGGTTCTGGAGCGACCGGCTACCGAGAAACCCTTTCTTTTACTGGTGGTGGGTTATCCTGCTGATGGGTGTCAGGTTCCGAAGATCAGCAAACATGCGGTGGCGGAAATATCGTCGTATCACTAGCGTTTTGCCCGCTGCTCTTTAGCGGCGTCGACGAAGGCTTTCAGGAGTTTGGCTTGGCGTTCGTCGTCGGCAACAAGCATTTCGGGGTGCCATTGCACGCCGATGAGGAAGCGGTTGGGGTCGGTTGTTTCGGTGGCTTCCACGACGCCATCGGGGCAATGGGCCACGATACGGAGGCCGTCGCCTAATCTTTTGACCGCTTGGTGGTGGCGCGAGTTTACCTCCAGTTGAGAAGTGCCGAGGATTTTGCTGAGTCGTGAATCTGATTCCAGGGTAATTTGGTGGTCTCGATTCCGATGGTTCACTCCGAATTCGGTGGGGATGTCTTGAACGAGTGATCCTCCACTGGAGACGTTGATCCACTGGCTGCCGAGGCAGATGCCGAGAAGGGGTTTCTTTGATTCGAGAATCCAGGCTCTGCTGAGGGCCTTTTCAAACTGAAAGCGGGAGTCATCGAGGACTCTGACCGTTTCGTGTGCTTCCTCTCCATATTCCGAGGGAGGGATGTCGGCACCGCCTGGAAGCAGGAGCCCATCGAGTTCTTCGAGATAGTTGGCGATTCGTTCTGAGCTTCCATTAGTATTTGGAAGGACAACGGGGATGCCTCCGGCATCGCGGACCGCGCGGATGTAGCTATCGTTCGTGAGGCTGGCGATACCGATGAGGGGGGCGGGATCCAGCTCCCTAGAGGCAGAAGGAGGGAGGGGGTCGGTTCCCGAGAACTCTTGTCCAATTTGGAATCCAACGACTCCGGAGACCGCAGCGAAGAGGGAGAAGAGGATGGAGCGGCGCGAGGTCTTTTTCATGATGAGTCGACCAGGAATTCGGCCAGCGAGGACTCAAACAATATCTCCTTGTCGAAAATGTTCCAGAAGAGATGGTCTTCGTCGTGAAACCCTACGTGAAGCTTGCGGAGTCCAAGATGCCCGATGGCACCCATTATTCGCTCCATCAGCATGACGGGAAAATTTACCTCAAATACAATGGCTTTGAGCTGATGAGCACGGCGCTCACGTTTTCGGAGCAGATGCTTGCGGATGTAGGATGCGGGGCCTTGCTTGCGGACTCGCCTTCCCGGCCCGCGCATCCAAAAGTATTGATCGGGGGCTTGGGACTTGGATTTACGCTAAAGAGAACTCTGGAGTTGGTTGGGAACCCGGCCACGGTGGATGTCGCCGAGCTGATGCCGCCGCTGATTGAATGGAATCGAACCTTCTTGGTGGAATACAATGGGCCGCTTTTGGAGGACCCTCGGACGAAGATCATTCAAGGAGACCTTTACGATATTGTTTCGGGGAAGAATTCTGGAAGTTACGATTCTCTCCTTTTGGATATCGATAACACGCCGGACGATCTGATTACTTCGGGGAATTCCCGTCTTTATACTCCGGAGTTTTTGCAGAAGTTGAAGAGAGTCATTACGCCGAAGGGCTGCATTGCTTATTGGCTGTCGGAGCCCGCACCAAAATTTAAAAAGCTTTTGGCCAAGGCTGGGTTCTTGATCGAGGAGCATGCTTCCAAGCCGCACGAGAAATCGAAGCGCTCACGGCATTGTCTCCTGGTGGCGCGCAGGAAGTCCTAAGCTTCCTCGATCCGGATTTGGGAGGAGTGCCGTTCGGGGACATCGTTGGGTGTAGTTGACCGGGTTGTTTGTTCCCTCGAAAGCATCGAGTGAGCCATCCAGTCCCTTGGATTCGACAGCACTGGTGACATTGAAGGCACCAAGGTAGGATGCGATGGAGGTCAGTTTCGTTTCCGGGGGGCCGGAGACAAAAAAGAACCGGAGGCATTGATCCCCCGGTCCTTGTCATGAAATCGCTTAGCGGCGGGGTCCTCTGCCTGGCGGAGGGCCGTTGCCTCCGCCTTGGGGGCGACCGCCGCGCTCGTCTTGACCTTGCTCCAGGCGCTTGAGGCCGGCTTTTTCGGAATCGAGTTTACCGTTCTCGTCTTAATCGAGCTTGGCAAGAGATTCGGCGGCTGCCGTGAGTTCTTCTTCAGAAAGGTCGCCGCTGGAATCGGTATCGAGAGCGGAGAAGATGGCAGAAACGGGAGGTGCTGGTGGGCGTTGGTTCTCTTCCTCGTCGCGCTTGCGACGTTTGCGCTCCTTGGGTGGTTCGGGGCGTAGTTCGTCTTGGCTGAGAGTCTTGTCGCGGTTCTTGTCGAGTTTGAGGAGAGCTTTGGCCGCTCCACGAATTTCGCGAGAGGAGAGTTTTTGATCGTTATTCTTATCGATCGCCATGATGACGGGATCAGGTGGAGGACCTTCGGGACGTTGGGCCAGACTTGGGGCGGCGGCTCCTGCGAGGAGGAGGGCGATGAGGTGGCTGTTTTTCATGCTTGTGTTTCGGTTACGAGAAAGACCTTGGCACCCGATTGTTAAGGCCTGATGTGGAGCGTTCTCTTTTTTGTAAAGAGGTGGTTAAGGAAGAATTGAGCGAGATCGCCGAATTCTCCTCTTGATTCACGATGGCAAATGGAGAGATGATTCTGGTAACCTACCTAAATGATGAAATTACGACTGACTGCTCTGCTGGCTCCAGTTTCCCTGTTATTGGCAGCCTCGCTCTTGATCGGACAGGAAGCGACGAGTCCTGATGGAGAAAAGAGTGTGAAGCCAGGGATTAACCAAGGCTTTCTTGATCCTGAATTGAAGGTCGATGACTGGCTGAAGCGATTTGAAGTGGAGAGCCGTGAGACTTTCCACGAGCGACACAAGGTGGTCGAATCCTGCGGAATCAAAAAAGGGATGACGATTGCGGACATCGGGGCCGGAACCGGACTTTACACCCGACTTTTTTCAAAAGAAACCGGCCCCGACGGATGGGTCTACGCGGTTGATATTTCGGCCCCATTTTTGAAGCATATTGTGGCGCGCGCGCAGCAGGAGGATCAGCGAAATATTAGTGCCATTTTGAGCCCAGAGAACGTCACCCCACTCCCTCCTAACTCGCTTGATATGGCGTTTATTTGCGACACCTATCATCACTTCGAATTTCCCAAAGGGACGATGGGTTCCTTGCTGCGCGCTTTGAAAAAAGGAGGAACCTTGGTTGTGATCGACTTTGAGCGAATCGAGGGGAAAACCCAGAAATGGATTATGGGGCACGTGCGCGCTGGTAAGGAGGTTTTCCGTAAGGAAATCGAAGATGCGGGACTGACCTTTGTGGAAGAAGTAAAACTTGAGGGCTTGAAGGAGAACTACTTCCTTCGCTTTCGCAAAGAGTAATGGCGCGAATCCCCGGGAAAGGCTTCGGCTTCTGGACGCTGACCTTTCTGGTCGTGGCCAACATGATTGGGGCCGGGGTCTTTACCACTTCTGGTTTCACCTTGGCCTCGCTGGGTGATCCCTGGATGGTTTTGCTAGCTTGGCTCGTCGGGGGGTTGGTCGCGCTGTGCGGGGCATTTAGCTATGGAATTCTGATTCAGCGGATGCCGGTCTCGGGCGGCGAGTATGTCTTCCTGTCCAGGGCGGTGCATCCATTTGCGGGATTTATGGCAGGTTGGGTTTCGCTTCTGGCAGGATTCAGCGGAGCGATTGCCTTCGCCGCCGTGGCACTGGAGAGTTATCTGCCCGGTAATTTTCCCGCGAAACTTCCAGCAGTCGGTGTCGTTGTTTTGGGAGCCGCGCTTCACGGAGGAAGACGATGGCTTGGAGTGGGTGTTCAAAATACGGCGGTGATCTTGAAGCTTCTTCTTCTCGTGATCTTTCTGGCTTGGGGGGCGACCTCAATCGATTGGGGGAGTGACTCCACGCGATCATTTCAAACGGATGGAGGTCTCCTCGCTTTCGCGCAAGCCTTGGTGTGGATTTCCCTGAGCTATTCTGGCTTCAATGCTGCCGTCTATGTTGCCGGTGAAGCGACTTCGCCCCGCATCGTGGCACGGGCGCTTGTCACGGGAACCGCGGTGGTGGTGTTTCTCTACCTCCTCCTAAACGCGGCCTTCGTCTTGGGCGCACCAGCAGCGGAGATCAGCGGACAAGCCGATGTGGCAGCGGTGGCCGCAAGGTGGATCGGCGGAGCGGGCTTCGAATTCTTCACGAGGGTCGTCATTTCAATTGCCCTCCTCACCTCGGTTCTCAGCATGATGATGGCGGGACCCCGAGTTTATGGGAAGATGGCCGAGGATGGTGTGATTCCAAAGATTTTCGTCCTCCGCGAAGACCGCGTGTGGCCTGCGGTGCTCCTACAAATGGGGCTGGCGCTCTTACTTATTTTCGTAGGAACCTTGCAGGAGCTTCTGGCCTTCCTCGGGCTCATGCTGTCCCTGACTGCTGCCGTCACCGTAGGTTCGCTTTTCTTCGGTAAACGCATTCGCGGTTGGGCGGCCCTCCCTCCTGCCCTTTTCATCTTAGCAACCCTCACTGCTGCGTCCCTCCTGATCGTCCATGATCCGGGACAAGCCCTTGGGGCTTCAATTTCGTTGGTGCTCGGAGGGATCGCGTATCGTCTGACGCGGTGAGAGGCGAATCGCTCTACTACGAGCGGCGGGCATTTCGGCCTTCGTCGATGAGATTCCAGAAGTGCTTGGAATCGGCGAGCGCTTCGTCTTCGCCCAGAGGGAGCTTGGAGCGGAAGAGGAAGTCGGAAAAGGTTCCCTTGTGAAGGACGCGGTGGACGATGACCTGTTCGGGGCCGGCTTCGAAATAGAAGCGCCAGTCGGCAGAGCGGAAGCGGTAAAGGGTGACGCCATTGCGCTCCATCTTTCCGAAGCGCTCGTCATCGAGATTATCCATGTCCTCCTCGGTGACCTTGAACTCATCGAGGAGTTCAAGTTGTTCGAGGGTCCCGAGCTGGGAAATTTCGGCAGCGGAGATTTCGTTGAAGACGATTTGGAGCACGGGGAGAGTGTAGCGGAGGATGGACGATGGGAAAAGGTGGATTTGCCGTTGAGGTGAAGAAGTAGTTAGTGTTTGTTCTTAGGAAGGATGACGGTTTGGAAAGAGGATCGACTTGAGCTAGCGCTGCGCGCCTCGAAGGAAGGGATCTGGGATTGGAGTCTTGAGCGTGGGACGATGGTTTATTCGGCCTGGGCGCTCCGCTTCTTGGACTATCGCCGGAAGGACATGCCGCATCTTATTGAAGACCGTGAGACGATCATGGATAAAGCTTCTGCGGCGGCGGTGGATGAGGCGCTGCAGGAGGTGATGGATGATGAAAGTGATCTTTTTTCCGCGGAACCCCGGGTGAAGACGCGCCGTGGAGAGTGGAAATGGCTCCGCCTGCGAGGAACGCCGGTCCGCGATGATGAGGGGAAGCTCATTCGTCTGGTGGGAAGTGTCATTGATATTTCGAAGCGCAAGACGGCGGAAAAAGCGCTGAAAGAGGAGCGGGCGTTTTTGCGAACGCTGATCGATAACATTCCCATGAATGTTTATTTTAAGGATCAGGATTCTCGCTTCGTGATGGCGAACACGCCGACGGCCCGGAAGATGGGCTTGTCGAGTTGGGAGGAGCTTACCGGGAAGGGCGATGCTGATTTTTTCTCGAAGGAACACGCGACGATTGCGGCGCAACGGGAGAAAGAAATCATGAATACGGGCGAGGCCCAGGTGGACATGATGGAGCACGAAACCTGGGAAGGAAGAGCAGACACCTGGGTGATTAGCACGAAGAAGGCGTGGATGGATCGGGAAGGGAAAGTGAAGGGAACCTTCGGGGTGACCAATGATGTTTCCGAGTTGGTGAGAGCGCAGAAGGCGCAAGAGGAGGTCTCGCTGAAGTTACAGGCACTGAATCAGGAAGCGGAGGAAGAACGCCACTTGATGCGCCTGCTGATCGACAATGTGCCTCTGAATGTTTATTATAAGGATTTGGATTCTCGCTTTGTCGTGGTGAACGACGCGATGGCGAAGTGGCTGGGAATGGAGAACCCTGCAGCTCTGCGGGGGAAGAGGGATCGTGACATTTTTTCAGAGGAGCACTGGAGTAAGGCGGAAGCGGATGAGCAGAGGATCATTGAAACCGGAGAGCCTCTGGTCGGGAGCTTGGAAAAGGAAACCTGGGGAGGAAAGCAAGACACCTGGGTGATGACGTCCAAGTATCCCTGGCGCAATGAGGCGGGTGAGATTTTTGGGACTTTTGGGGTCTCCAGTGACGTGAGCAATCTGGTGAAGGCGCAGCGAGATTTGAATGAAGTAGCGACGAAGCTGGCGAAGAAGAACAAGGAGATGGAGGAAGAGCTGAGCCTCGCCCGCGAAGTGCAACAGGCGCTTATTCCCGAGACGCTGCCCTCATTTAAATCCGAGAAGTTTTCGCTTCGATTTAAGCATCTTTATCGGCCTGCGTCGGAACTGGCGGGTGATTTTTTTGAGGTGATTCCACTTTGCGATGACAAGGTGGGCTTCTTCGTTTGCGATGTCATGGGGCATGGGGTTCGTTCTGCTTTGATCGTTTCAATGCTTCGTGGACTGATTGAAAAGCAGGCTGAGTCGAGCGGCGAAGTCAGCGAGTTTCTCACCGGGCTGAATGACGGGCTCTGTCACTTATTGGAGGAAAGTGGGATCACGATATTTGCTACGGCGGTATTCGGGATCGTGGATTTGAACGATGAATCGGTGGAGCTTGGGTTGGCGGGGCATGCCAGCCCGGTGGCGGTCTTTGATGATGGGGTGCGCCAACTTAAGCCACCTAAGAAGGCTCGAGGGCCCGCTTTGGGGATGGTGCCCGGGGTCCAGTATGGCTCGGTGAAAGCTGAACTTACGGGACTAAAGAGGATGATCTGTTTCACCGATGGCTTGTTGGAAGCTGAAAACGAGAAAGGGGAGGAGTTCGGCTTGGAGCGCTTCATTGAGGTGGTGGAACGAGGTGGACGTATCGATGTTTTGTTGGAGCGACTGGTGAAGGCAGGAATTGAATTCTCCGGGGAAGAAGTGTTTGACGACGATGTCTGTTTATTGGGATTGGAGGTGAAGCGATGAGCGAAGAAGATGAGGTGAAGGACCGTTTGGAGTTGGCCTTGAAGGCGTCTAACGAGGGAGTTTGGGATTGGGATCTTCAGAAGGATGAAATCTTTTATTCGAATCGGGTGCTGCGGTTTCTTGGATACGGGCGCCATGATGTGCCGAACATTTTTTCAGATGCCGAGAGATTCGTGCACGCGGACGATCGTGAGGAATGGACCCGGTTGCTTGATTTAGCACTGAGCGGGAAAGACGAACTCTTCGCGATGGAAGCGCGGATTCAAGTTGAGGGCGGCGCATGGTGTTGGTTCCGCATTCGTGGGGTGGTGCGACCAGACGACGAGGGAAAGATGGTTCGCATGGTCGGAAGCGTTATCGATATTTCCCAACGAAAGGAAGTGGAAGCGGCGCTCGAAGAGGAGCGCGCCCGGATTGATCTGCTTCTTGAGAGTGTTCCGGTAAACGTTTATGTTAAGGATCGGGAGTCTTGCTTTGTGAGGGCTAATCGGTCGACGGCAGAGCGCATGGGTGCTTCATCGGTTGAGGAGTTAATCGGAAAATCAGACCACGATTTCTTCGGTTCCGAGCATGCTCAAGAGGCGCGCGACGTGGAGCTAAAGATCATGGAAACCCAGGAAGGTCAGGAGGACGTGATGGAGCACGAAGTCTGGGAGGATGGTCACGAAACCTGGGTGATGGTGACCAAAATGCCATGGATGGGCGTTGACGGCGAAGTGATGGGGACATTTGGGGTCACCAATGACGTTACCGAATTGGTAGAGGTTCAGAATCGTTTGGCTGATGATACGGCCCAGCTTGCCGGGAGCAACCAAGTGATCGAGGAGGAGAGGCATCGGATTAGGCTGCTCATCGATAGCATCCCGATGTTCGTTTATTTTAAGGATTTGGATTCTCGGTTTAAGTTGGTGAACCAGGGAATGTCGAACCTGTTGGGCCTGCCCACTCCGGTGGATGTGGTGGGAAAGCATGACCGGGATTTCTTTGGGCAGGAACTGCATGAAATGGCGGATGGGGACGAGAAGCGCATTATTGAGACAGGGATGCCGATGCCAACCAAGCTCGAAAAGCTTACCTGGAAGGACGGGCACTCTACTTGGTCTCTTGTTTCCAAGTTTCCTTGGTATGATCAATCAGGCGAGCTTGTGGGAACCTTTGGAGTTTCCGGGGACGTCACGGAATTGGTGCAGATTCGGGATCAAATGGCAGAGGTTGCCTTAATGTTGGGTCGGAAAAACGAGGCCATGGAAGAGGAGCTTCAGTTGGCAAGAGAAGTGCAGCAAGCGGCCATTCCAAGACGTGTTCCCACGATTCAAGGAGGGGGAGGCGAAGCGATCTTTTCCCATCGCTATGAACCGGCGACGGAGCTGGCGGGTGATTTTTTCGAAGTCCTTCCGCTCGAGAACGGTATGGCTGGGTTTCTGGTTTGCGACGTGATGGGACATGGGGTGCGCGCTGCGCTTATCGTCTCGATGTTGAGAGGTTTGTTGGAAAAGGGCCGCGAATTAAGAGGGGAACCTGGTCCCTTTTTGGAAGGATTGAACAAGGGACTGTGCCATTTACTGGAGCGGACAGGATTGACGATGTTCGCGACGGCTGTTTATGGGGTGGTGGATACCGAGGCGAAGGAGATTCGTCTGGCGTCTGCGGGTCATCCCACGCCTCTTGTGCGTCGAAAGGAGAAAGTAGAGCTTCTTGAGTTTTCAAAGGGCTCGAAGGGACCGGCTCTTGGACTGATGTCCGCTGCGGTTTATGGGGAAACAGTTCTTTCCTTTGATGAAATGGATGGGATCTGGTGCTTTACTGATGGAATCTATGAGATTGAAAATGCAGATGGCGAGGATTTCGGCACGGAGAGGATGGCATCGCACTTGGCAAAAGGCGGCACGAGTGAATCCTTGGTAGAAGAAGCCCGCTCCTTCGCTATCGATCAGCGATTTGATGATGATGTTTGTGTGCTCGGGCTTGAGCTTCGGTGATCCTATGATACAGAAACGGTGACTTGAGCGAGAAAATTGCCATCATGACCTCCGGCGGAGATGCCGCCGGAATGAATCCAGCTATCAAATACGCGGCAACGTATGCTAAGAAGTGCGGGCTGAGCCCTTATCTTGTGGAGTGGGGACTCCGTGGACTAATTGAGGGCTGGGTTAAAGAGGCGACTCCGGATCGGCTTGCGGGAATTATTCACCGTGGGGGAACCGTTCTCGGGTCCTCGCGTTCTAAGCGTTTCTACGAATACGAGTTCCGCAAACAGGCATTTGAGAATTTGCAATATCATGGGATCACGAAGCTCATTGTGATTGGCGGCGATGGCTCGTTTAGTGCGCTCAATCAATTTTATGCGGACTTTGAAGTCCCCTTCGCCGGGATTCCAGCGACGATCGACAACGATATTCCGGGGACTGACTACTGTCTTGGGGTTGATACGGCGCTCAATATGATCCGCCAAAGTGTCGATAGTATTCGTGATACGGCGTCATCTTTTTCAAGGGCTTTTGTGATTGAGACGATGGGTCGCCATTGCGGCTACCTCGCGATCACCTCGGCTCTAGCCAATGGTGCGGACGTTTGTCTGGTGCCTGAGGTAGCCTACGATCTTGATTCCATTGCGGAACGTCTGAGGCTGCAAAAGAAGCAGGGGCAGAAGTATGTTTTAGGAATTGTCGCCGAGGGCACCGGAATGGGGGACACGCTCACTCGCTGGATGAGTGACGCGCTGGGGATGGACGCCCGTCTCACGGTCCTTGGTCACGTGCAGCGTGGGGGGTCGCCGACGGTTTATGATCGTGTGATGGCACACAATTTTGCGACGGCAGCCATCGATGGCTTGCTGGCAGGCGAACGAAACAAAGTGGTAACGTTTAAAGAGGGCCTCATTGGGAGCAGCTCGATCTCCGAGATTGCTGACGCGAAGCACATCGTGAATCCCTCGCTGGTGAAAATGTGCGAGGAATTAAGTAATTAATACTCGCGATCCAAGAGGTAGTGGGCGATTTCTTCCAAACGGGAGGATTTTTTACCGAAAACAGAAAGTGAGGCGAGAGACTTCTTGGTCAGGCGTTGGGCTTCTTTTTTTGATTTCTCGAGACCGATAATGGAAGGGTAGGTGGCCTTATCGACCGCTTCGTCTTTCCCCGCAGTTTTTCCAAGTTTCTCGGTGGATTGCGTGACGTCGAGGATGTCGTCGATCACTTGAAAGGCCAGGCCGAGATTGTAGCCGAAGTCCGTCAGGGCTTCTAGCTGCCGAGGGGTGGCATTGGCCGTCATTCCGCCAAGTCGCAGTGAGGTGGTGAGGAGAGCGGCTGTTTTATTTTCGTGAATCCGGACGAGCTGAGCTTTGCTGAGATTCTTTCCTTCGCCTTCGAGATCGAGCACTTGTCCGCCGATGAGTTTTCTAGACCCTCCGCAGATGGAGAATTCCAGAAGGATCTCTTTTAGGGGGTAGCGCTTCGTGGGGGGAGTCTCGGCGAGAATGGTGAAGGCCTCGGTGAGCAGGGCGTCTCCGGTGAGGACGGCCATGCCTTCACCATAAACCTTGTGAGATGTGGGGCGTCCCCGGCGAAGGTCGTCGTCGTCCATCGACGGCAGGTCATCATGGACGAGGGAGTAGGTGTGCATGATCTCGACTGCGCAAGCGGGTGGCAAGGCGGCCTCTTCTTCTCCTCCGCAGGCCTCTGCTGCGGCGAGAGTAAGAATGGGGCGCAGTCGTTTTCCCCCCGCAAAAATCGAATAGCGCATCGCCTCGTGGATGGTGGCCGGTCGGACCTTGGCTCGAGGTAGAAAAGAATTCAGTGCAGTATCGACTGATTTTTGTTGGGCTTTCAGGTAATCTTTCAGATCGCTCACGTAAGTGTTCTAAAGGTAGACTTAAAAATACCAAACCTCGAAAGTTGGGAATCTTACTTGCGCCAAAATCAAGAGCCGCGAAGCTCGCAGAGATGAAACTAAAAGCTATTCTCTTTTCCCTTCTGGCCACCGTGGGACTCCATGCGGATTCCTTGGACCTAGGCACGCCTCTTCCTGCAGTAAGTGGGAAAAATCAAGCAGGGGAGAAGGTGAAGCTTATACCAGCCAAGGATCACGAATGGCTTTTGGTATTTTTCTACCCAAAAGCGCTTACCGGCGGATGAACCAAGCAGGTTTGCTCGGTGCGGGACGCATTCGAAACATTGACAGAGAAAAAGGTGACGGTTTTTGGAATTTCCACTGATAAGGTAGAGAGCCAGAAGAAGTTCGTTGATCAAAACAAGCTTTCTTACGATCTTATTGCTGATACCGAGGGAGATGTGGCCAAGGCATTTGGGGTCCCTCTTAGGTTTGGAGGTAAATTTGCAGCCCGCTCGGCATTCTTGTTTAAGGACCAAAAACTGGTCTGGAAGGACGAAAAAGGGGCGACAGCGACTCAGGGTGAGGATGCTCTTGAGGCAATTAAGAATGTCGAAAAGGGCGTGGATAAGTGATAAGAATTTGATAACCGTGTTGTTTCAGAGCTAGAAACTCAAAATTACGGGGTTTTAAGGCTGTAATATAAAGGTGTTGTAGGGCGTGTATCGAGATCCGAGCCTAGCTGTGGCCGTGCCGTTAAATGAAACTATGGACCGGATCTCGTCTCCTGCTCAGGCCCAGTAGGGAGATCGCGTAAACGCTCAGCCCTAAAGACGGCCAGTAAGCACTTTTTCAAGCAACGAACGTTGCTTGGCTAGGATCGGCGAAAGAGAAACGATGATTCCAGATGTTTTTTCAGCGTCCCGATGGAGTTTTAGTATTTTTTGATCCTTATCGATTTCGAAGCTATCGATCTCCGTCCAGTAGATGAGATTGAGATTCGTCTCGGGCTTTCGAAGTGGAAAGATTTCCATCCCCATGGGAGTGCAAATCAAATAGGCGTGCCTCGTGCATCGAATCGCCAGACGGAGGAAAAGAAAGGCGAGGAGGAAGAGTGGTAGTGGCATCCACCATTGAAAGGATGGATGATCCAAGGCCCAGGTGACTGTGATAAGCAGACCGAAGGCAATAGAGGCAGCTCCTACTACAAAGAAACCCTGCGCCTGCCCGGCACGGGTAAAGCGGATTTCCTTGTGAGGTTCGGCGAGGTCTTTTGGGGAGGCCATGTTCGTTTAAAGGTCGTCGTCGTCCACCATCTTGCCTCGGCCTAATTCCTTCCAACGCATGGTATTATTTAACGGAGCTTGGGCTTAGACGTCGATGACATTTCCATCATCCAATTTTGAAGGAGGCTGTTCCTCGGGTGGTTGGAAACCCGGAGTGACGACCTTGATCCGTGATTTGAGCCCTTCGGCAAAGCGATCTCGAATAAGAGCCCGGACCGGCGGAATGAGGAGCAAGAAGCCCACGGTATCGGTCAAAAATCCCGGAGTCAGAAGAACGGCTCCGGCGATCAGGATGAGAATTCCATCCATCGCCTCCTTGTGAGGCATTCTTCCTTCGCCCGTGGCCTGCTTGAATTTTTGCATCGCGAGCCGCCCTTGGGATTTAGTCAACGCGGCCCCGATGAAGGCGGTGATGATGATGATCGCGATAGTTTTTGAGACGCCGAGCCAGTCACCCAGGGTCATGAAGAGATAAAGCTCTGCAATGGGCACTAGGATAAAAAGGAGCAAGAGACGTCCGAACATGTCACGCGAAGAGTAAGCCCGCTCTGGAGCATTTCCACTGTTATTCCATCCCTAATTGAGGACTAGCTTGAGAGGAACCCGGCGATGCGCGCTTTGGGGCGACCGATGATGGCCTTGTCGCCTTTGACTAAAACAGGGCGTTGCAGGAGCTGCTTGTGCCTTACGAGAATGTTGACAACCGCCTTTGGATTGCCCACGTAGTCGTCGGGATTGAGTTCCAGTTTCTTGAACTTCGAATCTTTTCGTACTAGATCCTCCACGGGATCTTCCAGTGCTTTGACGATTTTTGTGAGTTCCTCTTCCCCGGGAGGGGTCTTGATGTAGAGGATCACTTCGTGGTCCACTCCGAGTTCCTTGGCGACCGCCAGGGCATTATCAGAGGAGCCTCAATGGTTGAAATGGTAAATTGTTACTTTCGACATGACTGAGCTTTATGGAGGGGAGGAACGATGGTCAAGGGTCTCTAGCAAGCGAAGAGTCTCCATGAGCGGCATAGCCCGAAGCCGATTCAACCTCTGTCTTGATCCACCGGGCGACATAGGCCCTCTTCTTTTTCTCATCCCCAAGTGAACGCTCACCTGATAAAAGGAGTGATGAAACGTTGGATTTTACCGCTGGCCACCTTGTTAATAGCAATTCCCTTGATGGGACTCGAAACCTGGCCTCGTTTTCGGGGTGAGGATGGACGCGGGGTGTCGGATGCGAAGGTGCCCACGGAGTTTGGGCAGGACACTTTGAAATGGTCGGTGCCCTTGGCCGGGCCGGGATCTAGTTCTCCCGTGATTTGGGAAGACGCTTTATTTGTCACCGGAGAAGACCGTGAAAAAGGAACGGTTGCCCTGATTTGTCTCGATGCCAAATCGGGAAAGTCGCGCTGGTCTCAGTCCTTGCAGGTAGGCGATTATCATATGCACCGCTTCAATAACACGGCGGCTGCGTCTCCGGCAGCCAACGCGGACGTGGTTGTCGCGAGCTGGTTCGATGGTGCGAAGAAAGTCGCGATGCTTACGGCCTTCGATCATGCCGGAAAGCGGCTTTGGGATTATAACGTGGGAGCCTTCAAAGGACAGCATGGCGTGAATATTCATGCCGAGATTAATGAGGGACGCGTCATTTTTGGTCACCTCCACCAAGGGGATGCTTATCTTGCAGCTCTCGATGCGAAGAGCGGCAAGGAGATCTGGAAGACGCCCTGTCCGGGGGATAAAACAAGCTATGTCACACCCTTGGTCCGCAAGGTGAAGGTCGGAAAAGAAGTGGTTGTTTCGAGTCAAAGCATGGGAGTGGCCGGATTCGACTTTGCCACCGGAAAACAACGATGGGTTCTTCCCGGGGTGATGAAACAGCGGACCATCGTGTCGCCCATCAATGTTCTTAGTGGATCGGAAGGCGACGAGACCCTGATTGCGGTGGGATGTAAGACCGGAGTCTATTTTGCGATGCGACCTCCGGAGTCTGCCGAAGGTGAGATTACAAAATCAGCCATCGTCTGGAGCATGAAAGGCAATACGCCCTACGTCCCCACGCCCGTTTCCAATGGCAAAACCGTTTTTGCCGTTTCCGACGGAGGCGTTTTGAGCGCGCTGAACGCAGCGGATGGGAAAGAGAAGTGGGAGGAAAAGCTGATGGGTAACTTTTATGCCTCTCCGTTGATCATTGGTGGGAATCTCTACTGTTTTTCACGGGAGGGAGAAATGATCGTTGCCTCAGTCGCTGATGGCTACAAGGAACTCTCCCGCAGTCGATTGGAGATTGGTCCGGAAGCGGAGTGGGCGGACGCCACCCCGGCGGTTGCGCACGATTGTCTCTTTGTTCGAATCGGTGCGCGGCTCGATTGCTACGGCAATCAATAAATTTTGACCGTTAGATCCCTAGATTAGAATATCAAATATCTTTGATTATTTTTGGCGAAACTAAGATCGCGGCGCGCCGAAAGTAAGTTAATCATCCTCCCAATCTTTGAGAGAAATGGGCCGACAGTCATGTTCTGAAATCACGCGATGGCGCAGACTGCTTTATTGCTGTCTTCTATCCGCGAGTGTTTTCGTTTCGTCCTGTGATTCGAGGAGGCAGAAGGCGCTGAACCTGGTTGCAGACCGAGGGGTGATTGTTACCGAAGAGGCGCTTTTTGAGGCGATAGAGGGCAAGGACGTGGAACTAGTGAGCGCTCTTCTTGAATTGGACGTTCCGATTTCGACCCGCGATGATCTGGAGCGCACCCCCCTCATGATCGCGGCAGTGAGTGGCGAGAGCGCATCGGTCACGGGTCTTTTGGAGAGAGGAGCAGATGTTGAGGCGATGGATACGACTGGGCGCACCCCGATCAGCTACGCGGTGGAAGGAAATGATTCTCGAACCATCGCAGCCTTGTTGGATTTTGGTGCGAATGGCTGCGTGGAAGTGGACACGGGAGGAATGTTGGTGGCCCACGCATTGCGTAATGGACAAGTCGGAGCGGTAGAGCTGCTTCTGGAATCGGGAGTTGATCCTTATTCGAAGGGCGCTTTGGGAGAAAGCCTGGTTCAGTTGACGGTGAAAGGGGGGCACGTGGAGACCATGCGAAGACTGATTGCAAAAGGGTATAAATTTGAGAAAGAAGCCCATGTGGGAGGTGATCTGTTGCTTGTAGCCTGCGAAAATGCGCACCAAGAAATGCTCGAATTGTTGCTACAAAATGGTGTCGATCCTAGGATTCGAAATGATCGAGGAGAGAGTCTCGTGCACGTCGCCGTCAATCAGGGTCAGCGACAGTATCTCTCGATGCTCAAGAAATATGGAGCGTCGCTGGACGCGGTGGACTCGGAAGGTTGGAGGCCGATTCATTATGCAATTCTCGTGAGGGATAACGAATCCCTGCAGGAACTTTTGGCTAATGGAGCAGACCCAGATCTTCTTTCCGAAGGCGGAGATGACCCGACCTCTGCTCTCCGGATCGCTTTTGAAAATCGTCTTTTTTCGATGGCGGGATTACTTCTTCGATTTGGCGCTGATCCGGGTGACGAAATCTATGAAGCGATCCGAAGAGGAGGAGTCGATGGACGTCATGCGGTGGAGCTTTTGTTAGAAGCGGGCGCTTCTCCGGCACCGTCGCGGTCGCCGCAAAGAGATTCCTCTTTTAATTTGGCAGTCCGCCAAGGCGAATGGGAGATCGCAAAGCTCCTGCTCGATGCGGGCGCTCCAGTCAACGGAGTGGGGCTCAGCGGACAATCGCCCCTTCATGTGGCGGTGGCTCGGGGTGATGCTCCCATGGTCGGTCTTCTTTTGGACAAGGGAGCCGATCCCGAGGCACCCCTAGCATATAAGCCTCCTGAGAGCTTTTTGAATTTAATTGAGACGAAGGGGATTGCGAAGTGGGCGCTCAATTATGCCAAGGGGATGACTCCCCTGATGCTCGCCGCAGATACTGGGAATGTTGAAGTGGCCCAGCAGCTCATCGTGCATGGAGCCAATACCGCGAAGTCTACGGTGGTGCGCAGTAATCGGATGGGGCCTCTCACCTTTGCGACCCGCCGGAGTGACGTGCCCATGATGCAAGCAATTCTCGGACGGAAGCCCGGGAAAGAAGGTATTTGGGTGAAGGTCGACCTCTCAGAGCAGCGCGCTTACATTTTTGATGGGGAGAAGGAGATCTACCGCTCAACGATATCTTCCGGGAAGCGCGGCTACCCGACCCGCATTGGCAAGTTCGTCATCACCAACAAGTATCGCCATTGGAATTCCACCATTTATGGCTCGTCCATGCCCTACTTTCAGCGCTTGAGTGCGAGCGATTTTGGCTTCCATGTCGGGAATTGCCCGGGCTATGCGGCATCCCATGGGTGCATCCGTATGCCGAATTCGGCTGCGAAAAGGCTCTTTAGTCTGACAAAAACGGGTGACTATGTGGAGATTCAACCCTAAGGGAAAAGGCTGGAGATTCCGGGGCGGCCTGATAGCTTCAACCACTTCTGGATGAAGCGCTTTCGCCCTTATTTTAAATACTTCCGCCCGGTGCGTCTGCACTTCATTGGCGGAATTTTAGCAGGCCTTCTTTATGCGGTCGCCACCGGAGCCGGTCTTCCGCTCGCAACCAAGGTCGTCTTTCCGATGCTCTTTCCGAGTAAAGAGGAACCGAATAAGGACATCGGCGAATATCTTCAGACGATGAAAGACTGGCTCGGCGAACTGAGCCCGGACCACCTGCTTCTCGTCACTTGTATGTGGCTGCCTTTCGTATTCTTGCTTCGGGCGATTGGCGGCTATTTCAATGCGTACCTCATCAACTACGTCGGCTACCGCGTGGTCGAGGGCATCCGCCACCAGGCCTTCGCTCGCATTCAGGCGCTTCCTGTTTCCTTCTTCCACCGCTTCCGCTCCGGTGATCTCCTCGCCCGCCTGACTGGTGATGCCGAGATCCTCCGCCAAGTCGTTTCCCAGGTCAGCGCCGATATCATCAAGCAGCCGGTGACCCTCCTCGCGGCGGTCGCCTTTCTCGTCAACGAGGCCATTTCAAACGACGGTAACTTTGTCGTCATCATCGCCCTGATCACAGTGCCTCTTTGTGTTTTCCCAATCCGTCTCGCCGGTAGGAAGCTTGCCCGACGTGCGAAGGAGCTGCAAGACACTGCTGGCGATCTTAGTGGTCAGCTTGCGGAGAGCCTTCAGGCCCCGCTCGAGATCCGAGCCTACAATTTGCAGGAAATCACGCTCAATAAATTCAGCGAGAAGGTGAACGATCTCATCCACTACTCGATGAAGGTGATTAAGTATCGTCAGTTCATCTCTCCTGCGGTGGAGGTGGTCGCGGTCACCGGCTTCACGCTCGCTCTCTATCTCGGAGTGGGGAAGAATCTCACGCTGGAGAGCTTCATGGCGATCGGAGTCGCGCTCTACATGACTTACGATCCGGTGAAAAAGCTGGGAAATGTCAACAGCCTCCTCAAGCAGGGCGAGGCCGCACTAGATCGTATCGAGAGTATTTTTGAAGCAAAGGATGAGCTCGTCGAGAGCCCCTCAGCAAGTGTCCCTGCGAGTTTCGAGGGTTGTCTCGAGTTCAGCGATGTTCGTTTCGCCTACGGAAAAGACGAAATCCTCAAAGGCGTGACCACCTCGGTGAAAGCGGGCGAGTGCGTCGCACTCATCGGCCCCAGCGGCGCTGGTAAATCGACCTTCTTTCAGCTCATCCCACGCTTTTACGATGTCACCTCGGGTTCGGTCACGATCTCCGGTCTCGATGTGCGAGAGTGGAAAAAGAAGGAACTGCGGGACCATATCGCCGTCGTCTCGCAAACCCCGATCCTTTTCAGCGGAACAATCCGCGAGAACATCCTCCTCGGCCGCGCCGGTGCCACAGATGCTGAAGTCGAGGACGCCGCGCGCAAAGCGAATGCCCATGACTTCATCCTTGAGCAAGAGTCCGGCTACGATGCTGCTGTTTCAGAAAAAGGCACCAGCCTCTCCGGCGGCCAGCGGCAGCGTATTGCCATCGCAAGAGCCTTCCTCAAAGATGCCCCGATCCTGCTGCTCGATGAAGCGACCAGTGCGCTCGATAACGAGAGTGAAGCGAAGATCCAAGAAGCACTCAGTCAGCTAGTCAAAGGCCGCACGACTCTTCTCATCGCCCATCGTTTGAGCACGACCAAGATTGCAGATCGCGTGATCGAGTTCGACCGCGGGTTGATTATTTCCGAGCGTTCGGAAGCTTAAGCACCCAATAACTAGCCTTGACCGGGAGTCTTCGATTCCCTATCTCCCTATTGACTATAACAATCGTTGCGATAAAATTAAAATGGAAGGGCATCGATAATCAAGGTGATCACGAAGTCGTGTTTGGCAGGGTTTTGCATGTCGACTGTGCCGAAAGGCGCGCGCTTTAATCGGCGGTAAGAGTAGGATAAGTTTTTAAAATCGTAGGTCGCTGATGTCTCTCGTTAAGGACTCTCCTTCAAAAGCGCTTGGGCGTGGTAAATTTTCTCCCGAAATCAATGGGTTGAGAGCGGTGGCCGTGATTGCGGTGATTATTTTTCACCTCGATGAGAGTTGGCTGCCTCTGGGTTACATCGGGGTAGATATCTTTTTTGTCCTCTCTGGCTTTCTAATTACCAAGATCATCTTGAGAGAGATTGATTTAGGGAAGTTTAAGCTGAGTAATTTCATTACGCGTAGAATTAAGAGGATTTTTCCGGCTCTCTTTGCCGTTCTCTTTGTCTCGTCACTTGTCGCGATCTTGGTGTTCTCGAGTGCGGATCATCGCTCCTACTTTAGATCCCTCCGCTATGCCGCGGCCCAAGGATCAAACTTCTTCTTTGCTGAAAATAGTGGGTATTTTGATGTCTCTAATCAGTTTAAAGCACTCCTACACACTTGGTCACTGGGGGTTGAGGAGCAGTTTTACCTCTTTTGGCCGATTCTTCTGATGCTCATTACCAAGCTCAGATGTCCACGTGTTCTTTTCTTTGGGCTCACGATAGCCTCTTCGTTTGCGATCATGATTCATCTTCAGAAGGAAGAGGACTTTTCCGCCTTTTATATGATCTATGCACGAGCGTGGCAGTTTGCGATGGGCGGGATCTTGACATCTCTTCTTCTCAAGAAAATATCGCGTAAGAGTTGTGAGATTCTGGCCTTCATTAGTCTAGCTTGCCTTGTGGGGCCCTCGCTTTTCTATTCCGCGGTAGAAGGCCAAGAGGTCTTGATGAGTATCATTATTTGCTTAGGAGTCTGCGGCATCATCTACGCATCTCAACATCATGCGACGATGGTGGGGAGGGTGCTTTCTCTCAAGCCGATGCTCTTCATTGGCGCGATTTCTTATTCTCTCTACCTCTGGCATTGGCCGGTCATCGTATTCTATAATTACATTCAGAATATTAGCTTAACGAGCAAAGGGATTCTTGAGGAGGCTTCACTGGGGGTGATGGATCTCACCTTGATTTTGGGTCTATGTTTCGCCTTAGCGATTTTGTCCTATCGGCGTATCGAGAATCGTTTTCGCTATATCGAGTGTTCTCATAAAAAAGTCTTCATTTTCGCGTTTGTTTGCATCGGGAGCTTCGCTGGGTTTGCGAAATTCCAACAAGAGGAATCAAAGAGCGCTTGGCGGGTGAGCGCTTTTTCTGAGGGCATGAATCTGGGGGATCTCGAGATCGAGCTTTCGCGGACATTTGAGAATGAGGAAGAGCATGAGGACATTCTCTTGATTGGAGACTCTCACGCAGAGCACTTCAGTCCCATGATTGAAGCGTGGGCTCAAGGGCATGGGCTTAAGCTAAAAACCCTCCATCGAGGAGGAACTCCACCCTTGATCTTAGCAAAAGATGATCACCCGTTTCTCTCTTCCCGGGAAGTTTATTTCCAAGAGAGGGTGATGAAATATCTCGAAAATAATCCGCATGTGGAGCACGTGATCTTAGCTGCGTGTCATGGGAGCTACTTAGAAAATCCTTCATATGAGGAAGGCTTAGAGCAGGCCATTGCTTATCTCTTAGGGCAGAAAAAGAGAGTCTGTCTGATTGCTCAAGTGCCACCTCTTGAATCGTCTTTCTTAAAATACCTAGAGTTGACACATCTTATGAATCATTTTTTTCCGAGGTCGATCTCGGTTGAAGAGCTCCTGACTTATGATCAAGACTTTGTAGATGAGAAGCTTCAGCCGATGCGTTCTATTATCGAGCGACTCGAGTCAAAGTTTCCTGCACTCTACGTGTGGCACCCGGAGGATCACATCCACACCGGAACGTATGAGGGAATTCCGTGCTACTCGGATGATAATCACCTTAATATCCAAGGGGCGCGCTATCTCACTCCTTACTTCGATTATCCACTCGAAGCTGAGTAGAATTAATACCACTCGGAGGTCAAAAAGAGTGGAATGTGATTTTTATGTCTTCCTTAAATGAGCGCTTCGCTCCGGTTCTCTGGCATTGATTAAAGGCTACCTTCACTTTGTTCTGGTTCCGCGCTTTTGAAGCTCTACTTGGTGTAAACAGACTTTTGAAGGTCTTTAGAAGTAGGCGTTCGGATTATGTTGGGACTTCCCCCAAAAGGTCTTTTGCCCAATGCTCACCTAAAAGCACTCTCAGCGTCTCTCCTGATTCCATCGCATTATCGGTAGCATGAAGCACGACACGGTCTTGATGATGCCCAAGCTGCGTGTTGACCGCTTTCCGGATGCTTCGCTTGATCAGTACATCCGTGTGCTCGACGTGAGGATATCGCTTTTTCAATTTCTGACTGCTTAAGCCTCCAGGTACAGGGCCGGGAGATTCTCTGTTTTGACAAATTAATGCTTCTACTGGATGAATCAGATCACGTGTGTATTTTTCGATCCAGTCTCCCCCACGAGTATGATTAATCAAGGCCATTTGCTGGTCTTTCGTGAGTGGGAAATTTTGTAAAACGGAAAACCTCTCGCCCACGAGCTTCTTTACCAAATCCTTCATCTCCTGGCCCTCACAGTCGGAACGGATAATAAAAACAGTGAGGTGCTTGGCCAATTCTGAGTCTTTTGCCATTTTCTTAGCTCGTTTATGGATCAGGGACTTGAGGTAAGTGTGTTCGTCAGGCCAGCGGATCATTAGGTCATAGGGCATTCCCCAGCCATGATCTCTTAATAGCTGATCTAAGGAGGTGATGGAGATCGGATCTGGCAGCTGAATCGAAGCTAGGGTAGCCAATCGAATCAACTCGGCGGTATAATCACGACTCGCTGTGGTTTGGTCTTCCTTAGGGTCAGATTCCAAGGGGATTCCAGACCGAGGCCCTTTGTGATAGCACATGTGGTAAGCGTAAGAATAAAAAGCATGTTTACCAATCAAATGGAAGTAGCCGTCTTCGTGCAAAATCGCATGATCAAGAAGCGCAAGTGCCTTTACCGGTGGATAGTAGGGCATTCCCTGATAAGATGATCCAGATTGGCCTGAGACAGAATAAAAGTCGCATTTGATTTTTCCTGGGAAACGCGCGGCAATAGTCCCGATTTTCTTAGCCTGATCATTTGAGATTAAATGATCCACATCATACTGGTAATTATGCTCATCTTGCTGAGTAATTGGAGTTTCACGATCCCAGCGCAAGATCACAGGGTTGATTCCTTCGTCATACAGAGCTTTGTAGAATTCCTGAAGATTTCCACAGTAGTATCTGACTGTTCCGCCACGGGCTGATGCAGCTGTATATCTAACTAGATTCGTTAAAGTTCGGATCATATGATAAATAAAATATTAGCAAGGACGTAGGTTTTTTCGAGCACGCATGCCTTGGTGTTTTAAAAGTAATCGTAATACCCGTGAATGGAATGACTCAAAATCCAGATGATGATCAGAGGATGCGTGTAATTTTTTCAGCCAGTTTCCTGTCAGGGATTCTTGCTCGGAATGTGGGGCTTTTTTAATAAAGAATGCTGCGAGGTGTTCCAAAAGCCATTCTTCGCGAGGGCTTACAAATTTTGCATATTGCCAGTCGATGATAAACCATTCCCTTTCTGTTAGTAAGATGTTTTCTTCTCGAGCGTCAAGATGATGTGCGCCTTTATTATATAAAAGGGAAAGTGCGGGGAGGCATTTTTCTGCAGCTAACTCATAGGATGTAGACTGGCTCATGTTAAGCGCGTTGGAGGCGTTGAGAATATCATCAAGGATAATTCCAGAGCGATATACTAAGCCGAATTTTCGCTGCTCGATTAAGCCAAAGCATGCAGGAGTGGGGGTTTCTAGTTCGCTCGCTTTAACATAATTTAAGAATTCTCGATGCGCAAATTTCTTATGCCTGAGACGGGAGGTGATTTTTTGAAGTGGAAATAATTTAAAGATGATCGGTGAGTCCTCAGTCTCGATGCGAACGACAAGACGTTGTCTGGCTTTCTTGAGAATATGGGCCTTCTCAAATTCTTTTCTCAAAGAATCACGAGTAATACGAATCAGCTTCTCTACTTGTTCAGGTTTCGTGCTTGGGAAAGGGGTAAAATAGGTCTCCTTATCTATTTTTTGTGAGATCAACATAGGGGTCAGGAGGGAAGAGAATCGGAGGTGGAGAGGGCTGCTGCTTGGGGTTTCATCTCACTGAGGGTTGCTGTCTCGCGAGAGGTCTGAAGTGGCTGACAGCTTTTGCCGTCTGGAAGATTCTATCCTATCTTTAATCTGTGAGGCAAGCAATGGCTGGGGGCACTCTGACTTAGTCGCTAAAAAAAATTGTCATCTAAGTGCGATCTCATACTCTTCGCCTCATGGCGGAATGCGAAATTAAGGAGCAAGATTTTACAGGGGGTGCAGCAGAATCCTTTGGGAATTTTTTTGGTCCGGACGCAATCCGTGAATTAAGAGAAAAGATTTTCAGCAAGGAGAGTCAGGTGCTCTCAGAGGGGAGGCACCGTGTGGTCGCGATCGATCTGGAGCATGATGGGCAGAGCTTGCCGGTGGTGGTCAAGGTCTTCGGGAAGCAAGGGGGCTGGAAAGATCGCTATGATCGCTCACGTGGGACAAAGGCCGCGCGCTCTTATCGCGCCGCCCGCTTTCTGCAAAAGCATGATGTGGGGACTCCTGAGCCGATTGCTTATTTGGATCGGTGGGAGGGGTCTCGCTTGGTGGAGAGTTATTACTTTTCCCGTTACGTGACGGGTTTGCGGAGTTTTAAGGATCACTTGTTACAGATTTATCGTGATCAGCCAGAGTGTGATCATTTTGTGGCGCTGATCACGCATGTCGCTCAGGCAATGCGGCGGATGCATGATGCTGGATTTGTGCATCATGACTTAGGGAATCAGAATATGGAATTTCGGCAGGGTTCAGGCTCTTATTGGGATCCCGTGCAGATTCTCGATCTGAACCGTGGGAGAATTTATGAGGAGCTCTCTGATGCGCAGCGCGCGCTGGATTTTGCTAGGCTTCGCCTTCCTAGTAAATTTCTGGTGATTCTCTACCTGATGTATTGGGGGGAGAAGAAGCCTCCTGCGGCATTTGTGCGGGCGCTGGAGAAGCATCGCAGCCGCTTCCGGTGGTGGGCCATGAGTCGTAAGATGAGGCACCCTTCTAGAGCTCCGCCAAACCATGGCTACCCTGAGGTGCAGGATATTTGGATTTGGGACTCACAGTCTGCTCAGGCGGCGATCACGATGATGCGTCCTGAGCGCAAAAAGCATTACCCCGGCGGGAGGCACTTGGCGGTTGTGGCGGCGACGCTAAAATCTGGGTTTGGGATTTGGAAAAAGTATCAGGAGGTTCTTCCGGAGGCATTTCAGAAAGAGGTGTCTCTTTCGGGTAAGATCGGGATGTCGCTGGAGGCGTGTGATCTCGATGTCGATCGTCAGCTCGAATATTTAGAGCCTCTGGGAAAGATTCCAGTCTTGGTGAGATTTTGCCATCACGAGAGTGAAGATGTTTGGCTGAAGACGAGTGCGCTTGTTTCTGATCTACATGAGAAAGGGCATGATGTGATGCTCGCTCTTTTACAGGATCGGAAGGCGGTCACGGACCCAGCTTCTTGGGCGCATTTTCTGAAATTTGTGATCTCTCGGACTGCGGGAAAAGTCTCGCTCATCGAGGTCTCGCACGCGGTGAATCGGATGAAGTGGGGCGTGCATTCTGCGAAGGAGCAAGGGCAGCTATGGGAGCCTCTCGTCCCGCTGATGAAGGAGTATCCGCAGCTTAAGATCTCTGGTCCTAGTTGTATCGATTTCGAGTATCACTATATCCTTTCAGCTTTGGAGGAGGTGCCAGAAGGGCTTCACTTCTCGGCTCTTTCTCATCATCTCTATGTCGATCGCCGCGGTGCTCCTGAGAATTTACAGGGGAAGTTTGGGACGGTAGAAAAGTGTGCGCTTTTAAAAGCGATCGCGATCCGTGCCAAGACGTGTGATTCGCGGGTTGTCATCTCGGAGGTGAATTGGCCTCTCGAAGGGACTGGGATTTACTCGCCGGTCACTGCTTCTTTTCCGCGGCCAAATGAGCCGGAGCATCATCTCCATGTCTCAGCTGAGGACTACGGCTACTTCATGTTGCGCTACCTTGTCCTGACGCTTTGCTCAGGTTACGTGGATCAAGTGTTTTGGTGGCGGTTGGTGGCGCATGGATTTGGGCTGGTGGATGAGCGCGCGGAGGGCGGCTGGCGAGGGCGGCCGGGATTTGAGATGTTAGGTCACTTTTTGAAGCTTTTGGGATCGGCGAGGTTCGTGGAGAAGCTGGAGACGAGGGAGGATGTTTATGCGCTGCGCTTTGAGGCGGAAGGGAAGGAGGTGGTGATGGCGTGGTGCAATGGGGGCACGGACGCGGGTGAACTGGGCTTCGAGTTCAGCAAGGTTCTCGATGTTTATGGTGATCGGTCGGCGGATTTTGTGCTGAGCGATGCTCCGGTTTATTTGGTGCGGTAGCGGTTTCTTAAGAGCATTTTTTCTGCTCCTATATTGCGCTTTGTTGTCAGTATGTCAGTCCGGAATAGGATGCGGCCTTGGACGCAACACCGGTGGTGTTGAGAGGTGAAGCGATCGTTGGGATGGAGGGCGCCCGGGGTGGTGGAGGCGGCTTCTGCTTGAAGAGATCGGAGAGGTGGTAGACGGGTTCTGTTAGAAGAGATCGGAGAGGGGACAGAGGCGGCCTTTGAGGGATTTCTGGACGGATCTAGGAGGGGTGATTCCGGGGGTGGTGACGAGGAGATCTAGGAGGGGAAGTTTGTCGGGAGTAAACTTGCTTTGAGGGCAGAGCTGCCAGGTGACTTGGCCATTGAGCTGGGGAAGGTCGTGGAGTGGGGGTGCCTTTTCATCGGGGTGAAGGAGGAGTAGGCGGAGAGGGTTGGTAATTTCCCGGGGGTTGATTTGGTTTTTCTTTTTAAGGAAAGCGAGGGGACGTCGGCAAGGGAGGCGCCATCGATCCTGGAACCAGAAGACGTCGGCGGGTGAACTTCTCCAGGCTGCTTCCAGGCTGTCGGCACATGCTTGGGTGTTGAGTTCCGGGACAGAGGTGATGTGGATGTCCCAGTGATCGGGGCCCGTGGTGGTGCAGTGCAAGCCGATGACTGAGGACTTGGCTCTTTTCGCGAGAACTGGAGGAAGGGGGGAAAAGGTCGTGGGTTTCCCAAAAAAAACGCAGGCCTTCCCTCGATTACCAACTCTTTGGTCCGCCAAAATTCCGAGGACCCCGTTTCCGCGAAGGAAGGTGGTGAGGGCGTGGCTGGAGGAGTGCTTTGCGAAGAGCTTGAGTCCTTTGCGGCTTCGTCGATCTTGAATGAGTCGATCCATGAGAGGATTGTTAAGCTTGCGGTAGAAGGCTCCGGTAGTGACCGAGGCATCGACGAGAGGAATTGTTTGGGCGAGGAGTTCCCAGTTTCCCATGTGAGGGGCCAGGATGATCATTCCTTTTCCTTCTTTAATCGTCTTCAAAGCGAGTTCGACGTTGTGAAACGTGACATGCTTGCGGAGTTCTGCCGTGCTGAGAAATGGAAGGCGAATCGATGAGAGGAGGTTGCCGCCATTGCGCTCGAAGACTTCGAGGACTAAGTCGTTGATTTCTTGCGCGGATTTTTCCTGTCCGTAGGCGAAGCTTAAATTCCGCAAGATGATGTGGCGATACTTGGGAAGAATGTGGAAGGCGATTCGACCGAGGAATTCTCCGAGGGAAACTGTGGTGCGCACCGAGAGTAAACGTAGGCCACTCTCGATCAGTTGATAAGCGCCATATTCGAGGCGGTGAGTGAATTTTGGGCGCGGCACGGAGAAGGAGGATTAGGATTTTTGAACGATACGGTAATATGCGCACAGGGCGCTCGCTTCACGTTCGATGGTGTAGTGGGTCTCGACGTGCTTTCGTCCCGCCCGACCCATTCCTAACAGACTGTCGTGATCCGCGATGAGGGTGGCAAGCTTTTCGCGCGTGGCATTCAAGTCATCACAGGGAACGGAGGCCCCGTGAATGCCATCTGAAACGATGTCTTTCCAGGCTCCGGCATGGGAGGCGAGGACGGCCGCGCCGGTGGCCATGGCTTCGGGAACGGTGAGGCCGAAGCCTTCGTTCCGGCTGAGGGCTGCTACAAGGGACATGCCTTGAAAGAGGGCGGGGAGTTCAGAGCCGGGGCGTTTACCGTGGAAGATGATGCGCTTGCTGAGGCCCGCCGCGGTAATTTTTTCTTCGAGGGCCCGTTGGTAATCGCGGAACTTGGGCGTGGTTTCGCCGACGATGACGATGGTGGGAGCGGGATTCTTTTTCAAAAGAGGAAGGGCGGAGTCGACGAGGAGGTCGATTCCTTTTTGAGGACGCACGCGGCCGAAGATGCCGATGCCGTAGTCGCCCGGGAAGCCTAGCTTTTTCCAGGCTTCAGATTTACTGGAGGGCGGTTGAAAGCGCTCCAAATCAATTCCGTGGGGAATGGTGACGTCAGCTGGTTTTTCTAAATACGAACCGGCGGCTGAGCAGGTGGTGATGATTCCGTCCATCCTGCGGATGAGGGCTTTGGTGAAGCGGGAGTGGTTGCGCTGGGCGGTGGAGGTGAAGATAATTTTGATCTTTGCTCCGAAGAGTTTTTTGGCGCTGAGAGCCTGGATCATTTCGTCATTCCGACGGGCATGGAAGACGCGCGGAAGTCCATCTGGTAACGGTTTACGACAGAGGCGGGTGAATTCGCGAAAGGTGAGGACAGGGACTCCTTCAGGAAGGTGGTGCGGTCCGAGAACGGCAAGAGAAACGCGGGCGCTAACCTCGGGGAATGTTTGAAGCATCGTCGACGTGACACCCGAGAATCGCCGATTCGAGTTGCCGAGGATGACTTCGGGAGTGGGCGTCATTTTGCTGACAATGAGCTATCGGGAATTAGCAGGGGAAGCAAGTCATCCCTCTAGTCTGCCTTTCACGCCCGGAAGATTGGCGTGAATGAGCATGCGGTAAGCTTTGTTCAGAAAGACTCTTGGGATCAGTTGAGATGGCCCCCGCCGTTCCAGATTGTTGGAAAGAGGGGAAGGTGTGAGAGGCTTTCATTCAGCGGCTTTAGCGCTGTGGATAACTTGGGCCGGGGTCACGATATCCAAGATGCCTTTTCGGAAAGTCGAGCGGGTCGGATGACCGCCGTAGTGGAGGGCGGCTTGGATGAGGGTGGCGCAGGTGTATTCCGGGGCAATGTCTTCAATTGTCTTTGGGGTGGTGGAGCGATTGTGGAGACCGAGGGCGCCGGTGTAATCGTAGGCTTTTTTAGGGTGGGAGAGCTTTGCCAGAGCGGTTATCACGAATTGGTCGAGCCGCGCTTCATCGATTTCGCTGGTGGGGCGATAGAGAGTCCAATTCTTGTCATGGAGATACGTGAAGTCGTCGTCGATATTGGCGGCCTGTTTCATGGCGAGCTGGAGAAGTCTTTTCTCTCCGTGATCGTCGACCACGAGAGCGAGGTGCCCGTGCGAGAAGAGTTCGTAGGGGATTTTTTGGATCTTCCCCTTGCGAAGATGTTTCCAGGCTTCTTGATGGGGCATGTGGAAGGCGATGACGTCGCCGATCCGGATATCTTGCGGCAAGGTTTCCCCGGGGGAGAAGCGCTCTAGTTGGGTAAAGGCGGCATCAGCTTTGTTTAAATGGCTCCCTCCGGGTGGGCGATCCATGAGGGAGAAGGGGAAGCGGCCCTTGTGGACGGGTGTGGTGCTGCAGCTGACGAGGAAGTTCGCTGCGATGAAAAAGACCATACCAAGGACGAGATTTGTGGGAAATGGAGTCCTGGGAGCCGGAGGAAGCGTGGCGAGAGCGGGAGCGAGACGTTGGGTGACTGTATTTGAAGGAAGTGGGCACGCGTCATTTTTCGTGAAGCGATGACGGTTGCGGGCAATGACGCGGTAGGCGAAATCCCGGATGGGGAGCGGGATGAGATAGCCGAGGAGGCCGATTCCTTTCCAGTGCCCGCCGAGGCTCATGAGGAGTTGGAGGAAGGCGGTTGAGCGGTGGAAGTGCTTTTCTCCGCGGGTTACGATCATAGTTTCCTGAGGGGCACCCTTTGGAAGGGGGGCGAAGCTGAGGACGCCGGCTTGATCCTGAGAGGCGAGGAAGTGGATGAAACGATTGCACATCATGCAGTCGCTATCGAAGGCGAGGCTGGTGGCTTTTTTTCTCGCAGGCAACCATTTCGGATTAAAGGTGAAGAGGTGGATCATGACCATGCCGAGGGAGAGATCGGCGAAATCGATGAGGACGATGAGCCCAAGATGCATCGCGAGAAGAGCGAACCAAATCCAGGGGCGGGTTTTGCGAAGGAGAGTGAGGGGAAGGTAAAGGAGTTCGGCGAGGAGGGCTCCCCAAGTCATGATGCTGAGAAGCCCTTCGGGGAGACTGAGGATGAGATCCCGGAATGAACTGGGGCGGGCGAGGGGGTTATTCAGGATATGGGTGATTGCGGAGCCATCGATCCAGCTGGGCGAAGCAAGCTTGGTCCATCCGCTGAAGCTATAGCCAAGAGCGAGGAGGAGGGTGGCTCCGGGAATGATGTAGGGTGGGAGTTTCCAATCGGACTTCCTTTTCGCGATGCTGAAGGGTTCGCCGAGGGGAATGAGGGTGGTGAGGACGAGGATGAGTCCGACGTAGGGGAGCGAGGGGTTTGAGATGAGGTTATTTTTTAAGAAGAGAAAAGTGAGCGAGAACCAGAGGAAGAGTGCGGCAGTTCTGCGAAGGAAGCCGGCCGCGAAAGAGAGCGAAGCGGCGAGAGATCCGGCGAGGAGCGAAAGGATCGCAGCCGGGGTGGTGAGGAAGTTTACTTGAGGAGTAAAATTGAGCGAGCCGTCTCCGAGGAGGCCTTGGTCCGAGAAGAGTTCGGTGCCGTAGGGGAGGAGTGCGAGGAAGTGGCAGAAAAGGTAGCTGCCGAAGAGAATGCGGAAGATCGTGAATTGGTAGTTCATTGCGCGATGGAGTAGAGATATTCGGTGGTGGCCTCACCGGAGCGTGGCTCGATGAGGATGCGGGTGTTCTGCAAGGGAGGGAGATTGAGCTCTTTGAAAAGAGGATCGAGTTGGGTGAAAAGGTGCGCGCGGAGGTCGTCGGGAAGACGGGGGGCATAAGCGAGAGCGGCGCCGTAGACGTTTCGGCGGTTGTAGGGGCCGGCGAGCTGGGAATAGCGCTCGGCGGTGAGGGGGATCTCGATGGTGGTTCCGTCGGAGTCCTCGCCGATGAGGGTGAACTTAGCGGCGAAGGGCTCGTAGCCCTTGGCTTCGCAAAAGACTTTTGGGTAAGGGGAGATGCCCGAGAGAAGGCCGATTCCGCGGAGGGTTTTCGAGCTGGTGGCGTGGCCCAGCATTTGGAGCAAAGCGATTCCGAGGATGACGAAGGTGGCGATATTTCGTTTTTTCATGACTGTAGTTTTTGTGAGTAGCAGGCGCTGCGCTTGCGGCAGCCGAAGCAGGTGTGTGGGATTTCGTGGACGTCTCTGAAGGTGAGTATCGCTCCCATGCTCTTTTCCCTTTCTTCATCGAAACCACAGCGCTTCGGAGAACCCTTGGGGTTGTGATAGGTTCCAAAGAGGAGGTCCCAGATTGGGAGGTCGGCGTAGTTCTGCGTGTGGTGCTGGTAGGCGTGGTGCACGCGGTGGGACTCGGGGCGTTGGAAGATGGGGCCGAGCCAGCGCGGGGTGCGGATGTTCCAATGGTAGAAGTATTCCGCGATTGCGGTGAAGACGGTGTAGAGCGCAGCGGCTTCGACGGTGATCCCCAGAATGAGGTAGGTCAGGGTGGCGGAGATGACCGAATTGATCGTGATTTCCACTGGGTGCTTATAGAAGCTGGCGAGCACTTCGATGCGCCGCGGTGAATGATGGAGCTGGTGACAAAGCCGCCAGAAGAATTGCGACTCATGGCGGACGCGATGCCACCAGTAGTAGATGAAGGTGGAAATGAAGTAGGCGATTACTGCGCTCCAAAAAGTGGAGACATGCTCACTCAGCTGAAAGAGTGACCACGATTGGCACCATCGGTCCCAGGTCAGCCCGGCGAGAATGACGATCACGACCTGAGCGGCGTTGATCAGGGCGATGCGGGTCCACCAGCCCTTCGAGACGGGGAGTTTGTTAGCGGGCCAAACCTTTTCAATCAGGAGAAAGAGAGCCGCGATGCCAGCGAGCAGGAGAATCATTCTCCCAGCGTCAGGCGAGACGCGTGATATTGGAAATCGATAGGTAGTATATAAACATCGAAATAAGCGATGAGTGAACTCGTCGGCTTTTTACAATCCGATGGCGAGGACTCATGAGGGTTAAAAAGTTCTTCTCCCTTTCCTAGCGCCCTGACTACAGCCGAACTGGATCAATTCACATTCGCTTTGATTCTCTAGTTCATTTGTCTCGTTCCATCCTAGCAATATCGGAAGCCGAAGCCGCTGGAGATTCTGATTGAAATGAAGAAAGTGGCCTCCCTGTCCCGCCTCGTCGTTTATGAGCGGGCGGTTGGAAAGAGCTGGGAACAGTATGAAATCCTTGTTTCGGCCGATGGAACCATCTTTCAATCAGTCGGGAAGACGGAAAAGGAGACCCGAGGGAGCGAAAATCACGCCATTCATCGATTTGACCCGAAGGAGGTGAAGTTCATCAAAATCGTCACCGAAGGTTGCCAAGACCTTACCTTTCCCAGCTTTAGTCGCCTGAGTGAAGTGATGGCCTTCACGGAGTAGGGAGGCAGTTTGACACCTTTGTGAACTTATTCAATTTTCTCGCTAAGTTTTGCGGCGTGATGTGCGTAACAGTAACATACGCATATGAAGATAGTTTCAACGATCCTTCTCCTTTCCTCCCTGATTTCTGCGGCCGCGCCGTCGATTGATGCCCGCTATGTTCGAATCGAACTTCCGGGCAAAAATCGCGTTCTGACACTCGCCGAAGTCGAAGTTCTATCAGGGGGTAAAAATATTGCCCGTTCTGGTAAAGCGACCCAATCCAGCGATTCGAATAGCGGCACGGCAGATCGTGCGATCGATGGCAATAAGAGCCCAAGTTTCAGCAGCAATGGTCAAACCCACACCCAGCAAAACTCGAAAAACCCTTGGTGGGAGCTCGATCTAGGGAAGAGTTCGAAGATCGATTTAGTTACGATCTGGAATCGCGGTGAAAGCCTTGGGGAGCGACTCGACGGCTTTACCTTCACGCTCCTTGATGCAAAACGGAAGAAAGTCTTCCAAAAGAAGGGGATTAAAGCGCCCGAATTCTCAGCGAATGTTGATTTTAGCACCGGAGGAGAGGTCAGCTATCGTGATGCCAATGGAAAGGCCGCCAAGGTGGTGCAGGTTCCAGCCGACTACCGCGACCCTTCTCCCTTCGAGTTTCAAAAAGGCGACACCATCGCGATCATCGGAAACAGCCTCGCCGAGCGCATGCAGCACGACGGATGGCTGGAGGCTCTTATCCAATCCGAGGTTCCCGGAATGGATCTCAGCTTCCGAAATATGAGCCTCAGTGGCGACCGGGCGAACAAGTATCCCCGTTCCAGTGGCTTCACTCCTATGCCCGCCTATCTTCAAGAGGTCGGAGCGGATGTCGTGATCGCGATGTTTGGATACAACGAATCCTTTGACACCAAGCCTGAGGACTACGCCAAGCAGCTGGCTGAACTCGTGAAGGAGTTACGCAAGGCCCAGCCCAATGGCGAAAGTCTCCCGCGCATTGTTCTTGCGAGTCCGATTGCCCACGAAAACCTCAAGGATAAAAACCTTCCCAATGGCCGGGCCAACAACAAACGCCTCCTTGCCATCACCGAAGCAACCCGCCTGGCCGCTCTGCAAAATGGCGTCGCCTTCCTCGACCTGTTCAACCCTTCTCTGAAACTATACTCCACCAGCACGATTCCGCTGACCTTGAATGGCATCCATTTGAATCAGGATGGAAATCGCATGATCGGCGAGGTGATTGCCAAAGCTCTTTTAAAGAAAGAAGTGAATGCTTCACCGAGTCATCAGGCGCTCCGCAAGGCAGTGACCGACAAGAACTGGCACTGGTATAACCGCTATCGTGCGGCCGATGGAAACGACGTCTGGGGCGGTCGTTCTGGATTGAGCTTCGTCAATGGTCAGACCAACAAGGACGTGCTGGGGCACGAACTTAAGATGCTCGACGTGACCACTGCGAATCGCGACAAAAAGATCTGGGCGCGCGCTGCTGGAAAGGACCTCAAGGTTGATGATTCGAATGTCCCCGCTCCGATTCCCGTCATTTCAAACGTGGGTGGTGGTTCCCGCAGCTCAAGCGCGGCGAAAGAGGGCAACCTCAAGTATCTCGATGGCAAAGAAGCCATTTCGAAAATGCACCTGGCCAAGGGATTCAAGATGAACCTTTTTGCCGATGAGAAAAAGTTCCCTCAAATGGCCAACCCGGTTCAGATGCAGGTCGATACCAAAGGACGCCTCTGGGCTGCCGCTTGGGCGACGTATCCCAAGTGGGAGCCACTCAAGGAAATGAACGATGCTCTGCTCATCTTTGAAGATGACGACAATGATGGTGTGGCAGACCGTGTGATTGAATTCGCGAAGGTCCACAACCCGCTCGGTTTTGAATTCTGGAATGGTGGAGTGATTGTGACTTCCCAGCCTGATATCCTTTTCCTGAAAGACACCGATGGCGACGATGTCGCGGATGTGCGTTACGTCATCATGCAGGGAGTGGGCTCATCCGACACGCACCACGCTGCCAACAATCTCATCTTCGGCCCTGACGGAGGAATTTACTGGCAGAGCGGAATCTTCCTCCACCACAATCATGAAACTCCTTGGGGTCCATCGTTGAGCACGGGAGCTTCCGGAATGTATCGCTTTGATCCACGTCGTTTCACGATTACTTTCCACGCTGGGAACAGTCCAAATCCTCATGGAACCAGCTTTGATCAGTGGGGATACCTATATGCCAATGACGGAACCGGTGGGCGCTCCTATCAGGTGCGTCCTGAAGGGAAGGGCTTCAAAATGTTCCCGCTCTTGAACAAAGAAGTCCGCCCGGTCTCTGCTGATGAGATCGTTTCCAGCAGCCACTTCCCCGAGGAGATGCAGCAAAACTTCCTCGTCTGCAACACCATCGGCTATCTCGGTCTCAAGCAGTATAAGCTTCACCGCGACGGCTTTGAGGATAAGAAATACAAGTTTGGTGAAGTCTGGGGAACTCCTGCTGAGGAATTGCTCTACAGCGACGACAAGAACTTCCGACCTACGGATGCGATCTTCGGTGGAGACGGCGCACTCTATGTTGCTGACTGGCACAACGTCATCATCGGTCACATGCAGCACAACGTGCGCGACCCCAATCGTGATAAGAAGCACGGTCGTATCTATCGCATGACCTACGAAGGACGCCCGCTGCAGAAGCCTGTGAAGATCGATGGTGCGTCCATCACCGCACTCCTTAATAACTTCAAGCACCCTGTCATGGGTGTGCGTCACCGCACGCGGGTTGAAATCAGTGAGCGCGATACCGATAAGGTTATTGCCGCGACCCAGGAGTGGGTGAAGCAATTTGATCCCGCCAAGAAAGAAGACGGCATCCCGCTTCTCGAAGCGCTTTGGGTTCACCAGCAGCACAATGTCAAAAACAACGATCTCTTGGCTAAGGTTCTCAGCTCAGCTGACAAACATGCGGCTCAAGGAGCTGCTACGGTGAAGCACTTCTGGGAAGTGGCTGACCCGACGTTGGGAACGCAGCAGATCGAAGAAGAAGTGAAGATGGTCACCTTCAAAGGAGGCATCGAATCCAACACTGCTGATCTCACGACCGTGCGCGTGAATACCATCGTCGAGAAGATCCAGTTCGATGTGAAGGAGTTCAAACTGAAAGTGGGCAAGAAGGTGAAGCTCATCTTCGTGAATCCCGACTACATGCCGCACAACTTTGTCATCGTGAAGCCTGGAACCGCTGATGCCGTCGGAAACGCCGCGATCGCTCTCGGTGCCGAAGGATTCAAAAAGGGATGGCTTCCGGAGTCTCCTGATATTCTTCATGCCACCAAGCTTTTGGAAAAAGGGGAAACCCAGGAACTGGAATTCACCGCGCCTACCGAGGCCGGAGACTATCCCTTCATCTGCACCTTCCCTGGTCACGCCGGCATCATGCGCGGAGTGATCGAGGTGAGGTAGAATCAGGAAGTCCTGTTAGAATTTAGAGAGGAGTTTCCCGTGTTGGGATGCTCCTCTTTTTTGTGAGGAGATGATTCTCCGCGAACTAGCCTGTTGCTCAATCCAGAAGGCATCTTTCCCTGCGATATCGGCTTACAAAGCCGCGCTCACTCAAAAAGCCCGCCTCTTTTGAGACGGGCTTTTTGAAAGGTGGATGATTGTTCCCTTACTTGTCGCTGAGGGCGGCGACTCCGGGGAGGGGCTTGCCTTCGAGGAGTTCGAGGGAGGCGCCGCCGCCGGTGGAGATGAAGGAGACTTTGTCCGCGACGCCGAATTTGACGGCTGCGGTAACGGAGTCTCCTCCGCCCACGATGCTGAGGGAACCGCTGTCTGCGATGGCGTTTGCGATGGCGTCGGTTCCTTTTGAGAAGCAGTCTTTTTCGAAGACGCCCATGGGTCCGTTCCAGAGGATGGTCTTGGCTCCGGCGATCACTTCTTTGAATTCTTCGATGGCGACGTCGCCGATGTCGATGCCTTCTTTATCGGCGGGGATGGTGCCGCCTTGTCCGTAGATTTCGGTGTTCCAGGTTTCGGCTCCTTCTTTGAATTCCTTGGTGATGCGGGTGTCGGCAGGGAGGAGGAAGTTGACGCCTTTTGCCTTAGCGGACTCGAGGATCTCGAGGGCGAGTGCCTGCTTGTCGTTTTCGACGAGGCTCATGCCGATCTCGTAGCCCTGCGCTTTGCGGAAGGTGTAGGCCATGGCGCCACCGATGAGGATGGTGTCGGCTTTGTCGAGGAGGGAGGAGATGACTTCGATCTTATCGGATACTTTTGCGCCGCCCATGATGACGACGAAGGGGCGCTCGGGGCTGTCGAGTTTGACCTGAAGGAATTCGAGTTCCTTTTCGATAAGGAAGCCCATGGCGGACTGGGAAACGTGGTGGGTGACTCCTTCGGTAGAGGCGTGGGCGCGGTGTGCGGTGCCGAAGGCGTCGTTGACGAAGAGTTCGGCATCGCCAGCGAGGGCTTCGGCGAAGGTGGCGTCGTTTGCCTTTTCCTCCGAATAGTAGCGGGTGTTCTCGAGGAGAATAATGTCGCCCTTTGAAAGAGAGGCGCGTGCGGCTTCGGCGTCATCGCCAATGCAGTCTGGGGCGAAGGCGATGTCGCATCCGAGGAGTTTTCCAAGGTGCTCGGCAGCAGGAGCGAGGGAGTATTTTACTTCCTTCTCAGCAGAAGGGCGTCCCATGTGGGAGCAGAGAACGATCTTGGCACCAGCGGACCTGAGGTGCTCGATGGTGGGGAGAGCGGCACGGATGCGGGTGTCATCAGTGATTTCGAGGGCGTCGTTTTTTGGGACGTTAAAGTCGACTCGGACGAGGACTTCTTTTCCGGCAACATCGAGATCACGGACAGTGAGTTTATTCATAATAGGAGGGCGGTTGAGTGCCTGATGAAGCTGAGAGTGTCAAGAATTGAGGAAACCACGGATTAATGGAATAGATGGGATTTTCTTGGTTGGGGGGGATTGAGATTTGAGAGCTTGGTTGAGTGGGAGTGAACGCGCATCTTGCGAATGGGGCTAATCTTGCTTGAGGGACTTGGCCTGTTGGATGGGCAGGATTGGTTGAGGGGGATGAGAACCACGAAAGAAACGAAAGGGACGACCCTTGGTTGCTGACATGGGAGAAAGGAGTGGGGGCATCCTGCCCCCTGTTGGATTGATCGAGACGGGACCCTCCTTCGCTCTTCGAGCGAGGGAGGACACGCGTCCCGCGCTCCTTTCTTAGACTTTGGGGGCCCAGCCGTCGCGGTAGTCTCGCTTGACGAGGCTGGTGGCGAGGGCGCTGTTGGTGGACTTCATGTTGGGTCCGTCCCAGTCGATGGGGTGGCCTTCACCGACTCGTTGGGCAATGCAGCCAAGGAGGATGACTTCGTTGAGGTAGGCGGCGATCTCAAAGTTGGAGTAGGCAGGCTTGCCGCTTTCCATCATGTCGAACCATTCCTGTTCGTGTCCGGGTGAGCGGGGGATGGTCTGGGGGATGCCTTGGCAGGCGGGGTGCTTGTCGGCGTGGGTGTATTCTTTTTCGCCGTTCAGTTTGACGTAGAATTCGCGGCCGTAGTCGTCTTGTGAGAAGACGCTGCCTTTGTCGCCAATGATGACGGCGCCACTGCCGGGTAGTTTTCCGCCACGGAGTTTGATGACGTCGGCGACGACGGAAGCCTTGGGGCGGATGGGGTCGAATGATTGGGATGGGTTGCCATCGTACCACCAGAACTTGAGTGGCGGGAGGCCATCGCGCTCGGGGAACTCGAAGCGGACACGGGTGGTGAGGGGGTAGGTCTCGTCGTAAATACGTGAGGCCATTTCACACTCGATGCGGGTGGGGTAGCCGAGTTTGAGGGCGCGGAAGGGCATGTTGACGGTGTGGCAGGCCATGTCGCCGAGGGCACCGGTGCCGAAGTCGGACCAACCACGCCATTTGAAAGTGTGGTAGACGTTTTTTTTGTAGGGGCGCATTTGGGCGGGCCCGATGAAGCAGTCCCAATTGAGGCCTTCAGGGATGGGATCGGATCCGGCGGGGCGCTCGAGGCCCTGGGGCCAGACGGGGCGGTTGGTCCAGACGTGGAGTTCTTTGGGATTTCCGATGACACCGGACTGGATGACTTCGACGGAGCGACGGAGGCCATCGGCTGCGGATCCTTGGTTGCCCATCTGGGTTGCGAGTTTCTTTTCGCGGGCGAGATTGCGCATGAAGCGGGATTCCCAAACGGTCTGAGTGAGAGGTTTTTGGCAGTAGATGTGCTTGCCCATCTGCATCGCCATGATGGAGGCGACGCCGTGAAGGTGGTCGGGGGTGGAGACGGTGACGGCGTCGATCTTGTCGCCGATGGAGCTGAGCATTTCGCGGAAGTCGGAGTGCTTGGAAGCTTTGGGGAAGGTTTTCGCCATTCTGTCGAGGGTATTGCGGTCGATGTCGCAGAGGGCGGCAATATGGCCTCCGCATTTGGCGGCGTTTTTGGTATCGCTGTCGCCTTTTCCTCCAACGCCGATGCACGCGACCTGGATTTTGGAGTTGAGGTTCTGGCCGCTCACGATGGCGGGGAATCCGAAGGTGGAACCAGCGAGGAGGGTGGATTTTTTCAGGAAGTGACGTCGGGTGTCGATACTCATATTAACGGGATAAAACGTAGGAGCGGTGGGGGAGCTTTCATTTCCGCAAAAAGAATGTTTCTAACCTTGAGGAATGGGCCTTGAGTGCCTTGAGTTGAGAGGTAAAAAGACGTGAAATAATCGCAATGCTAGGAGCCGCAGCACTTCCTGCTTATGGGAAGGAAGAGAAGGAGAGCTTGACTGCGACGAACACGTATCCTTGGTAAAAATTCTTGAAATTGCGAGGGCGGGGAAAGAACTGGGATTGAAAATAGGGGTGTCGAATCCTTCGCCGATCAAGTGGAACTGCCCTGTGTTCCTTGTTAGTTGAGGTAGAAGAGCTTTCCGACGAGCCAGCTGGAACTCTTTGTGACTAGGCCCAAGGGGCCTGGGAGGCGATCGCGTTCGATGTTGAGCGAGAGGGTCGATGAGGAGACTTGGGATCTGAGTGATTTTAGTGTTCCGGTGAGCTGATCGAGTTCGGTTTGGACATTGGCGAGTTCTTTTTCGATTTCGAGGACGTCGGAGACTTTCGTTGCTTGTTTGAGGAGTTCGCGAAGGCGATTTCGGAGGGCGATCTTATTTTGCACCTCGGCCTGAAGGTCGCGGGTCTGCCGGGTGACGTCGTCCTGACTGACACTTTTGCGGGTCACTTTTGCGAAACTACTCAGCTCCTCCATGAGAGGCTCTAGTGATGATGAGGGGACCTTGATAGTGGCTTGGTAAACGTCTTCAGTGAGGGTGGAGCTCTGGAGGATTCCTTGGTGGGAATGAACGAGGGCGATTGATTTTTCGGAACTGCCCTTGAGTTTGTGTGTTTTCATCTTCAGCGATCCGGTGCGGCGAATTTGACGGCCTTCGCTTGCGGCTGGGCTCCATGAGGCGGCAGGTGCGGCGGAGGGGTTCGAAGCGCAGGAGGCGAAAAGAATGACGGCAGGGAGAAGGCAAAGAATCTTCATATGCTGGTAAAACAGCACATAGGGAATGGCGTCACAAGATTAAATGCTAAAAAAATAGCATCTTAGAGGATTGAGGTCCTATTTTTGCTCTCCTTGGGAAGGGAGTAAACTTAACTCCCGAATCAAACTTAGCAGAGGCTGAGAGCCTCTGCTACGGCTTGTGCTAAGAAACTCCTTCCCGCGCGCTGGCGGCGAGGTAGTCGCGGTTGAGTTTCGCGATGTGCTGGACGCTGATTTCCTTGGGGCAGACTGCTTCGCACTCGTATTGATTGGTGCAGTTTCCGAATCCTTCGGCGTCCATTTGGCGCACCATGGAGAGGGTGCGTTGGTCCTTCTCGACCTGTCCCTGGGGAAGGTGATTGAGGTGGGATGCTTTGGCGGAAACGAAGAGCATGGCGCTGGCATTCTTGCAGGTGGCGACGCAGGCACCGCAACCGATACAGGCAGCGGCATCGAACGCGGCATCGGCATCGGGCTTTGGAACGGGGACGGCGTGGGCATCGGGTGCCGAGCCGGTGCGAACGCTGATGAAACCACCGGCACCGATGATACGGTCGAATGAAGAACGGTCGGTAACGAGGTCCTTGATGACGGGGAAGGCCTTGGCGCGGAAGGGCTCGATGTAGATTGTCTCTCCATCGGAGAACTTACGCATGTGGAGCTGACAAGTAGTGGTGCCGCGCTCCTTTGAATGGGGGACGCCATTGATCGTCATGGAGCACATGCCGCAGATTCCTTCGCGGCAGTCATGGTCGAAATGAATGGGGTCATGGCCGTCCTTGATGAGGCGTTCATTGACGATATCGATCATTTCCAGAAAGGAAGCCGAAGTCGGAATCTCCTTGGCCTCATAGGTTTCAATACGGCCGGAGTCGGACGGATTGTCCTGACGCCAGACCTTTAGTGTTAGGTTGAGGAGTGACATGACTTACTTGTAGGAGCGGATGGAAGGTTTGACTTCTTCGAAGACGAGTTCTTCTTTGTGCAAAACAGGAGGAGTGCCGGGAGCGGTGTGCTCCCAAGCGGCGACATACTGGAATTGATCATCGTGGCGACGGGCCTCGCCGGTTTGAGTGGTGCCGTCCTGTACTTCAGAGTCCGATTCTACGAATTGGTGTTCGGAACGGAAGTGGCCTCCGCAGGATTCCTCGCGATTGAGGGCATCGTGGCAGAGGACCTCGGCGAAATCGATGAAGTCGGCAACGCGACCTGCTTTTTCAAGTTCAACATTGAGGCCATTTACAGATCCGGGGATCCGCACATTGGTCCAAAATTCGTCACGGATGGCAGGAATGCGCTTTAGAGCTTCCTCGAGGCCATCGCGATCGCGGGCCATGCCGCATTTGTCCCAGATGAGGAGGCCCAGTTCACGGTGGAAGGAATCGACAGAGCGATCTCCTTTAATTTCGATGAGAGCTTTTAGACGATCGCGCACTTCGTTTTTCGCCCTCTTAAATTCAGGATGGGCTGTGGTGACAGCACCCGCCTTTTGGGTCGAGAGATAGACAGCGATAGTGGATGGGATGACGAAGTATCCATCAGCAAGGCCCTGCATGAGGGCGGAAGCGCCCAAACGATTGGCGCCATGGTCTGAGAAGTTAGCCTCGCCGAGGACGTGAAGTCCCGGAAGGTTCGACATGAGGTTGTAGTCTACCCAGAGGCCACCCATCGTGTAGTGGACGGCAGGATAGATCTTCATTGGCTGTAAGTAGGGGTTATCGCCTGAGATCTTCTCATACATTTGGAAGAGGTTTCCGTAGCGGGCGCGGATGGCGTCTTCTCCATCGCGATCGATGGCGTCCTTAAAGTCAAGGAAGACTCCGAGTCCGGTGGTGGCGACGCCACGGCCTTCATCACAGCATTCTTTGGCAGCGCGGGAGGCGATGTCACGGGGGCAAAGGTTTCCGAAAGAGGGGTATTTACGTTCGAGATAATAGTCGCGGCTATCTTCGTCGATATCAGAGGCAGATTTGCGGCCATCGCGGATCGCGGCGGCGTCCTCTTTTGATTTAGGAACCCAGATGCGTCCGTCGTTCCGAAGAGACTCGGACATGAGGGTTAGCTTGGATTGGTAATCACCGCTGACAGGGATGCAGGTCGGATGAATCTGGGTGTAGCAAGGGTTGGCAATGTAGGCTCCTCGCTTATGGGCACGGAAAGCGGCCATGACATTACAGCCCATGGCGTTGGTTGAGAGATAGAAAACGTTTCCATAACCACCGGTCGCAAGGATAACGGCATCGGCCGCGTGGGAAGTAATCTCACCGGTGACGAGATTGCGGACAATGATTCCCTTAGCATGGCCATCTACTACCACGAGATCGAGCATTTCGGTGCGGGAGTGCATTTTTACTCCACCTTTGGCGATCTCTTTAGAGAGCGCCTGGTAACAGCCGATGAGCAGTTGTTGGCCGGTTTGGCCGCGTGCATAGAAGGTGCGTTTTACCTGAGCTCCTCCAAATGAGCGATTGTCGAGGAGTCCGCCGTATTCGCGGGCGAAGGGAACTCCTTGAGCGACACATTGGTCGATGATCTCGGTGGAAACCTCGGCAAGACGATGAACGTTGGCTTCGCGGGAGCGGAAATCGCCCCCTTTGATAGTGTCGTAAAAGAGGCGAAATACCGAGTCGCCGTCGTTTTGGTAGTTCTTGGCGGCGTTGATTCCTCCTTGAGCGGCGATCGAGTGGGCGCGGCGGGGGCTGTCTTGATAGCAGAAGCAATCGACCTGATATCCCAGCTCGGAAAGAGTTGCGGCGGCGGATCCTCCCGCGAGACCGGAGCCGACCACGATGATCTTGAACTTTCGCTTGTTGGCAGGATTGATGAGTTTGGAGCCCATCTTGTGGGATGACCATTTTTCACCGAGTGGACCGGTGGGAACTTTACTATCGAGACTCATAGCGGGAATTAGCAGGGGTTAGCGGCCAAAGCCGAACAACCAGATGGAAAGAGGGATGGAAATAAAGCCGACGTAGATAACGAAGGCATAGGCACAAGAGATGAACTTGATGGCACCAGCGGTTTTCTTACTGCGGAGGCCCAGCGTTTGGAAGATCGAAGCGACTCCGTGGCTGAGGTGCGAACAGAGCAAGGTCATCGCAATGACGTAGAAAATCGTTACAAGCGGGTTTTGAAATCCTTGGATGACCATTTCCCAGGGGCTGGCCTCGCCGAGCGCAGCAAGATCCGAGTCGATGCGAACGGTAAAGTGAAGGAGGTGGAAAATGACAAAGGCCAGAATTGTGAGGCCAGACCAGATCATTATTCTAGATGATTTTGATGCTTGGACTGTCGCCTCGTGCACATAAGGAGTCCGTGCCTTTTTGTTCTCTCTTGTTAGGAGAACAGTGAACCAGATGTGGATGACGAAGCAGGCTAGTAGGCCAATACGAGCAACCCAGACCCCCATCCCGTGGAGGAAGCTATGGAGGAACTCAGCGTATGCATCAAAAACTTCGGCGCCAGCGAAGATGAGCAGGTTTCCGGAGAGATGTCCCGCCAAGAAGAGAACTAGAGCGAGTCCGGTGAGGGCAACTACCAGCTTTCGACCGATCGAAGATTTAATAAAGGTGCAGAGAGAGCATTTAGAAGAACTCATGACATTAATCACGCCCGATCTCGGACACCCAGACCCTAAAGGCGAAGCCTTTAATTTCAAGCGGAGAATGTCGTTGAATCGCTGAATTCACATAACCTAGGGAAAAAAAGAGAGAGGAATGGTTAATTTATCTTAAAGAGTTATTGGCAGTATTGAGTTCGGAAACAAAATCGGCATTCCCTCTGTCGCAGAGGATGCCTTTTCTTTTCCATCACTGGAAGAAGTGACAGCGCTCCCCGAGCCAGGAAGTGCAGTGCCTGTCCATCTTGGACTCATGCAGGGTCTGATGATTCGCCGTCGTGCGAAGTCCTGGACTTTCTACTCTACCGAATAGATTCGTGATAATGAAGGAAGCCCGCTCGCCTTAAACTGCTGGTCAACGCTCTCTGCGAGAGTCTGATCCAGATAGATCCGATAAGGGATATCGTCTGTTTCAATTTCGTGGAGACCGTTTTCCGGGGTTTGCGCCAGGGCATTTTCTAATTCAGGAAGCCCCCGAACGGGCTGGCCGTTCACTGATTCGACAACTTGATTGGACATCCGCTCGTAGCCGATGGTGGCTTGAGTGGGAATGACCCGAGTGAGAACGACGACGCGACGTCGGCCCTCTTCGAAATCCTCGGGATTACTGAGAATATCGAGTAAATTCATAGGAGCACGAGTGGCCCAATCCTTTCCAAATGCCTTAAGGTAAGGCAGAGAAAGTTCCTGAAAAACGAGCCCGCCTTTAATAAGAAAGGGAGGTGCCTGGCCATAGAGGTGGGATGCGAGGAGGCGTTCACCTGACTTTCTGAGTAAGAGATCAAGGTTTTTGATTTTACCCTCGCGGAGGACTTCGACTTCCACATTTTCACCAACTTTTCTAGATCCCTTTACCAAGTGGGTCCAATAAAGGGGGCCATAGTCCGGATGTTGGAAGTATCCCTTGCGATCGATTGGATGTCCGCCGATCGAGAGGAGGACATCTCCTTTTTTCACCCCAGCGGCATTGGCAGAACTCGTGGGAAGAACGCGATTGATGTAGAGACCGCCTTGATCGGCAGGAATCTGCAGCCATTTTCGGAAATTAGGATCCTCGGTTGTGGTAAATCCAACTCCCATACTTGGAAACCCCTGATATTCGCCATCCTCGGCGTCCTTCAGGAAGGCCGAAATGATGTCGCTGGAGAGGATGTCGCAGATCTGATCCTTGGAGCTGTAGCTCGAGAGGAGGCCACACAATTTTCCGTCGCGATAGGCAGGCAGGGTGAAAGAATTCCCCTCGGTCTGCATCGAGGCCTTCACTTCGTAGCAGAGAAAGTAACGCCCGGAGATGAAGGTGCTCAGGAGTTCGAGACTGCGGATTGATCCGCTGGTGGTTTGAGAGGAACCGTTGTCCTCGAGTTGGACAATATCGACAGAGTCGCCTGGCTTACTCGGAGGGCTGACCTCTGCGGGCTTCATTTTAGATAAGAATCCGCTCTCGCCGATGGGTGCGAGGAGGGCGAGGTTGGCATCGTAATCAACGGCGATCACCTTGGCGGGGACTGACTGGGTGGAATCGGCAGATTCGAACTCGAGATAGATTTGATCAGCCACCATTTGGGCTGTGGTAAGAACACGGTTTCCGGAGAGAAGGGCCCCGAGGCCGCGCAGCTTCCGGGGGCTGGTCTTTTCCCATGGCTGGGAGGGGCTATAGCCCTGGAGGGTTGAGTTAACACGGAGAACCGAGTCCTCGATTTCGGCCGAAACAGGAATCGATAGAACGGTCAGAAAAGTCAGCGCGAATGCGGGAAGAAAATGGAGTTTCATGAGAAAAAAGAGGGTGTGCTTAGTCGAGTTGGGCTTCACGGCTGATGCCAACCTGGGCCATGATTCGGGGGTGGGCCTTTGCGGCATCTGCGGAAGGAATCACCAGGGGACGTGAGCCGCCGGCGAATTCTATTTTGAGAAACTCCGGGGCATTCTTTTGATGGAGGATGTCGTGGAGTTGTCTGAGGCTCACGATTTCAGCATCATTGACCTTTTCAACCACCATCCCGGCAAAGCCTGACATATGGCTGGTGAGTTGGTCGCTTTCGACACGGGTGAGGACGACGATATCCTTGCGCTTCTCGAAGATGCCTTCGGCAATGTATTCGTCATAGAGCTTCCGGAGGTTCCGATTTTCGAACTTGTAAGTGGCGAAAAGATTGAAATCGAGCGGTTGAAAGACGAGCCCGGAGTAGACACTGAAACGGGGGGTGACTCCATATTTCATGGCATAGATGCGGGAGGCTTCGGAGGCCTTGAGGGTGACCTTGGCATCCTTCTTTTCACCCGTGCGGAGAAAGGTAAAGGCGACCCCATCACCTGCGAATTTGCGTTCGACCACTTCGTTCATGTCGAGGAATTCTCCGCCAACATTGATGTTTCCGGCGCTGTCGATTTCATGTCCATCGATGCTTAGAAGGATGTCGCCGCGTTCCAAGACGCCATCGCATTGGGACTCGGGGACGACTCGGGTCACCAGAACTCCCTTTCCGTCCGCTTCGAGCTGGTAAGCTTTGCGCATCGCGGGGTTGAAGAGGGGGAAGGTAGAAACGCCGATATCGACGTAGTGATCATATTCTCCATCTTCGACATCCTTGAGGAAGCGACCGACAACCGGCATGGGGATGATGTATCCGGTATTGTCTGCTTGAGTAAGGCCCTGGAAGGCGACTCCCATGACCTTGCCGTCCTGCACGACTGGGCCTCCGGAGTTTCCGGGGTTGATGGCGGCATCAATTTGAATCACGAGGTGGGAATCAGCGCGGGAATGCGAGTAAGGACGGAAGTCGATCCGTGAAACAACGCCCCGTGTGACAGAGAGTCGGTCTCCGCCGACCGGATAGCCGATCGCGCTCACTTCGCTTTCAAGTTTCGGCATTCCCCCAAACTCAAGGTGGGGAAGTTGGGAAAAGGGCGCAAACTGTTCAACTTCCAGGAGCGCTAGATCGCAATCATGAGCGATGTGGATGACCCGCGCGGGGTGCTTCTGAGAAGATCCTCTTTTCGTGATGAGCACGCGACGTGCGTCAGAAACAACGTGCGCATTGGTGAGGAAACGATTCTGCCCGATAAGGAATCCGGTGCCGATCCCGCCGGAAAAACGTCCCGAGTTCCAAGGAGTGCGGTAGTCGGGGGTCTGGGTAGAGACTTCGATCCGGACGACGGAATCGTAGACTGTCACTGGTGCCGCGGGTGCGGCTGCCGGGTCCAGGAACTGGCCAAGCGATGGAAGGATGAGGATAACCAAGAGGGCGGGCGAGAGAAAGAAACGCATCAGGGTGCAAGTTACGCTTGATGATCATTTTGAAAAGCAGGAAATATATTCTAAAAAATCGATAATCAATTTCACCTATTTAGTAAGAGGACCATGAGGAACTCACAATATAAGTCTTGGCTCTGTTAGGGGCTGATTTAGAATATGTTGGGGAAGGATTCTGCCGTTAAGGGAACGGCGGGACTGCCAATATTGCGCAGCCAACTGCCGCTTCCGTGGGCGTCCACCAGAGGTGATCGAGAACTTTTGAGCGAAGAGTTAGTGAACTCAGACGCCGTCCTGCAGCAAAGAGCCCGCTGCCGCAGCGCCGCATAAAGAAGAGTTAGACGTTGAATCGGAATTCGATGACGTCGCCATCTTTGACGACATATTCTTTTCCTTCGATTCGGAGTTTTCCAGCATCGCGTCCGGCCACTTTTCCGCCGAGTTCTACGAAATCATCGTAGTGGATCACTTCAGCGGCAATGAAACCGCGCTCGAAGTCACCATGGATGACACCGGCTGCAGCAGGCGCTTTGTCTCCTTCGGTGATGGTCCAGGCGCGGGTTTCTTTTTCTCCGGTCGTGATGTAGGTCCGGAGTCCCAAGAGGTGGTAAACGGCCTTAATCAGGTCGGAAACGCCAGAGTCTGCTACGCCCATGTCTTCAAGGAACTCGGTCGCTTCCTCGGGGGAAAGATCGACAAGTTCTTCTTCGATCTGAGCGGAGATCACGATGATTTCCGCGCCGTGTGATTCTGCGGCGTAGGCTTTCACCTTGGATACCAGAGGGTGGGAATCGGGATGAGCAACGGCGGAGGCGAGTTCGCTTTCGTTCACATTGCAGGCGAAAATGGTGCGCTTGGAGGAAAGGAGGAAGAAGTCCTTGATGAGAACATTTTCGTCGTCGTTCAAATCTGCCGTCAAGGCAGGTTTACCCGCGTCCAGGTGGGGAATGAGTTTGGTGATGAGGGCGACCTCGGCAGCAGATTCCTTGTCACCTGATCTTGCTTTTTTCTCCCGTGATTGCTTCCGTTTATCAAGGGCGGCGATGTCAGCGAGGATGAGTTCGGAATTGATGATCTCGATGTCGCGGGTGGGATCGACGGTGCCGAGCTCGTGAATGATATCCTCATTCTCGAAGCAGCGAACGACCTGCACGATGGCGTCGACTTCCCGGATGGTGGCGAGAAACTTGTTTCCAAGGCCTGCGCCTTCAGAAGCGCCTTCAACGAGACCTGCGATATCGACAAATTCGATCGCGGTGGGGATGACCTTAGTTGATTTGGACATTTCCGAGAGCTTGGTTAAGCGCTCGTCCGGCACGGTGACCATGCCCAGATTGGGGTCGATGGTGCAGAAAGGATAATTCGCGGCCTCCGCATTTCGCGTGCGAGTGAGGGCGTTGAAAAGGGTCGACTTTCCGACATTGGGCATTCCTACGATTCCGGCTTGAAGCATGACGCCGGTTGGAGTAGCGCAGGAATGGGCGGGTGAAAACCCTCAAGTCACTCGAAAGGGTGGATTATTCCGAAGGAGTAGGCTCCTCGGTCGTGATCTCGACAATGGGAGGCGTTTTTCTGCGAAGGTCACTCAACTTAAATCGCAAAACGAAAATTTTCCGTTGAAATATAAGGAACTCCTAGACAAACGGGAAGGATCGCTTTGACTGCATTGAATGAGCGAAATTTACGAGCAGAGCAAAATCGTCGATGAATATCTCCTGTTTCACTACGGGTCGCCAAAAGAGATTCTCGAATGGCCAGGTGGACCTTGTCAGGCTCTTGATTTTCCGATTCGGACGGTGGCTCATTTTTCCAAAGGTGAGGTGGGTCGAGCTCTCGATGTGGGTTGCGCGGTGGGAAGGTCATCATTTGAGCTCAGCAAGACTTCTGACGAGGTGGTGGGGGTCGATTTCTCAAAGGCCTTTATTGAGGCCGCCCGGCGAATTGGGGAGGGGGAGTCGCTTACTTATCAACGTCTGGAAGAGGGGGCTTTGCGGAGCCAGCTCAGTGCGGGTTTGCCCGAGGGGAGCTTGCCAGATCGGGTGAACTTTGAGGTGGGTGATGCGATGGATCTTTCGGGTGATCTCGGAGTCTTTGACCGGGTTCATGCGGCAAATCTCGTCTGTCGTCTTCCAGAGCCTCGACGGTTCCTGGAGCGTCTGCCAGATCTCTTGAGAGGAGGAGGGGAACTCGTGCTGGCAACTCCGTGCACCTGGCTGGAGGAATTTACGGATCGCGAAAATTGGCCGAAGGGGCGAACTCTTGACTGGCTGGTGAAGGAGCTGGGAGCTTCTTTCGAGTTGGTCAACCAAGCCGATGAACCTTTTCTGATTCGTGAAACCGCGCGCAAGTATCAATGGACTGTTTCGATGGTTACTTGCTGGGTAAGAAAGTAGCAGGGGGGATGCTAGCCTGCCAGAGGGAAGGCCATTGATCCCGATTCCCAAAAGGTGACGCAATGGTCAGGATTTACGAATCCTGATGGTAAGGGGGGTGAGAATTTTGGCGATTGAAGTGGCAGGGGAGTTAAAGGGTTTGAATTTTAGGCTATTTTACAAAATGGGAGTAGGGGGGCATTTTTTTTCTTGCCGGAACTCTACTTTGAAGTAACTTGCATAAAGTTGCACTAATGAAATTTAATGCAACTACTCGTCGGGTCCAATCCGACACCCCAGATTATGAAGCGATATTCAACATTCATTAGTGCCGCAGCCATCTTGGTAGCGACGTCCAGTGTCCATGCGGCACCTATTACTATTCTTGATGGAAATTTTAATAACGGCCAAGGCGGCTGGGTTGAAACCAACGGTGGGGATGGCAGCTTCGTTTACAGCTATCCCTCATCAGGAGGAAATCCCGGGAATCACGGAGTCATCGACAACACGGGCGGAGGTGGCTGGGGTATCTGGATCTCGAATTCTAATTTTCCGATCCTCCTTGCTGACCTCGGTTTGAATGCGGGTGAGATCTACACTTTCAGTCAGGACATGAAGATTCTTTCTGGTTCCGCTCTCGGAGGTTTCAAAATTGATTTCTTCAGTGAAACAACGGCCAATGGTTCTACCGGAGATATTTTTCCAGCCTTAATTGGCGACGGATCAACCTGGGAAACCTACAACTTTGACATTTCTATTCCCACAGGAACTGACGGAATTAAGATCGTGCCACTTTGGGGGGCAGACTCCAGCGTTGCCTTTGACAATATCACTGCCGATGACACGCCAGTAGCTCCACCTGCAATGATTCCCGATGCAGACTTCGAGGCCGCTGATGGGTCGAATTGGGAGCAAAGCAGCGGAGGAGGAACCTTCGTGTTCAACTTTCCTGGGACGGGAGGAAATCCAGGCGGCTATGGCGAGATCGATCACTCTGCCGATGATGGAGGCTGGGCTGTCCTAGTGACTTCGGACGGGGCCGCAATTCCTCTGTCCGGGATTGGCTTGACTGCGGGTCAGGGCTATATTTTCAGCCAGGACATGAAAATTTTCTCGGGCACTAATCTTGGTGGCTTCAAAGTTGATTTCTTCAATGGTGCTGCTCCAAACGGTTCCACGGGTGACGTTTATCCTGACCTTATTGGCGATGGCTCGACTTGGGAAACCTACGACTTTCAGATCAATATCCCTGAAAGCGCAACGGCAATTAAGGTTGTTCCTCTTTGGGGACCTGGCTCGGTCGTTGGTTATGACAACATCGCCTTTAGCACCGTTCCGATCGAGGTGCCCGATATTACTGAGATTCCCAATGGAGATTTCGAGGATGGACGCACCAGCTGGGCGGAGGGTGGCAATGAGCACACGACCTTCGCTTATGAAACTACGGGCGGCAATTCAGATGGTTATGGAGTCATGACCAATGACGGCGAAGGGTTTGGGATTTGGGTTGGCAATGGAGGCGTCGGAATTCCGATCGCTGGTTTGGGCCTCGTTGCCGGAGAAACCTATACCTTCAAGCAGGACATGCGCCTTCTCGCTGGATCTGAGATTGGCGGACTCAAGGTCGAATTCCTCAATGGCTTTGCGACCTTGAGTGATAGCGGAGACATGCGGGTGCCGTTGATCGGCGGCGGTTCGACTTGGGAAACCTATGGTTACCAGGTTTCTATTCCCTCGAATGCCAATGCGATCAAGCTTGTCCCACTCTGGGGAAGAGGCTCCTCGGTGGCCTATGACAATTTTACGATTAATACGGAAGCCATTTCGGTTCCTCCGGTTTTGAATCCTGGCTTCGAACTCGGATCAGCCAATTGGGAGCAGTACTCTGGTAACGGTAACACGACATTTAGTTTCCCCGATGCGGGAGGGAATCCTGGCGGGTTCGCTCAAATTACCAACACTGATGGATGGGCCGTCATCGTTTCCAACGGTGCTGCCATCATCCCTGCCGAAAAATTCGGAATCATCGAGGAAGGGAACTATGAGTTCAAGATGGACATGAAGATCTTCGCTGGAACAGGGCTCGGTGGATTGAAGGTCGAATTCTACGACGATAGCGAGCAAGGACTCGGCGATTCGGGGGAGCTTTTCCCTGTCCTCATTGGCGATGGGTCAACTTGGGAGACCTATACCTTCGAAGCCTTTGTCTTTGACGGTGTGACAGGCATTAAGGTCGTTCCTCTGTGGGGCAGTGAATCCACGGTTGGATACGATAATATCCGCACTCCGGGACCTGCGGGGTTCGCAGGTTGGATCTCTGGATTCCCTAAAGTAGGTGACCAGACCGGGTTTAATGATGATCCTGATCAGGACGGTCAGCCCAATGGAGTGGAAAACTTCTTTGGCACCGATCCTTCGGTAAGCTCGCAGGGGCTTCTGGTCACGGAATACGATAGCGGTATTCGAGCTCTTATGTTCACGCACCCTAGGAATGCTGACCCGGCTCCGGAAGCAGAGGGTTTCGTCTACACATGGTCGACCGATCTGGAGATTTTCTATCCCAACGATACTGAAAATCCCGATGGCACGATTGTCGATTTCAACGCAACTGAAAATCCAGGGGGTGGCTCCGTCACGGTGGAAGCATCCGTTTTCGGACCGGTTCCGGAGAAGATCTTCGTAAGGCTCGCGCTTCCAGCTACGGGAGAGTAGAGACAAATTACTGCACACACAATCCAGTGCAGAACGGCGATCCGATGATTCGGGTCGCCGTTTTCTTTTATTGAGTGAGTTCCTTGACAACTGTTTCAATGAACACTTATATGCAAGGGTGATTGCGAAGCTCTACAGCGCGGCCCTTCAGGGTGTGGATTCGGCAGAGGTGGAAGTTGAGGTGAGTTCCCGAGACTCGGAGAAGAGTGTGACCATTATCGTGGGACTTCCGGATGCGGCGGTGCGGGAGAGTGCGCAGCGGGTCACGACGGCGCTGACGGCGTCGGCGCTTCCGTTTGGATATGGAGTGCAGACCGTGAACCTGGCTCCGGCTTCTATTAAGAAAGAGGGGCCTTCTTTTGATCTCCCGATTGCTCTGGCGATGACGGCTTGCGCGCAGAACTTTGACCTTTCCAAACTCACTGAAGATCTTTTGATCGTGGGTGAGTTGGCGCTCGACGGGACCTTGCGGCCCGTGAAGGGCGCACTCTCGATTGCACTGGGGGCCAAGGCCCGGGGACGGGGACGTGTTCTCGTCCCTAAGGCGAATGCCCGCGAAGCAGCCTTGGTGAGTGGGGTCGAAGTTTATGGGATTGAGAACCTCCATGAGGCCTGGAAGTTTGTCAGTGGAGAAAAGACTCTCGCGCCTGAATGCAAGCCGGCTCTCCGTTCTCCTGCGAGAGATGGGATCGCGCTCGATCTTGATGAGGTGAAGGGACAGCACCAAGTAAAGCGGGCCCTCGAGATCGCGGCCGCTGGGGGTCATAATATTCTAATGGTTGGTCCACCGGGAACGGGTAAATCGATGCTCTCGAAGCGCATGGCCACGATTATGCCGGATTTGTCGGAAGATGAGGCGATTGAGACAACTCGGATTCACTCGGTGGCGGGATTGCTCGATGCCCGCGAAGGTCTCGTGCAGCAGCGGCCCTTTCGGGCTCCCCATCACACAATTTCAGATGCGGGCTTATTGGGAGGTGGAAGTAACCCCGGTCCGGGTGAAATTTCCCTCGCTCACAATGGGGTTCTTTTTCTCGATGAGCTTCCCGAATTTCGGCGCTCGACTCTCGAGGTGCTGCGACAACCGCTGGAGGATGGAAACGTCACCATTTCCAGAGCGGCCGGGACTCTCACCTTCGACAGCAAGGTCTTGCTTGTGGCTTCTTTAAATCCCTGTCCGTGCGGATTTTTTGGGGACGCGAAAAGGCAATGTCGGTGCAGCCCTCGGCAGGTGGAGCGGTATCGTCAGAAGATTTCGGGGCCTTTGTTGGATCGCATCGATCTTCATGTGGAAGTGCCGCTCATCGATTTTAAGCAGCTTTCTTCAGACGAACGCTGTGAGTCATCAGCCACGGTGAGGGCACGGGTGATGAAATGCCGGGCACTGCAGGAGGAGCGCTTTGTGGAGGTGACAGGGACGCGAACCAACAGTGATATGGGCCCTAAAGTGATGCGGGCGAATTGTCAGATCGATGAGAGTTGCTCGCAGCTTCTTGAGCAGGCGATGGAGCAACTTGGATTTTCGGCCCGGGCGCATGATCGTATCTTAAAGGTCGCGCGCACCATCGCCGATCTCGCCGGGCTGGAAAGCATCACGGCAGATCATGTGCTGGAAGCGATTCAGTATCGTAGCCTCGATCGGAAGCTTAGTTTTTCATGAAGAGATCCTTATTAAATGATCATGGTCAGACTATCGTCATTATATGGAAATGAGCGTGACACGATTCAAGGCGACCTGTTTGGCTGTCATTGAATCCGTTTCGCTCGGTAGGGCGGTCGAGGGTGCGGAAGTGAGCTGGAATTTTCCAAGCGCCGCGTGAGTGGTGCTTTGCGTGTCAGGCTGGAAAAATATGGGGTTCGTGGTAGATTCTGCCCGTGCAACCGATCATCCATCATCTCTTTGTCTCCGAAGGTCACGACTTCTATGGCCGACACGGGAAGGGCAGGAAGGAGTTTCCTATTAACGACCATGATGAGATCGAGTTGGTGGCCGGGAAGGGGATCGTGGGGGATCGCTTTTTTGACTATAAGGAAGACTATAAGGGGCAGATCACCTTTTTCGACCTAGCCGTTTATGAAGCGGTGAAATCGGAGTTCGCTTTGCCGGAGCTCGATGTGAGTGTGTTTCGTCGAAATGCCGTGGTGAGCGGAATGGATCTCAACGGACTCATTGGGGAAACTTTTCAGATCGGTGATTGTGAGTTCGAAGGAACTCAGGAAGCAAAGCCGTGTTACTGGATGGATCAGGCCTGCGCGCCAGGGGTGGAAGAGTTTCTTAAAGGGCGCGGCGGCTTGCGGTGCCGGATTCTGAAAGGTGGGACTTTTGCGAAGCAATCTTTTGCATCATAGAGAAAACAGGAAACAAACGAGTCATTCTACAGTCTGGACGGCTTTAAAATAGGTGCTTGGTCGAGAGATGACGTTTGGGTTCATTCTGGGTCCAGCTCCCCCAAAGTGGATATCGGTAAGGGAAGAGCATCCGGAAAACATGTGAGAGCCCATATCTTTTACACTGGAAGGTATCGCAAGAAGTCGCGTCGTCTAAAGTGAATGATTAAGTGGAGGCGATGTGCTTGTTGAGCGCATATTCCAAATTCAGTGACTCCATGATCCTTCGATTTCGTTTCGGAGGTCCAAGGGCAAACGGCGAATTGGAGAACGAAAAAAGCCACGGCGATAATGGCCGTGGCTTTCTGAAATATTGAAGAGTGTTCGCTTAGTTGCGCTTCCAGTCGTCGATGCGAGACTGGTTGGCGGTGAAGAGCTCGTCGGTTGATCCGTGGATCGTGATGGACTTGATGAGGTCGCCTCCTTTGATGGCGTTGATGACATCTTGGCCTTCTGTCGTTTCTCCGAAGACAGTGTGCTTGCCGTCGAGGTGTGGCGTGGGGCAATGCGTGATGAAAAACTGCGAGCCGTTCGTATTCGGTCCGGCGTTTGCCATGGAGAGCATTCCGGGTTTGTCGTGGCGGCGGTGCGCTTTGCACTCGCATTCGAACTTGTAGCCGGGGTTGCCTGTTCCGGTGCCAAGCGGGCAGCCGCCTTGGATCATGAAGTTAGGAATGACGCGGTGGAACGCAAGTCCGTCGTAGAAATTCCGTGATGCGAGATGCAAGAAGGAAGTGACGGTGACAGGTGCGTCGTCGGGGAAGAGGGTGACGTTGATGTCTCCCTTTGAGCTGTGGATGGTGATTTTAATGTCGTCCATGCCGGAAAGTTAGGACGGGATCGCCATTTAGGAAAGAAACTATCGGCAGCTTTTCAGCAGTTGGTCGACATAAAGGGTGATGTCCTCAAGCGCCGTCGTGAATTCAGAGGCGTTCAGGAGGGTAAGTGAGCCGCGTGCTTCCCCGACAAGTTGCGACGCTGTTTTCAGCGCGTCGTCAACCGCTCCTTCGTAGTCGGCAATGCCGCCGAGGATGTGGAGGTCCAGGGGCTGCTGCTCAATGATGCGCTTAGTGAGCTTCTCCTTCTGCTTAGGTGTTGCGGTATCGAGGAGGTTCAGAATGGGAAGGGTGAGCTTTCCTTTCTCGAGGTCGGTGCCAAGGGTCTTGCCGGTGACTTCTTCGGTGCCAATGATATCGACGACATCGTCATAGATCTGGTAAGCCGTTCCTAGCTTCATGCCGTAGTCGTGCATGGCCTCGCAGATGGACTCGTCCCGTCCGGAAATCCGGGCGGCAAGGCCACTGGCAGCCGCGAAGAGGGCGCCGGTCTTCATCTCGATCATGCGGAAGTAATCCTTCTTCGTGACGGTGAGGTCAAAACGTCGCTGGGTCTGCAAAATCTCGCCTTGGCAGACTTCGCGTGAGGCAAGGCTGATGGCGCGGCTCAGGGCCAGATCGTTGAAGTCAGTGGATAGTTTGAGAGCGTGCGAGAAAAGGGCGTCGCCAAGGAGAACGGCCATGCCATTTCCCCACTTCGCGTTGGGAGTAGGGACCTGGCGGCGGGTGGAGGCGCCATCGATGATGTCATCGTGCACCAATGTCGCCATGTGGATTAGTTCCAGAATGACGCCGAGATTGATGTGGCCTTGGGTGAGTTCGCCGGTCGCTCCTCCAGTGAGGATGGCCAGGGTGGGGCGGATACGCTTCCCGTTCGTATCACAGATATAGGCCATGTAGGGCTCTACTCCGGGATCGAAGTCGCGAACTTGCTCACGAATCTGCGTCTCGACCTTCTCCAAATGAGGGGAGACGAGTTCGAAAGGAAACTTTTCCGTGGAGCTTACCGTGGAGCTTATATTGCTGGTCATGGCCGAGGGGGACATAGATAGGTTTCACAATGTCCGCATTCCCGCAACCGCAATGAGGAGGAAATGAGAGATTTTCCAAGATTCTGTTGCGATTTGGCGCAGAACTCGCTTGGATATCCTCTCGTAGGGCTGAATTATCTTCTTCCAACTGGCTTCCTAATGTCGAATGGCGCATTCCAGCTGACCGGAGGGTCAATGGCCTGTCAGGTGGAAACAGCGGGATCTTTCTCATGGGGAGATATGAAGCGCAGGTTCTCGCTTGTTACGACAACAAAACCTATCCAAAGAAGCACGCGGAACGTGGCCCGATCAGTCTGCAGGATCACAATGATCCCATCCAATTCCGCAACATGTGGATCCGTGAGGTCGGCGAATACCACCAACAATAATCATCATTCCAAACTGCGCACCGTCTTATAATAGGATTTTGACGCCAATCCTCCAATCTCTATACGTCTATGAAATTAAAAGTTATTATTCCGTCCGCTCTTACTTGCGGACTTCTTCTGACCTCTTGTGGTCCGAAAAAAGAAACTGCCTCTTCAGGCGAAAGCACTACCTCTAAAGAGGTAGCAACAACCATCGACAAGGTGGTCGACGTCGTCACCCCTGACGCCCCTACCACTCTTGACAACAAGGTCGCCGAAGTTCCCGAAGTTTCCCTGGAAGATCTTTCCAAAGTGACCGGGTTTGCTCAGCACATCCCGGCTGATGTCGAAGGCTATTTCTCTCTTCTTGAAGGAAATGATCTCATCGAGCGCGTTCTCGGAAGTGAAATTGCTGGATTGGTCATTGAAACTGCCATGGGCGGAGGCACCCGCGCTGATCTCGATCAGATGCTAGAGGGGCCTGAAGCTCAGATGGTGCGCGCCGTGATTGGCGAGGAACTCTTTATCTCCGTGGGCGACACGGCTGGTGATCAGGCTGGAGCCCTTCTCGATTTCAGTAATAGGAGCAGCCGGGGCCAGGCTAAGTTCATGGTGGAAATGGCTTCTATGGCACTTACTGGACAAGAGCCAGAGATGGGCGATATGGGAATGTTCGCCACCATGTTCGGCGACCCCAAGGGGATTATCGATGTGATCGAAAAGGCGACGATGCCACCCATCACGATCGGTTTCAAAGTGAGCGATCCGGAGATGCGCGATAACCTTGCCAATATGATTTCTGGTCAGGTTGCCATGGGGATGCAGGCCGAGATGCCCTTTATTGAGGAACTCGCGCTGGAAAAAGAGGGCGTTCAGCTCAGTGGCTTGACTGTTTCCGGAAAGGAACTGGCCCTTCTCGCGGCCGATGAAAAAGAAGGTATGGCAGAGTTCTTCGGCAGTGAAGCCGAAGCTGACCGTCTCATTAAAGCGATTGCGAGTAAGAATCTCCACGTCGCGACCGGCGTCTTCGGAAAATACATCCTCGTCTACGCAGGCGGCCGTATGAAAGACTTCAAGCTGGCGAAAGACACTGAGTCTTCCTTCCTCGCGGAAAAGGATGCGGAATTCCTGAAGCGTTATGCAGACAAGAAGATCCGCATGGTTTCCTACGTTGAAAAGGATTCCATCAATGCCATCACTTCCAAGTCGGAGATCCTCTCTGCATCCCTTCTGGGATTGAAGAACGGTCTGGAAGAATCTGAAGCCTTTGGCGATACTCGTGACATCCAAGCTCTTCTGGTTCACGCCTCCAAGACGGAAGATGCTCTCATGAAGATGGGTACTTACGAAGCATCCGGATCGGTGGGATTCATTGAAGAAGGATTCAAGATTGAAAGCCACGGTGGTTCTTCTCTTCCGCATCTTGACTTGGAATCTTCTCACCAGTTTTCCTCCTTGGGCGATGACAGCGACGTCGTTCTTTTTGCCAATTCTGCCAGTGATCCGGACTTCTCCGGGAAACTGCTCGATTACATCAACACCTTGGGTGAGTCGGCTTACATGCTTGCCAAGCAAGTGAGTCAGCTGACATTCGACGATAACGATTTTGAGGAATTCAAAGAAGGCTTCGGCATGTTCGACCAGTTGGCAGGTCAGGAGCTCGCCAATGTCTGGGGAGCCCTCGCTGAAGACTTCAATGCTGGAACTGGAACTGAGTCCGCGCTTGTGATCGATCTCAAGGGAACCCTTCCAAAGGTCCCTGGAGTGCCTTCGGAGGTCATTGAAAAGGGACGCATCCCTCGCCTTGCTCTCATCATGCCCGTCACTGATCGTGAAAAAATTGGTGAGGCTTGGGAGAGTGGAAATGCTGCCGTCACCAAGCTTCTGGCCAATGCTGCGGAAGCCGGACTCTTTGAGGTCCCGATGCAGGAGCCAATCAAATCGAGCGAGGATGGTGTGGCCACCTATTTCTTCTCCATCCCGACAATCACAAGCGATGCCAATCCGAACGTTACGGTGAGTGATGACTTCTTCATCGCTTCCACTTCGCCCAAATTTAATGGCGAGTTGACCACTGCCATCAAATCCGGAACTAAGATCGACCGCAAAGGATCCTATATGAAGGTCAACTTCAAGACCCTGCAGGAATTTACCAGCTACTGGGTCAACTTCGTGAAGGAAAATCCTGACGCTCTTTTTGAGGATAACGAAACTCAAAAAGAAGACTTCATGGCGAACCTTCCCATGATTGAGAAGGCCATGGTGGCCTTCGGTGAGATCGATAGCCTCACCGCTCACACCCGCCGTGAAGGCGGAGAGACTCGTCGCTCGGTTCACTTCAAGACGAAGTAAGCGGAACGTCGCACTTTCAAATCCCGGTGGCTTTGGTCACGGGGATTTTTTTATGTCGTTGGTGAAGGAGTTGGATTCATTTCCTTGTCGATTGAATAGCCTTCAGCTCAATGACGTGCGAAGGGACGAGGAAACTGCTCGCCAGCGCTTTATGAGAAGCGTAGCTTTACGACGGAGTATGAAAGAACTCTTTGTAACCGAAACCGATGATGAACGGCTGAAGGCGACCGCAAATGCTGTCGACAATGCGCTGGAACAGCAGCGGAGGAAGGAGAGTATTCAGTCGGCTGTCACCGCGCTCTTCGGCGTGGCCTTCGTGGTCGCGATTTTGGCTTTGATCGCGATGATTCCGACGTCCAAGGACATTCCCGTCATCTTTGCCTACAGTGCGCCCGCAGAAGAAGAGCCACCCAAGCTTGATAAGAAAGAGCTGACAAATAATTTGCAGCCCCGTCCGCCGGGAGCGAGCTCTTCGATGGCCCGGGTGATTGCTTCCACGACCGCCACTGCGGTATCGGTGCCCATTCCAGAAACGGCAGTGCCGGATGCCATGATCGGGATGAAAGAAGACTTCGGTGATGGATTTGGATCTGGTGATGGCGACGGAAGCGGAGGTGGAGGTGCGACCTTCTTCGGCGGTCGTATGAAGGGAAAGCGGATCGCCTTCGTGGTCGATTTTTCCCAGTCGATGGAGCTCAGCGCCGAAAAAGGAGGGAGCAGAATTTCAGCTCTAAAAAAGGAGCTGGAGAAATCGATCAACGAACTCGGCAAGGGAATGCAAGTGACCGTGATCTTTTTCTCAAATACCGGCTGGACCATCGAAACCAAGGCGCCCAATCAAAATGACAAGGGCTGGAATGGTTTGGGTAAGACTCCGGTGGTGCCTTGGTATCCTGCGACTCCCAAGGTGAAGCAGCAGATGATCTCCGATATCAAGGCAATGCCAGCGGCGGGAGGAACAGTGTGGTATCCCGGGCTCAAAATGGCGCTGGGTATGAATCCGGCACCCAACGGCGTGTTCCTTCTTTCCGATGGATCTCCGCGCGACGGAGATATGGTGCTCGATGAACTGAAGGAGATTAATCCCAGTCACGTGCCGATCAGCACGGTTGCCTTTGAGCTACCCGGCACACCAGCAGCACAGCTTCTTGAAATCTCCGAGAAGACCGGCGGAAAATTCAATATGGTTTACAAAGGGAGACGCTACAGCGGCGGAGCTGCCGAGCGCTTTACCAACGTGAAATACGACGAAGATTAACTTCGTCTATCTCTGCTGAGCCTTCGCTTGAGGCAGGAAGTCCTGAAGAGCCTTGATGCGGGTCGCGCTGACCGGGTGGGTGCTGAGGAATTCAGGGGTGCCACCATTTCCCTGAGCGGCCATGCGTTTCCAGAGCTCGACCGCTGCTTCCGGATTATAGCCGGCACGAGCCATGAAAATGGTGCCGACTTTATCTGCTTCCAGTTCTTGTTGACGGGAAAAGGTGAGGCCGAAGGCGATGTTTCCTACTTTGGGGGCGAGCTGGCCAAGGCTGCTATCCTGACCAAGAATGGCACCGATGAGGGCGGCACCAGTGGCGATGGTTTGGTTGTTCTGGATGCGGGCTTGGGCGTGATTGGAGGTCACGTGCGCCATCTCATGGGCGAGGACTGCGGCGAGCTGGCCGTCGGTCACTGCGACTTTTAAAAGGCCAGTATTCACGCCCACTTTTCCACCGGGAACAGCGAAGGCATTGGCGCTAGGGTCATTGAAAACTTCGAATTCCCAGCGGGTTCCTGGAAGGTTGACGACTGGCTTGAGGCGGGAGGCCACGCGATTGACACGAGCGCGTGCATAGGAGTCGGCGGAGATTGGTGTTTTTCGCCGATGCTGATTGAAGGCGTCGCGGCCCGCTTTCTGGATGCTGGCCGAGGAGGGGGCCATGGCCACGGCTCCGGTTTGGGAGTTAAAGGCGGTGGGTGCGGCGCAGCTGATGATGGCGACGGGTAGGAAGATCGAGATGGATTTTGGGGAGAGATATCTTTTCAGAATCGACTTCATACCGTGAGTTTAACATCTAGCGTAAATATCTCCACCGAGAATTCCCTATTCAGTCCGCTTCCCGCAGTATTGAATGAGGCCGCACGTGAATCTTCCTAATTCCATCACTCTGGGACGACTTGTGCTGACCGGAGTCTTCATCATTTCGGCCAGCATCGGTGGCTTGGCGGCTCATATTGTTGCCTTGGTGAGTTTTGTCTTGGCGACGATTTCAGATTGGCTCGATGGCTACCTTGCTCGGAAGCTCAACTTGGTAACCTCGCTTGGTAAGCTTCTTGATCCGCTGGCAGACAAAATTTTGGTGGCTGCTGCTTTCGTCTACCTCTCCGCCCGGGGGCTCTGTCCAGTCTGGGTGACTTCCGTCATTATCGGTCGCGAGTTTCTCGTGACCGGTCTCCGTCAAATTGCGATCGAGAAGGGTGTGATCATCGCAGCTGATAACCTGGGTAAGTGGAAGACGACTTTCCAGTTGGCCTTCGGGATCACCTGCATGGTGTGGCTGATTTTTGATCAGACCTCGCCTCATACCGGCTTGGGTTGGTTGCTGCATTGGCTTTCGAATCCGGACCATTTCCTCTTTCAAACCTTCCTCTGGGGAGCTCTCGCACTGACCTTGCTATCGGGCGTGAATTACCTGAGAAAATCTCGAGCCCTTTTCCTTGATTGATGATTTTTAAGAACGCTCATCTTGTCTCGCCTGGTTTTGAAATCACCGAAGGATTTTTACAGGTTGAGAATGGTATCATTCTAGCTATCGGGCTCGAATCCGAAGCTCCTGAAAGCGGTGAAGTGATTGATCTGGAAGGCCGTCGGCTTCTGCCGGGCTTTATCGATATTCACTGCCATGGTGCGGATGGCGCGGATGTCTGCGATGCCTCAGTCAAAGGGCTTCAGCACATCGCCGAGACCAAACTCAAGGAAGGGGTGACGACTTGGCTGCCGACGACCTTGACGCAGCCTACTGAGAAGCTTGTTGACGTCGTGAAGACGATCGCAGAGTGGGCTCCGGGTGCGCCGTTATCGGTTCCCGGATGTCACTTGGAAGGTCCCTATATCAATCGAAAAAAAGCGGGTGCGCAAAATCCTGAATTTACCCGTTTGCCAGATCCACTGGAGCTGAGGGAGCTGCATGATATTTTTCCCGCGATGATTCTTTCTTTAGCTCCGGAATTACCGGGAGGTCTGGAGATCATCCGTGAGGCAAGAGCTTTGGGAATCACGGCTTCGGCAGCGCACAGTGATGCGGACTTTTCAACCATCAGTGACGCGATCGGCTTCGGGCTGACTCATTTGACTCACTTTGGAAATGCCATGACCGGACTTCACCATCGGGAGATCGGCATGGTGGGAGCAGGTCTTTTCGAAGAGAGCCTCATGCTGGAAATCATCGCCGATGGGGTACACCTCTGCGACGACATGCTAAGTTTGCTTTTAAAATTGGTGCCCATCGATCGCCTCATGCTCATCACTGACTCGGTGGCGGCATCGTGGCAGAAAGATGGGGAGACAAGTTTGGGTGGTCTTGATGTCATCATCAAAGACGGCCAAGCACGGCTGAAGAGCAATGGCTCCTTGGCAGGCTCTACCCTGCACGCGAATCACGGATTAAGGCGCCTCGCCGGACTCTACGAAGGTCCGCTGAGCGAGATCGTGGCAGCAAGTGCCGCGAACCAAGCACGCTCACTGGGGATGCGGGATCGAGGTCATCTTGAAGTGGGAAAGCGCGCGGACCTCGTGGTGCTCGATGATGAATTTGAGGTGTTTCAGACTTTTGTGATGGGAGTTACCACGGGAGTTTAAGAGTGATGGTTTCTGCTTGGGCGCTGAGGACTTCGTAGTTGCCCTCGGGGGTCTTTCCTCTGGAGAAGAATACGGTTTCTCCTGGAGTGCGGGTCATCTGCACCAAAGCGATGGTGGGCTGGGGCTTATACCAAGTAGTGTTTCAAAAGCGTCCGGCTCTTGATTCCAACGCGCAGCGCTATTTTCTAACTATTTAAAAACATCATTCGTCTCTTTTGAAATGCGGCTTCAGGGCAAAATTAAAGCGGCCTCTCGGCCGCTTTAAGGAGAACTTGTCAGACAAGTAGTGAGGGGCCGATTTTATTACGGAGCGTTGTTGTAATTTTTTTCGTCAGGCGTGGTCAGAAATTCGAAAACAGAAGGCTTCTTGATGATGGTGTTCGGATACGAGCGAACTGAACCGTCGACCATGCACACGTAGGCCTTTTTTTTGTAGTTTCCTTGGGGCGCAGAAGAAATTCCATCGAAATACCAGCCGGCGCCGGCATGGTCGTCATCAGACTCGGCGAACCAGATTGTGTTGGTTGCGTCCTTTAGTTGGGAGGCGCGGATGACGAAGGCATCTTCTGATTCGCCACCTGCTCCGGCGTCATCACCGAGGAAGCCATTGTAGGCGAATCCACCGTGACTGTCCTTGGTTGTGTTACCAAGAGAGCGGAATTTTGAACGATCTCCGCCTAGTTTGTGCTTGGAGAGGGGGTTCTGGAAGACGGTTTCCTTGTAAGGTTCCTTCCACTCGTATTGAGAACCTTCACGCACGGCGATGCTCAACTTCTCAGCCGCAAGGTCCCACCAGATGAAGCTGGCACCCTGTTCATCATCAATGTTGCCTGCATACGGTGGATAGGAGCCGGGATTGTGGTTGCCGGTATCGATTCCTTCTTCCCTGAGGGAAATAAGCGCGGTGTGAATGTTCTTCATGTTGTTGGTGAGCTTGGCCGCCTTGGCTGCTTTGATGGCGGTTTTGGTTCCCATGAAGATGAGGCTGGCGAGGGTCGCGAGAATCGCGATGACGACGAGGAGTTCGATCAGGGTAAAGCCCTTGGAGCGGCGAGAAGTAGAGATGGTCATGACGTTTGAGTGAGCTTGGAGAGATCGGGACGAGGTGTGAAGGTTTAATACTGAGAATTAAAGCTAACTTGTAAAACGGATGATCTCGAATCTGTTCCTGTATAGGAATGGTGTTATCGCAGGCACCCTAAATGTCGTTTGTTCCAAAAAGGTCATTTAGTGTTAGTCGCGGAGTGGCCTTTTGGCTTCACTGCGAAGGATCATCGTATGGCCTGTCGAGAGCTCTGCTGGCAGACCTCGCAGAGGAATCTTTTTTCTGTCCTCGAATTATTGCGAGGCCCTGCCGATAGTGACTTCTTTCCCCCCGCAACATGCATTCGAGCACGGTCGAGAACTATCTTAAAACCATTTGGGGCCTTCAGCAGCGGTCGCCGGACAGTCCCCTCGTGCCGATCGGTCGAGTTGCTGAGAAGCTTTCGGTGACTCCTGGAACAGCCACGACGATGATGAATCAACTCCTTAAGCAGGAGCTCGTCGATTACATCCCGCGGAAAGGGGTGTCGCTCAATGTCGCCGGTCGCAAGGCGGCCCTGCAAGTGCTTCGGCGCCATCGGCTGGTGGAAAGCTTTCTCGTGGAGATCATGAAGCTTGATTGGGCCGAGGTCCATGAAGAGGCCGAAGTTCTGGAGCACGTCATTTCCGAGCGTCTTCTCACACGTATGGACCAAATGCTGGGGCATCCCACCCACGATCCTCATGGCGCTCCCATACCTACGAGCGAAGGTGAGGTGCCGAGCCAATCCACTCAGACCCTCGCCGAATGCAGCCCGGGAGATTACACTCTGACTCGGGTGCGGGAGAACCGTCCGGATTTTCTCCAGTGGCTCGCTCAGCTGGGGCTTAAGCCTGGAACCTTTCTCAGACTGATCGCCAGGGATTCGTTCGCAGACACGCTTACGCTTATGGTTGCAGAAGGCCCGGATCAGGTCCAGATTTCATTGTCGGCGGCGAAATCACTTCTTGTTGTCCCGGCGTGACGCTTATGAAAACGATTGCCTCGCTCCTTTTACCGCTTCTCCTCTGGAGTTGCCAAGAATCTGATCCATCAGCCTTGCCGAATCGCCCTCGCGAGCTTTCGCCAGAGGAACGGCAAACGATTGATGCGACTCTTGCCACTCAGGTGATCGGAAAGGAACTGGCAGGGCGGACGAGTTGGTTGAACGACGAGGGATTTTCCTCCGGTTCGCTCGACAAAGCCCCGCAACGCTATCTCCTTTATTTTTCAGCAAGCTGGTGAGGCCCTTGTAAAGCGAACGCTCCCCAGTTGGTGAGCGACTATCACGAGATGATTGCAGATCGAGACGATGTTGAGCTGATTCACATTAGCCTCGATCATAGCGATGAGGCCGGTGAAAAATGGGCTCTGAATGAAAAATTCCCCTGGCCCACAGTACTGCAAAGCCAAATCAGCGAAGAGTTGGCGGCTCGCACGCCTCAGACCGTGCCTTCCTATCTTCTGGTAAGTGCAGATGGCACGATCGTTGCTACAGGTAAGACGGAAGCGTTGGCAGCAATCAAGGAGGAGTGACCTGAATTCTTAGGGATCTTTTTCCTTCCCCTCTCCCTGTGTTCACGGTTGTCTAAGGGACCTCCCATCCTATGAAAAACTTAGCAAAGCTCCTGCTAGTCGGCTTTATGTCGTCGATGGCTCACGCCCAAGTGACTGTCAGCATGGCCCTTGATCGTCCCACCTACCTTGTTAATGAGCCGGTCACTGCCGTGGTCACCATCACGAACCGAAGTGGATCCGAACTTTTTCTCCACAGTGAGATGAAGGGAAAAATCGCCCGCAGTTGGCTTGAGTTCTCGATGCGGCACTCGGGAGGAGATGCTCTTCCCCGCATGAATCACGGAGCATTTCGTGCTGCCAAGCTTGGGGCCGGTCAGACCATTTCCCGTCGTATCAATCTAAGTCAGCTCTATAGTGTGGCGAAGCAGGGTAATTTCTCGGCCAATGCCCGGATTCAAATCAACGATCAGGTTTTCACCTCAAATTCGTCTCACTTCACTGTCAGTGAGGGATCGCTTTGCTTCAAGCAGCCCTTCGGCGCTCCAAAGACCAAGTTTCCTAATCGGGAATACCGTGTGATCACCTTCAATGACGGTAAGACGACCTCGATTTATGCTGCGGTACATGAAGCAAAGACGCAACGAGCTCTGGCGACTGGGCGCATCAGCAAGGTCCTTCTCTTCAAGAAACCGCAAGCGACCTTGGATAGCACCAACAATCTCCATGTTCTCTATCTCTCGAATCCTGAAGTTTTTGTGCACGCCATTGTGAACAAGAATGGGCAGCTGGCATCTACGAAATATTTTAAACGCGGCGCTAGCGGAACCCCATCTCTGGCAGCCCAACGCGATGGTATGATCCTTGTGCAAGGGGGCATCCCCTTTGATCCCAAAAAGGAAGCCGCTGAGCGCGATCGTGCTCGAAAAGTATCCGAGCGACCCGGACAATAAACTTTTTTTGATAAAAAGTTTGCATTAATTTTATTTATTTTTATAACATCAGTAATTCAAGAGTAATTTTCAATGAATAATCTCCTGCGCGCATTCGTCATCTCCCTAGTCCTTACCGCTCCGGCGGCTGCGGCTTCCTTCAGAACTGTCGTGATCGACGCCGGACATGGTGGTCGTGATAATGGTGGTAGCTACGGGAAGGTCTACGAAAAGTGGCTCGCACTCGACACCTCGATGCGGGTGGAGCAGAAGCTGAAGGCGAAGGGTTTCCGCACCGTAATGACTCGCCGCAGTGATCAGTTTATTTCACTTTCTGGCCGTGCCAAGATCGGAAATCGCTACGCGAACTCCATTTTTGTCTCTATCCACTACAACTTCACTTGGAAGAAGAACGTCAGTGGTCTTGAGACCTTCTACTGCTCTCCTCAATCCAAGCCTCTTGCCGACGCAGTTCAGCGCGGAATGCTGAATCGGGTGAAGTCTGTCAACCGCGGTGTCAAATATGCCCGTTACTTCGTGATTAGTCATGCGAGGAATCCTTCGATCTTGGTCGAAGGTGGATTCGTTTCGAACTCCCGTGAGCGTGGCCGAACTAAAGAAGGCTGGTATCGTGAGGCAATCGCCAATGGCATTGTCGACGGAATTGTCTCCTTCAAGAAGAACGCCCGCGGAAGCTGGTAAACAATTTCAGATGTCTTCCGTCGATTGGGACGCGCGTTACCGCGACGGAGAGACGCCTTGGGAAAAGGGAATGGCCCATCCGGCCCTTCCTTTTTTTGTGCCCAGTCACCCCGGGCTTTTTGAAAAAAAACCAAGAGTCTTTCACCCTGGCTGCGGCTTTGGACACGATGCGGCCATTCTTGCACCGCACTGCGAGGAGCTGACGGCCCTCGATCTTGCGGCGGCTCCATTGGAGGCGGCGAAAGGTCTTTATCCGGCGGAGAACATCCGTTGGGAGGTGGGTGATCTTTTCGCATGGGATGAACCCGAGAAATACGACCTCGTGTGGGAGCACACCTGCTTTTGTGCCATCCCGCTCGAATTTCGGACCGAATATGTCAAAGCGGTTCATCGCCTTCTCAAACCCGGTGGCCATCTCGCCGGAATCTTTTTCTTAAATCCGAATCACGCTCTCGAAGAAGGCCCGCCCTTCGGTGTCACTTGCGATGAGCTGAATGGATTTTTCGGTAACGGCTTCGAGCTCCTCGAAGATCACCCCGACCCCGAGACCTATGAGGGACGGGAAAATCGTGAGACGCTCATGGTCTGGCGGAAGAGAGATTGAGCAGCAGTTATTCTGTCTTTTCTTTTTTGACGATCGACCTTTAGAAGCCTCTTGGCGAAAGAGAATACTCTTTGTAGATTTGGTAGTTTGGTTTGCGGGAACTCTAGGGACTCCCCATCTGGCCGCAGTGAGGGCGTGCTCGATGGGTTCGGCGCGGGTTTCGGCTCCCTTCAAAGATCGAGAGTGAGTTGAAAGAAAGCAGCTTGATTTTTACACGCGAAAGCCCGTTTAAAAGAAGCGGAGTCTGAGGTCCGTCTGACGGCTACGCTACGAACTGAAGCCTAGTTGGGGCAGAGGCTAAGAGCCTCTGCTACGTTCTGAGAGAGCATCTAGATCGGCCCGGATGGTGATCTTGGGATTGGCACTCGGGTTTTCCACGAGGGTGGTGCCTTTTCCCAGGAGCTGGAGGGCGGAGACTTCATCGGTGATTTGGGCGTCACCTTGGCCGATGTTTTGATAGGCTTGACGGATGAGGTCTTTGGAGAAAATTTGCGGGGTCTCCATGATCCAGAGGTCGTCGCGGGAGACGGACCCGGTGGTGACGCCGGCGGGGGCGGCGCGCTTGAGGGTCTCGGTGACGCGGCGGGCGAGGGCGGCGGCTCCGGTGTTTTCGGCAGCGGCGAAGGTGGCGCGGATACTCTCGGGAGTGACGAGGGGGCGGGCGCCATCGTGGATGGCGACGTGGGTGATGTCGTCATTGAGAGCGGCGAGTCCGGCGGCGACGGAGTCGGAGCGCTCGGTGCCGCCATCGACGCGGGTCAGCTTTCCTCCAAGGTCAGCGAGCCAGGCGAAGCGCTCGGGGGGAGTGACGACGATGACTTGCGAGACTTCGGCGAGGGAGGAGAAGGCGCGGACACTGTGCCAGAGGACGGGCTTGCCATCGAACTCGGCAGCGAGCTTATCAAAGCCCATGCGACGGGAGGACCCGGAGGCAACGATGATGGCGGCGTAGCTCATCCTTCAGAGAAAATGACTAAAAACTGTGAACTGGAAACTGCCAACCTTTAGGAAAGATGCTTCATGACCTCTTGGGAGAGGGTTTTACCATCGGCTTGGCCGGCTACTTTTTCTTGCACGATCTTCATGACCTTGCCCATGTCGGCGCGGGAGGTGGCTCCGGTCTCGGCGACGGCGGCGGCCACGATGGCGGAGACTTCATCGGCTCCGAGGGCAGCAGGAAGATACTTTTCAAGGACGGCGACCTCGGCTTTTTCGTTATCAGCAAGTTCTTGGCGGTCGGCTTTTTCGAACTGCTCGATGGAGTCTTGGCGCTGTTTGATCTGCTTGCGCACGAGAGCGAGGGTGTCGGCTTCGGAGGCGACGTTGTCTTTGTGCCCGGATTCGATGGCGGCGTTCGTGATGGCGGTTTTGAGAGCCCGGAGAGTGGTGAGGACTACGGTGTCCTTGGCCTTCATGGCGCCTTTAATATCGGACATTAGTTGGGAGGAAAAATCGCTCATGGATGAGTTGTCACCTCAGAAGAGACGAGAGGCAAGGGGGGAATCGTTTTTCCACGGCTTGCAGGAGGGGCGTGGTGTGGTAAAGGACGGGCGTGAGCAAGAAGAGCATCGCTGGTCCCCTGTATCTCTGTTTTATCGGATTAGCGGTCTTGCTCATGGGCGCTCTCTTTATGGGGTTACTGTGGAAGTCCTATGTCGGCGCCAAGGAAACGAGAGCTTGGCCAGTGGTCGAGGGGCTAGTTCTGGAAGCCTCGGTAGCAGAGAGAAAGCTGGGTCCGCAGATTCCGCAGGAGTATTCCGTGGGGCTGAGTTATTCCTATGGCTTTGAGGGACAGTCTTACCAAGGAGATCATTTAACGCGGCGAGAGAACCCTTGGTATAAGGATAGGGAGCGTGTCGAAGTCGGTTTGAAGGAACTCTCGATGGGGACCCGTGTGGAGGTTTTTGTGAATCCGGAAGAGCCTGAGGAGGCGGTGCTGAAGCACGAATCGAAAGCGGGTGGTTATTCGATTTGGTTTCCGGGTCTTTTTGTCGTGGCGGGCTTGGGAATTATCTTGAGCGCCCTACGGAAGATCTTTTCGGGAGCCGAGAAAGGAATCGCGTCTTGATTCGGGAAGGAGTTTGGCGGAATATTCCTTTTAGATGAGGGGATATTTACGAACTTTGGCGGCGTGGCTTGGATGCACGGCATCTTTGACCGCTACAGTGCCGGACCATCAATTGGCGGAGTGGAGCGTGGGAAAAACGCTTTACGGAAAAGAGGCCAAGCTGGAAGAGCTGGGCGGACAAGGGGTCGTCATTTCCTTCTGGAGCGCGAGCGCGAAAGACGGGGCCAAAAGCCTTGCGCTTCTGGGGAAGATCAATCGGAGCTACCAAAGTCGCGGCTTGGTCGTAATCGCGGCGGAAATGCAGAATCTCGAAAAAGTGGAAGTGGATCGAGTTCTGGGTGGAAATGATGCCGGGCTGACGATTACTCAGGGAGGGCGTGGGCCGGTTGGGATTTCGGATCTGCCTCATAGTTTTGTTTTCGATTCCATGGGGACGCTGATTTTTAGCGGGCTTCCTGATGATCCCGGATTTGAAACTGCGGTGAAGAAGGCGCTCGTGAATGCGCGTCGCCCTTCGGTGTTAACGAAGTCGAATCCAGGAGAGGAAAAGAAAGCTGATCTGATTCCTCAGCGCAAGTGGGTGAACAGCGAGGGGAAGGATGTTGTCGCTGCCGTGATCGCGATCAAGAAAGGATATATCCTGTTTCGTCTAGAGGACGGAAAGGAGATGAGCTATCAGATCAATAAGCTTTCCGAGGAGGATCAAAAATTGGTTCGGAGGATTCCAGCCCAATAAGAGATGAGGGGAATTCTTAAATTTCTCGTGCTTGGCCAGTGAAGGTTCCACGACCGATTGGCGAGATGGCGAGGCGGGATTCAACGTCCCTCCTTTGCCAGCTGACGTGGGACGCAAGTCCTACCGCCTGGTGTCGAACTAGCGTTGGTTACTTGATCGAGAATCCACGGCAGTTCTCGAGCGGGGGGATTTCGCTCGCGGAGAATTCGCGGATGTGACTGGCGAGTTCTGATTCTTCGACGATCTCATTGATGAAATCATCTATTTCCTCGCCCTCACCCATGATCTGAAGCGCGACGGTTCCGTCGGAGAGATTACGAATCCAGCCAATGACATCAAACCCAAGAGCGAGTTGTTTGGTGACGTAGCGAAATCCAACGCCTTGGACTCTCCCGATGAAGATGACTTCTTTAGCGGTCATTTTTTAAAGGAATGGAGATGTCGATGTGAGAGCCGTCGACATTGATGCTCCGGCCTTCTACTTCGATTTGCTGGAGGCCCCCAGCAAAGGTCTGTGCCAGTTCGGGGGTGGCCATCGTCACTTGCCAGTTGAGTTTGGACACGTCGATTTGATAGCGATCTCCCCGCCAAGCCTGTGCGAGTTCATCAGCGGCTTCGTTACCGAGATATGGGTCGAAGAGGAGTCTGATTCCCAGGGCGCCCAGCAGTTGGATCGGCTCTTTGGTTTCGGATGGTTCGATGGGCTCCAAGTGGGGATAGAGGATTTTAAATGTGCTCAGGGGAGGAGTTCGAAAAATGGAGAGGTAAGCGTCTCGGGATTCGAGGTAGGCTTTTTTGGCGTAATCGGCTCCTTCTAGATAGGGGAAGTTCGCCAATCCTTGGATGCCAGGGGAGAGTTGTAGTAGAAGAGCCTCCCGATCATCGCCTTGGTCTTTCCAGTCGACTTCCTCTGCGGCAGCTCGCCTTCGCAGGTAGCGTGATTGAACCCCGGCGGCCGCACCACGATGGATCGCAAGCCAGGCCCGCGCTTCGTCAGTGGATTTCCAGTTCTCAGGGAGAGGATGGTTTTGGATTTGGAGCTGGCGGGCCAGTTGATGCACCAGAGCGCCTGAATCAGGGATACTCAAGGGATCGAAATCCTCGGGCAGGAGGATTTCGCCGCTGCGGAGATCAAAGAGCCCCCGTGTGCCGTTTGTTTCGATGGCGATCCACTGGGCGCGCAGGATGTTATCTGGAGGAAGAAGCCCGATGGTGGTCCAAGCGCGTTGCTCTTCTTCGACGCCATCTTTTCCAAAGAGGAGTTCGAGATTTCGTTCGGCGGCGTTCCGAAAGATATCAGGAGAGGCCAGTTTGGCGATCGGGGCCTTTGGGAAGACCATGCCACTGTCCTTTTCAACAAAGGCAATTAGATCCTCGGGGATCGCTAGAGATCCTTGGGCAAAAAGAGAGCGAACCTGAGCGAGCTCGTCGCGAGTCTCATCGAGCTCGCTCGTTAGTTCTGCGTTCTGTGATCGCAGCTCGCCTGATGATTCTCCGTGATCGCTGGAGATGGCTGCTTTCTTCCAATACTGTCCATAGAGCCACCCCCCAGCTAGAAGGCCGGAACAGAGGAGCACTTGAAAAACTCTCTCGGCATTCATGGAGGATTAACGATTCGCCTTTTCCTGAGCCTTCTTCTTTTCCTCATCGAAAGGATTGTCAGGGCGGAAGGACTTCGAGGGGTCAAACTTCTCTTCGTTATAGAGGTCGGCGTCCTTTGGGTTCTTGTTGGGGAAGACGTCCTCCGCCATTTGCCCCTTTTTTGCGACAAGTGAGATTGCTTTGCTTTGATTCCCATCTTCATCGTAGAAGTAGTAGATTCGGCGAACAGGGCGCTCGACCATCTTGCCATCAGGTGTAGCAATCTCAAACTTTACGCGGGTTTCATACATATCCTCCGCGACGAGGTAGCCTGTCACCTTGTGATATCCATAATTTACGCGGAAGAGCATCACTCCTTGGCCGTCGTAGATTCGACCAGCAGTGAGGAAACCACGATCATTCCGGTAGTAAACCGCGGTCATCGTGATGTTGTTGTCCTTATCTTTGGTGGTTTTGGTGAGCGTCTTGTCGTCGGGTCGCCTTTTAAAGACGACATGAGATCCGTCGAAGCTATTTCTCTTAATGCGGACGTGAGCGCCCTTGGATTCCCAGAGGTCCTCGTCCTTTGAAAAGGAGGGAGAAATGAACAAGCTGAGAGCAAGTAAAGTGAAAAGTTTTTTCATTGTGGTAGGATTGGTGTGGTTGACACTCTGTGAAATCGAATGAGCGAGCGCAATACTGGAAGAGCGGACATCTGGCAGGCGGGGCGCTTTACTTGGAATGTTTCGCAAAAAGGGCTCATCATGGGGATTCTCAATGTGACCCCTGACTCCTTCTCTGATGGGGGAAGGCACGATTCACTGGAATCAGCGCTCGTTCATGCACGGCGCATGATCCACGAAGGGGCGGACATCCTTGATATAGGAGGGGAGTCAACCCGCCCCGGATCATCACCCGTTTCGATCAAGGAGGAAATTTCTCGAACCATCCCGGTGATTAAGCGGCTCAGAGCAGAAACTGAGGTCGCTCTATCCATCGACACTTCAAAGCCAGAAGTCGCCAATGAAGCTCTGAAGGCCGGCGTCGATATCATCAACGATGTTACCGGGTTTCGTTGTTCTAGAATGAGAGAGCTCTGCGCCGGCTCGACTTGTGGCTTGGTCGCAATGCACATGCTGGGAAAGCCCGATACGATGCAAACACGCCCAAAGTATAAGGACGTGGTTGAGGAAGTGGTGGCATTTTTCCAAGAGTTGGCTCCTCAGCTCGCGTCGGAAGGAATTGAATCAAACCGCCTTGTCATTGATCCCGGTATCGGATTTGGAAAGAGCCTCGATCACAACCTGAGCCTTTTAAAGAACCTTAAGAAACTCCAGCGACTGAATCTTCCGATCATGATGGGGCTTTCGCGTAAATCTCTCATTGCCGCGTTGCTTGGGAACCAAGCAATGGAAGATCGTGAGTTTCCAACTGTAGCCCTTACCGCGTTTACACGAGCAGGGGGTGTGCTGATTCACCGGGTCCATGCGGTGCGCCAGAACAAAGAGGCGCTGAGACTGATAGAAGCGCTTCGGTAAAAATCTGTGCAACCTCCCTATCCGATCCACGAAGACTCGTGGCTGTGATTGCCACATAAAGGAATAAGCGACCTCGCCGCTGCTTGAACCCACTAGCGGGACGTGAATCGATTAGCGAATGGTGGGAAGCCGTTCCGATTACGGCTTCAAAATCCTTTCGGAGACTCGAATTCTGCACACCTGAAGAGGGCATCTAAGATATCCTAATTAAAAAGAGAACTTTTGCAGAAAAAAT
>JAPKCM010000087.1 GCA_028822935.1 Akkermansiaceae bacterium
AGTCTTCCCCGGGCCCTTGGGCTCATTCTTCGCGCGCAAGCGGTGAAGAAATCGGACCGCCATCAGGGCGGATGGCGCTATCACCCTGGCTCGCGGGATTCGGACACCTCCTGCAGTGGTTGGGCTCTTATGGCTCTTCGTTCCGCCAAGCTCAATGGCGCGGCCGTGCCCGATAAGGCGATCGACGATGCCGTAGCCTACCTCTACCGGCATTTCGATCCCAAGGGCGGGCATTTCGGCTACACCGATACCCACAAGCATCAGCTTTCGCTCACCGGAATGGGGCTCTTGTGTCTCGAGCTTTGTGGCGAGCACGGAAAACCAGAGACGCTCAAGGCTGCCGATTACGTTCTTCAAAATTTCCGTCGTCTCGAGAACGACCAATTTTCTTTTTACGGAAACTACTACAACGCCCAGGCGATGTTCCAGATGGGCGGTAAATATTGGGGCACTTATGCCTCATGGATGTATTCCACCTATTTAAAGAGTCAAAAAGAGGATGGTTCCTGGTATTCCAAGGAAGGAGGGCGGATTTATGGCACCAGTATCATGATTCTCGCGTTCACCGTGCCTTATCGCCAACTCCCGATTTATCAACGAGATGAGACGGTGGATGAGGATTAGTGAATCCGGTTCATAGCTAGTGAGAGCCGCATCTGGGAGGTCAGTTACGAAACACGCTTGAAACCTCAGAAAAGCTCACTACATTGCCGCGCCCATCCCTAGTGGATGGCTCCACTATAATGAGTTCGCAAATTCTCGTGCCCGAAAGCGCTCCCTTCACCCCCGAACAACGGGCTTGGTTGAACGATTTTTTTGCCAAAAATTATCCGGGGGGAGCTTCGGCAGCTGCTGATGCGGGGCCTGTGATACCCGTCACGATCCTTTGGGGATCCCAGACTGGAAATGCCGAAGGCTGCGCCAAGAAGCTCGCGAAGGCGATGAAAGCCGGGAACTTTGATCCCCAGGTGATCGACATGGGTCAGTACGACCAAGCCCAACTCGCGAAGGAGCAAAATCTTCTCATTATCACGTCGACCTACGGCGACGGAGAACCACCCGACAACGCCGCCGATCTCCATGAATATATCATGGGGGATTCAGTGCCGAGCCTTGCAGGAGTCAATTTTTCGGTCTTTGCGCTCGGGGATACCGAGTATCCCGATTATTGCCAGTGCGGGATTGAGTTTGACACGCGGCTCGAGAAGTTTGGTGCGAAACGTATTTTCAAGCGGATCGATTGTGATGTCGACTACCACGAAGAATATAAGGAGTGGAAAACTGGTGTTATGGATGCCCTCGGTGGGTCCGGCGGTGCGGCTGTCGAAGAGGCGAAACAGGAGGAGATACCTTATGGCAAAAAGCGCCCTTTTCCATCACCTATCCTTAATAGCTTTGATCTCAATAAAGCGGGGTCTCTGCGCGAGACCTTTCATATCGAACTGGGACTTGAAGGGTCCGGACTCGAATATGAAACAGGGGATGCGCTGGGCGTGCTTTCGCATAATCCCGAAGGTGCGGTAGATGAGATCCTCAAGAATCTTCCTTTCAACGTGAAAGACGATGTTCCGCTTCCCGGCGGGGGTGAGGCACCTCTTCGCGAGGCGCTGATCACTTCTTACGATATTCGCAACCTCAACAAGACGCTCGTTCAGAAATGGCAGAGCCGCTCAGGTTCTCCTTTTTTGAGAGCGATGGTGGAAGGCGCGGTGAAAGAAGACTTCGAAGAATTTTGCTGGGGTCGTGAACTCATTGATCTCATCACGGAGCATCCCGCTGACTTTGCCGATGGCGAGGAATTCGTAGGGATCTTGAAGAAGTTGCAACCGCGGCTCTACTCGATCGCTTCAAGCCCTAATGCGCACCCGGGCGAAGTGCATCTGACGGTAGCGATCGTGCGCTACAATTCCCACGACCGGAATCGGGGCGGGGTTTGTTCGACCTTCCTTTCTGATCGAGTGGAGGAGAATGTTCCCGGAGTGTTTGTGCATCATAATAAGGCCTTCCGTCTTCCTTCAGATCTCACCAAGGACGTCATAATGGTAGGTCCCGGAACTGGGATCGCTCCTTTCCGTGCCTTTCTTGAGGAGCGGAAAGCAACCGAAGCATCCGGCCGGAACTGGCTCTTCTTTGGCAACCCTCACGCTGCCACCGACTTCATCTACGAGGAGGAAATTACCCAGATGCAGAAAGAGGGGGTTCTTAACAACCTAAGCTTGGCTTTCTCACGGGATCAGGCTGAGAAAGTTTACGTGCAGGACCTGATGCTGGAATCCGGTAAGGAATTTTGGGATTGGCTCAATGGCGGTGGCCATTTCTACGTCTGTGGTGATGCCTCGCGCATGGCCAAGGATGTCGACAAAGCGCTCCACACTATTGCAATGGAGCACGGAGGCCTCAGCGAAGAAGATGCCATCGCTTACTTCAAAGAATTGAAGAAAGAGAAGCGCTACGCGAGAGACGTTTACTAGAAAGACGCATCCGTCCCACGGGATTGTCGTCTTGGTAACAAGCGGAAGAAGCGTAACCTTGCCTCTGAATCAGGTAGAGTCGTCGGATGTTTCCCAGGTGCCCTAAGCTTCTCTTTTTATTTCTCTTGGCTTCAATTCTTGTTGTTTCGGTTTTTGTGGTGCCGCGTGTCGTTGCTTCACAAGAAGAACCAGAGCTTGCGCATCTTGCTTCTCTGCGAGTTCGAGCCAGACATCAGACATCAGACCTCAGACCTCAGACCTCAGACCTCAGACCTCAGACCTCAGACCTCAGACCTCAGATCTCAGATCTCAGATCTCGAACGCCGAGCAAGAGGAGGTCGCTTCCCTCCAGATCGATGTTTCCACCAATGGATCTAGCTCTGGCGAATCTAATTCACCGGAGCAGGTTATTGTCCCAAAGAGGCTGACAAAGGGACAGCAGGCATTGACGTCTTTTAGTAGTTCTAATTCTCAAAGAGGCTCTGATCTGACTCAATTAGTCTTTCCACAAAATGGAATTCAATCGAGTAGTTTGCGAATCCTCGCTGTCGGGTCAAATCCTCCGATGAAGTTCCGCGCTCTTCCAAATGGTGGGCGAGTGCAATTGCCAATACCAGAGGGCGAGCTTCCACCTCGTTTTGTGACGATTCCAGTTTCACAAAAGGAGGCTGAATTCCTCCCCCTCACACTGAAGCGATTTACTCCTCAAATCAAAATTGATAAGAGCATCTCTGTCGTTCAATTGTTCGAGGGGAATGTCGTTGGCGGGGAAGCTTGGATAGAGGCAAAGGTCAAACCTGGCTCATCTTTGCTCATGGTGCTTACTTGAAAGAAGGATGTTGCAAAGCCAACGTGGGAAAATGTTAATGCTTTTGTTATTCCTGATGGGAAGGTGCTGTTCCCTGAGAAGACACTCAGACTAGTGAACGTGAGCGAAAAGAAGATCGTGGTGCGTTTTAATAAAGGCAAAGCCTTCAGCATTTCTTCAAAAAGTTCTGAGGTCAGAGTGATTAACTCTGATTCAGTGAATTTTGCGGCGGGTGTTTTAGGGAAAGACAAGAAAGTTCAGACGATTCACAAAAACGAAATCGAAATTGAGAAGGGGCCGCGTTCGACGATCATCTTTTACAACGAAGATCGGCAAATCGCGCCTTAGGGTCGTGTTATGGTTCGTCTCCTGACCGAGAATACTCCTTTTTCTACTGACCCTGATCGCGGCGGCATTTCTCGGTTTGGCGACGGTTCAAATTAGGAATCATCACGTTGAAAAGAATATGGAGGAGGCGCGCTCGAATGCCCGGCTCGCGCTCATGATTGCTCGCGGCGAGTTGCAGCGTGAGATGGGCCTCTGATCAGAGGATCTAGCGCTCCGAAGGAGGGAAGGGGGATGGTGGAGCAAAGGTGCGCATGTTCCCCGAGCGAGTTCCCATTCCGCTTAAGAAATAACCGAACATTTTAATTTACAGACAAATTCCCGCAAAACCCAAATTTTGCGCCATTTCTTGACGACCTAGCATTCCTTTGCATAATGCGCGCGCTGCGTCCAAAGGCTCGGCAAACTAACAAAAAGCTACGACAAAATCATGGCAAATTATGCAATTAATGGATTCGGACGAATCGGCCGCATGGTCCTTCGTTCGATGAATGACGAAGAACTTAGAAAAGTCGTCGCAATCAACGATCTTACCGACAACAAGACACTCGCACACCTTCTCAAGTATGACTCCTCACAGGGTCAGTTTTCTCGTGAGGTGAGCTACGATGACGAATTCATCATCGTTGATGGCCACAAAATCCACGCGACTGCTGAGCGTGATCCAGCCGCTCTTCCTTGGGGAGAATGGAATGCCGACGTCATTCTTGAGTCGACCGGATTCTTCACGAGCCGTGAAGGCGCAACCAAGCACATCACTGCTGGTGCCAAGAAAGTCCTTATTTCTGCTCCTGCCGGCGATCCTGACCTCACGATGTGCCTCGGCATCAATGACAATGAGTATGACGCTGCCAATCATCACATCGTTTCGAATGCCTCGTGCACCACGAATTGCTTGGCGCCTCTTGCCAAGATTCTTAATGATAAGTGGGGTTTGAAGCGTGGCTTCATGTCTACCATTCACAGTTACACCGGGGACCAGCGTCTTCTTGATACTCCTCACGGAGATCTTCGTCGTGCTCGCTCCGCAGCGATTAACATCATTCCATCTTCGACGGGCGCCGCTCGTGCAATTGGTGAAGTGATTCCAGAACTCAAGGGTAAGCTCAATGGAGGAGCCTTCCGTGTTCCTACTCCTACCGGTTCATTAACCGACCTCGTCGCTGAGCTTGGATCTGACGTTACGGCAGAGGAAGTCAACGCTGCTTTCAAGGAAGCCGCAGAAGGCCCTCTCGCAGGGATTCTTAAGTATAGCGAAGATCCTCTCGTCCTCCAGGACATCGTTGGCGATCCTCACAGCTCCATCTACGACTCAGAGCTCACTACCGTTATCGAGGGGAACCTCGTAAAGGTCTGCTCGTGGTATGACAACGAGTGGGGTTACTCCAACCGTGCTGCCGAGGCCATGAAAATGCTCGGTGATTCCCTCTAGGAATCGACGCCTCTAATTTCAAAGCCCGACCGGAGAAATCCAGTCGGGCTTTTTAGCGTTTAAACTCAATGAGTCTTGATAATCTGGGAAAATAAATGAAAAACTTACCGCTTTTTGGTGGACAGTTTCAATTCTCAAAGATATCGAGCCGTCCGCTGAGTGGTGATAGAGTCCTTTCTCCAGCATCACTCATCAAATTACTCATTAAACGGCAGCGTAGCTCAGGGGTAGAGCAGAGGACTCATAAGCCTTTTGTCGGTGGTTCAATTCCACCCGTTGCTACCAATGATTAATTAAGAGAGGTGAAATACATAGCCGAGCAACCTTGCTATACGGTTTTTTTGCCCCTCGAATGATCCTAAATAGGTTGTTTCATTGAAAAGTGACGATAATTCAAACTTATCCCTTGCCAGATGAAATTTCCTTACTAGGGTCGCGGCCCGCAAATCGGGGTTGGAATTAAGAAGTCTTTGTTGCTTCAATTGTTCCAGCTCCTTCAACTCCAAATCAACTATCGGGTGCAGCACCGGAAAACAGGCTCTTGAGAGGATACTCTCTGAGTTCCCAGTGTCGCCACTTGGTTGAAGCAGAGAAAAATTTACTAAAAAATCCTCAATATCGTAACCCAAACACGATCGCACTATGCCCACCATTAACCAACTCGTCCGCAAAGGCCGGAAGAAGGCAGTCACTAAGTCGAAATCACCGGCTCTGAATAACTGTCCCCAGCGTCGCGGTGTTTGTTTGCAGGTTTACACCCGCACCCCAAAGAAGCCAAACTCCGCTCTTCGGAAAGTTGCCAAGGTTCGTCTTACCAACGGTTACGAGGTCATCGCCTACATCGGTGGTGAGGGTCACAATCTTCAAGAGCACTCCATCGTTCTTATCCGTGGTGGTCGAGTAAAAGACCTTCCAGGTGTTCGTTATCATATCGTCCGCGGCGCACTCGATACCCTTGGTGTCGATGGCCGTAAGCAAGCTCGCTCCAAATATGGTGCGAAGCGTCCTAAGAAATAATTTAATCGTTTAATCGCTCACTTAATTTTCCCATGGCCCGTAGAAAAAGAATTTACGCAAAGCCCGATCGTCGTGATCCAAAATTTGATAGCCCAGTTGTGGGTCGTCTTATTAGTAAGATCATGAGGGACGGAAAACGCTCTCTCTCTGAGCGTATCGTTTATGCTGCGATTGATCGCGCAAACGAAGGAACTGATACTATTGATCCTCTTGAAATCCTCACTCGTGCAATCGAGAACGCCAAGCCGCGTGTTGAGGTGAAGAGCCGTCGTGTCGGTGGTGCAACTTACCAAGTGCCTCTCGAGGTAGACGCTGGTCGTTCTGAGTCACTCGGAATGCGTTGGATCATCAACTTTGCTCGCGCAAAGAAGGGGACTCCAATGCACGTCGCTCTTGCTAACGAAATTAAGGATGCGGCCAATAATACAGGCAACTCCGTTCGTAAGCGTGACGATGTCCACAAAATGGCTCAGGCAAATCGCGCCTTTGCACACTTCCGTTTCTAATCGTCTTATTTCTTAAAGAATCTCCAACGCACTCCTCCCATGTCAAAAGTCGCTCACATTCCCACCCGTCCCGTCCCGCTTGAGCGGACACGGAACATTGGGATTGCTGCGCATATTGATGCAGGGAAGACCACGCTCACGGAACGGATTCTTTTCTACACCGGAATGATCCATCGGATCGGTGAGGTGCATGATGGTGCCACCACTACCGATCATATGGAGCAGGAGCGCGAGCGGGGTATTACGATTACCTCCGCAGCAGTCACATGTGACTGGCGTCAAGTTCCTGAAGACGGTGTTTCCAAACTATTTTCCGGCGTCAACCAGCGTATCAATATCATTGATACCCCAGGTCACGTCGACTTCACCGCAGAGGTTGAACGTTCGCTCCGTGTCCTAGACGGAGCGATTGTTGTTTTCTGCGGGGTCGCCGGGGTTCAACCCCAGACCGAGACTGTTTGGCGTCAGGCGGACAAGTATAACGTTCCCCGTATTGTCTTCGTTAACAAGATGGATCGTGTCGGCGCTGACTTCGATAACGTCGTCAAAGAGATTCGCGAGAAACTCGGTATTCGAGCCGTTCGCATTCTCATTCCAATCGGTTCCGAAGATACTCTCCGTGGTCAAATTGATGTGCTTAATAAAAAGGCTGTTCTCTACACGGATGACGATATTCTCGGTTCTACCTATACTCTAGCTGATCTAGATGATGAGCAGCTTGCACTAGCCGAAGAAGCCTATGCCGAGATCCTCGAGGCAGTCGCTGATGCCGATGAGCAAGTGGGAGAGAAGTATCTCAAGGAGGAAGAGATTTCCGTGGCAGACATTAAATCTGGGCTGCGCCGCGCTACCATCGCCAACGAGATTGTTCCAGTCAGTGGTGGTTCAGCTTTCAAGAATAAGGGTGTTCAGTATCTCCTTGATGCTGTTGTCGATTACCTTCCAAGTCCTATCGAAATTCCTGCTGCGATAGGCTTGAACCCCGAGGACGAGGAAGAGTCGGTCGAGGTAAAAGCTTCTGACTCCGAAAGGTTCTGTGCGCTTGCCTTTAAACTCTGGGCTGACAAATACTTCGGTAAACTTGTTTTCTTCCGCGTCTATTCCGGAACCGTCTCAAAAGGGGACATGATCTACAACCCACGGACTCAACAGAAAGAGCGCGTGGGTCGTTTGATTCAGGTTCAGGCTGATAAGCACGAAGAGATTGAGACTTGTTTCGCGGGCGATATCGCCGCACTCGTCGGTCTTAAGAACGCCCAAACGGGTGATACTCTTTCCCATCAGCAAGCTGGTGTTCTTTTAGAGCCTCCAACTTTCCCAGAGCCCGTCATTTCCATGGCTGTCGAGCCTCGCACTCAAGCAGACTCCGACAAAATGGTCATCGGACTTGATCGCCTTTCTGATGAGGATCCTACTTTTGTCGTTCATAAAGACGTCGATACTGGTCAAACCATCATCGCCGGCATGGGTGAGCTTCATCTCGAAGTAATCATTGATCGCCTCAAGCGCGAGTTTGGTGTTCAGGCCAATGTCGGTAAGCCGCAAATCGCCTATCGTGAGACCATTTCGAACTCCGCTATCGGAGAGGGGAAGTTCATTCGCGATGCCGACACTGCTGGTAAAAACATGTATGGCCACGTCATTCTTGAGCTGACTCCAAATGAGCAAGGCAAGGGTGTTACTACGCAGAATTCCATTACTGCTGGCGCTATTCCGAAAGACTTTATCCCGGCCGTCATGATCGGAGTTTCCGAAGCGATGACAAATGGCAGCGTTGCTGGATACCCGGTAGTCGACGTCCACGTGAACGTGACGGACGGATCGTTCCACGACACCGATTCGAGTGACAACTCGTTCAAGATTGCTTCTATCTTTGCGATCAAGGACGCCTTTGGTAAGGCGGGACCAATTCTTCTCGAGCCCATTATGGATGTCGAGATTTCTACTCCTGACGAATTCCAGGGTGACATCATGGGGGATATGAATCGCCGTCGTGGTCAAATTCAAGAGATCATCACCAAAGGGCCAGTTGCCAACGTTTCTGTAAAGGCTCCACTGGCCGAGTTGTTCGGTTATTCGACCGATGTCCGCACTCTTTCCTCTGGTCGAGCGTCCTATTCGATGACGCCAGCCAGTTTCGAAGAAGTTCCCCGCAAATTCGTAGAGAAACTCATCGCTGAACGCGGCGGTGCTATTTAAAGATCACTCAATTCAGACACTTTTCACACCATGAATCAGAAAATCCGTATCCGCCTTCGCGCATTTGACCACCGAGCTATTGATCGCTCGACTCGGGAAATTGTTGAGACTGCCAAGCGCACTGGTGCCAAAGTCGCCGGTCCTGTTCCTCTTCCCACCCGGATCGAAAAATTCTCCGTCAACGCATCGGTGAACCAGAACAAAAAGGCTGCTGACCAGTTCGAAGTTCGGACTCACAAGCGTCTCCTTGACATCCTTGATCCCACTGCCCGAACGGTTGACGAGCTGAAAAAGCTCAATCTTCCCGCAGGTGTTGATATCCAAATCCACATTTAATTTTTCTAAGCGAATCTAAAACCATGTCCCTCGGAATCCTCGGTAAAAAAGTAGGTATGACTCGTGTCTTTGACAATGAGGCAGGCTGCATGATCCCCGTCACTGTCATCGACGTGAACGGAAACGAATTTCTTCAGGTGAAAACCTCTGAGAAGCACGGCTACAGCGCTATTCAGGTCGCATATGATGACCAGAAAGAGCGTCGCCTGAATCTCCCGGAGAGAACTCACCAAGCGAAGCAAGGTGCCACCGGCGCAAAGAAGCTTGTTAAAGAGTTTCGCTTCGAGAGCGATGATCAACTTCCTAGTAAAGAAGATGGTCACCCCGGTGCTGCTCTCTTTGAGGATGGCCAGGTTGTCGATGTTCTTGGTGTTACCAAGGGTAAAGGTTTCCAGGGTGTCGTGAAGCGTTACCACTTCCATGGTCAGCCTGACGGTCACGGTCATATGATGCACCGTCGCACAGGAGCCATTGGTGCTGGATCGACTCCGGCCCGTGTTTGGAAGAATCAAAAGATGCCAGGTCGCCACGGTGTTTATAACCGCACCGTTCAGAACCTCAAGGTAGTGCAAGTGCGCGCCGAAGATGGGGTCCTTCTAATTTCCGGGGCCATTCCAGGTCACAATGGTGCTTACGTCACCGTCCGCCCAGCCATCAAAAAGACGGCTACTAAATAATTTCGATTGCTAGAAAGGTAGAAATAAAATGTCTGCATTCACACTCCAAGACGCCGAAAAGGCGAACATCCAACTCGTCGCCGACGCTTCCAAAGGAAGTCAGGCTGTTCACGATCTCGTGGTTGCCTATCAGGCCAACCGTCGTTCAGGAACCGCTCAAACCAAAACCCGTGGTGAGGTTAGCGGAACCGGTAAGAAGATGTATCGCCAGAAGGGAACCGGTAACGCACGTCACGGTGACCGCAAAGCTCCGATCTTTGTCGGTGGTGGTGTTGCCTTTGGCCCACGCAATCGCTCTTATGCCAAGAAAGTTCCTAAAAAGGTTCGAGCTTTGGCCCTTCGCCGGGTCCTTGGTGATAAGATTAATGAGGAAGCTGTAATTTCTGCATCATCTTTTGAGATTTCAAGCGGCAAGACAAAGGATTTTGTTAAGGCTGTCTCTGCTCTTACTGATGCGAAGAAGGTTCTCATCGTTGGTAACGAGTTCACCGAAAGCACCCTCTTTTCAGGACGCAACGTTAAGCTGGTTCAACTCGAAAGAGTCGACAACGTTAACATTGAGCAGATCCTCCACGCAAATGTCGTTATCCTACTGGATGACACGCTAGAAACCCTCGCTAAGCGCACTGCTTAATTTCACCTCGAACCGATACACATCGCCATGAGAGATATTTACCAAGTCATCGACACCATCCGTATGTCGGAAAAGGCTACGCTCCTCCAAGAAGGTAACAACCAGTATACCTTCAAGGTGGATCGCCGAGCTAATAAGATCGAGATCAAACACGCCGTCCAGACCCTCTTCGGAGTTAAGGTCGTGTCTGTTAATACCTGTAATTATGATGGGAAAGCGAAACGACGTCGCCGCGCTGATGCCGGCCGTACTGCTCGCTGGAAAAAGGCAATCGTCCGTCTAAAGGATGGAGATTCCCTCGACCTCGTCTAAACCCCCGTTTTTCTAACGAAAACATTAGTCAGAAAGGATTGTTCCAATGCCACTGAAAAGTTTTAAGCCCGTAACTCCCTCAAATCGCTACAAAATGTGGCCGACTTTCGAGGAGATTACCACAAATAAGCCCGAAAAGAGCCTCACTACTCCTCTTAAGAAGAGTGGTGGACGCAATAACCAAGGTCGTATCACCTGCCGTCACATCGGTGGGGGACACAAGCGTAAATATCGTCTCGTTGACTTCAAACGCAGCAAGATTGATGTCGTCGCCGATGTTCTTACGATTGAATATGATCCAAACCGCACTTGCCGCATCGCGCTCATTCAGTATGCCGATGATGTGAAAAGTTACATCCTCGCACCTGCCGGTCTTAAGGTAGGAGATAAGGTTGTTTCCGGGGAAGGCGTTGAGCCAAAGCCTGGTAATGCCATGCCTCTTAAGGCCGTTCCTCTCGGGACTGCCATACACAATATCGAACTCCGCCCTGGATGCGGTGGTAAGGTTGCTCGTGCTGCTGGTCAGCAAGCGGTCTTGGCATCACGTGATCAAGGTTACGCCTCGGTTCGGATGCCTTCTGGTGAGCTTCGCAGATTCCATGAGAACTGTTTCGCCACAATCGGGACTGTTGGAAACCGCGATCACATGAACGAGGTTTCCGGTAAGGCTGGACGTTCACGCTGGAAGGGTATTCGCCCGACTGTCCGCGGAATGTGTATGAACCCAGTCGATCACCCCAACGGTGGTGGTGAGGGTAAGTCCAAGTCCGGTGGTGGTCGTCAGCACCTTAAGTCCCCTTGGGGACACACGAAGGGTCAGAAGACTCGCAAAAAGCACAATCCTAGCGATGCCTTCATTGTGGAGCGTCGTAAGAAGAAGCGCTAGTATTCCAATTCAATTTAACAACTGACCATTTCTACCCATGGCTCGCTCACTTAAAAAAGGCCCATACGTCGATCAGAAGCTTCTCGCTAAGATCGATGCGGCCGTCGAATCTAAAAACAAGAAGCCGATCAAAACCTGGAGCCGTCGCTCCATGATCACCCCCGACTTTGTCGGTCACACTTTCGCAGTTCACAATGGCAAGACTTTCGTCCCCGTTTTTGTTTCTGAGAACATGGTGGGCCACAAGCTAGGAGAATTTTCGCCCACCCGGATCTTTAAAGCTCACGGTGGTATCGGTAAGAAGTAATTTACTTGAATCTTTCGCTCATCTGAAGCAATCGCATCCCCACACAATATGTCCATTCTCTCAACCAGCGTAATCTTTCTGACCGGAGCCTGTCTCCTCGGTCCGTTCGCCGCTGCTCAGGAGTCGGATGTGGGGGAGGTTGCCAAGCTTGAGAGAGAGAATCGCTCTCTCCGTCTTCAGATCGAAACCCTGAATAAGGGCTATGCTTCCGCTCTTGAGCGGAATGCGGCCAAAACCAAGTCCCTTAAGAAAATTAAGGAGAACCTGGCCTTGTTTGGAGATCAGTTCTTTGAAGGTGGGGACGATAAAATTCTTTCCGCCGTCGCTGACTTCCAGGTGGCCAGTGAACAGCTCTCGAAGCTGGAAATGTCCTCCTTGGATCTCGTTTATACAATGCGGGGTTATCTTCGCACTGTGGTAGCTTCAGATCCCGAGGCTCGCGCCATGGTCGAAGCTAAAATGCGCCAACTTCAGGTCGATCTCGGTCACCGCCAGCAACCTAAACGTCAAGTGGAGCAGGGGACTGCCGCTGAGGCGACGGTGGTGAGCGTGGATGCTCAATCCGGTCTTGTTGTCATCAACGCGGGTGGGGACGCCGATGTCCGCCCAGGAATGCGGTTTCGCTTTGAGCGTTCGGGCACATATCTAGGTGACGCAGTCGTCGCCGCTTCAAGGGCCGACGTTAGTGGCCTCCTCATCCAATCTCTGATAAATCCAGAAAATTCAGTGCTCCCAAAGGACACTGCTCTAATCATTCTCGACACCTCTGAACCGACAAACTGATGCAAGTTCGTTCGACTACTAAATACGCTCGGATCTCTCCGAAGAAAGCACGCGACGTCGCTCGTGAGATTCAAGGACTTCCCGTCTCTGATGCTCTCGATGCACTTACCTATACTCCGAAGAAAGCTGCACACTTGATTGGCAAGACGCTCAAAAGTGCCATTGCTAACGCAGAGAACAATCATGAACTCTCAGCTGACGAATTGATCGTTCAGGAGGCAACCATCGGTGATGGCCCCACTCTGAAACGCTTCAAGCCTCGTGCTCGGGGTTCCGCAGGTGCGATCCGTAAGCGTTCCAGCCATATCTTTATTACGCTCACCGACGAGTTCGAAGCTGCTGAAGAAAAGAAGCGCTCTACGAAGGCGAGAAAGCGCGACACGATCAAATCTCTCTTTACCGGAAAGGCTGCGGCTGCCGTTGAGGAAGAAGTTCCTGCTGAGGAAGAAGTTCC
>JAPKCM010000088.1 GCA_028822935.1 Akkermansiaceae bacterium
CCCCCGTTCTTTGAGCCAACTCTTATGAGAGTTGGCTCAAAGAACGGGGGCACGCCAAGCGGAAACCGGGGTTTGGCGGAATACATGGGAGAGAAAGGGGGCTGACTTCCCAGGCCGCGAAGCGAGCGCGGCGGACATTAGTGGAGCGGCGATTGATGCAGTAGCGGCAGTCGTAGAGACAGACGTTTGTGAGGAGGATTTTTAAGAGCGAGATACAGCGGGCATCAGGGGTGTGGAACGGCAAATTCCGACTCCACCGGTTGATCCTACCCTTTTTCCGCCGGAAGAATCCTAGCGGGCGGCACCAGAGCTGGCGCAGGAGGCATCGTATTTCGCGGCGTCTGCGAGGATTTCTAATTTTCTCGAAGTATTCACGCCAAGACGGTGTTCGTGAGACCCTTTTTTTACAAGTGTTCTTTCTTTAGAATTCTTAAATACCAGTGGACAGATGAATCTTTCGCAGGATCTTTGGCACATGGAGATCTCCTTAGTCTACCCCCATCAGCTTTTTGCAAAACATCCCGCGATTGAATTGGGGAGAGAGGTGGTTCTGGTGGAAGACCCACTTTTTTTTGGGACTGATTCGGAGCAGCCGCTGAGGCTTCATGCGAAGAAGCTGATGCTGCATCGGGCCTCGATGAAGCGCTATGCGGCGGGCTTGGACCAGGTGACTTATATCGAGCTGCCGGAGGAGCCGTGTCGGTCTGACGAACTCCTTGAGAAAGCGGTGCCAAAGAAGGTGACAAAGATCACCTGTGTCGATCCGGTGGATTACTTACTGGAGCGACGATTACGGCGATTTTGTGAAGGCCGAGGGATCGATCTCATCTTGCATGAGTCTCCGATGTTCGTGACGCCGGATGAGTGGATGAATGAAACAATGGATCGCATGAAGAAGCCCTTTATGAAGACCTTTTACGAAGGTCAGCGGAAGCGGATGAATGTCCTGATGGATGGCGATAAACCGGAAGGAGGGAAGTATTCCTTCGATGCGGATAACCGGAAAAAATTACCTAAGATTATTGCGATTCCTGAGCCTTACGGTCCGCCACTTTATGAAGAAGTGAAAGAGGCTGAAGCGTGGGTGAAAGAGCGTTTTCCGAATGCCTTGGGGCAGTCGCATGGGTTTCAATATGGGATTAGTCGTGACGATGCCTTCGAGGCTTTGGAGCTTTTTTTGAGGGAACGCTTTCAGCTGTTTGGAGACTATGAAGATGCGATCTCGATGAATCACAAAGTGGCCTTTCATTCGGTTCTGACCCCTTATCTTAATATCGGTCTGGTCACGCCGCAGGAGGTGGTGGATCGTGCGCTAGAATTTGCGGGGGAGAGTGATGGGATTCCGCTCAATTCGCTAGAGGGTTTTGTCCGTCAAGTGATCGGGTGGCGCGAGTTCATGCGGATCATTTATCTGCGGCATGGCGTGTTTGAACGGAAAGAGAATTTCTGGAACTTTACGCGGAAGATGCCGCAGTCGTTTTATGATGGGACGACCGGAATTGATCCCATCGACCATGTGATTCAGGCACTTCATGAAGATGCTTACTGTCATCACATCGAGCGTCTGATGGTCTTGGGGAACTTCATGATGCTCTGCCGGATCGATCCTGATGAGGTTTACCGCTGGTTCATGGAATTTTTTATCGATGCCTACGATTGGGTGATGGTTCCGAATGTTTATGGGATGAGCCAGTTTGCGGACGGTGGAATTTTTGCAACCAAACCTTACCTTTCTGGTTCTAACTACATTCGGAAGATGTCGGACTTTAAAAAGGGTCCCTGGTGCGAGGTCTGGGATGGTCTTTTTTGGACCTTCGTGGAGGACCATCATGGGTTCTTTCTTAAGAACTACCGCATGGCTCAAATGGCGCGTCTTCACGACCGTATGACTGACGAGAAAAAGAAAATCCATCGAGAAAATGCAGCAGGATTTTTGGCCAAACTCTAAAGCGATGTTCGCTGAGACGAGAGAGGGGGCTTTGGCGCGTTTGGCGGAGTTTTCGCGTGCGGCATCTCGCTATAGTCGAGATCGGAACCATGTCGTACCCGGACACACGAATGTCTCTCGCTTGAGTCCGGCGATCCGCTGTCGCTTGATTTCAGAGCAAGAAGCAGCTCAATCGGTGTTGGGGCGTTACGCCTTTTCGACAGTGGAAAAATTCCTACAGGAAATTTATTGGCGGCGTTACTGGAAAGAGTGGCTTGCGATGCGACCACAGGTTTGGACAGAATATTTGCTCGATGTCGAAAGGCTTCAGAAAGGGGAAGATTATGAACGAGCCTGGAATGTCAGTGAGGGGAGGGGACCAATTGCGGTGATGAACGATTTCGCGCATGAACTTAGGGAAACGGGTTACCTGCACAATCATGCTCGAATGTGGTTTGCCGCTTATTGGATTCACACCCTCCGTCTGCCTTGGCAGCTGGGGGCTAATTTTTTTTACCGTCATTTACTCGATGCTGACCCTGCCTCGAACACTTTGTCTTGGCGTTGGGTCGGGGGCCTCCAGACCATCGGTAAAAGCTACCTCGCTCGGCGTTCCAATATTGAAAAATATCTCCATCCCGATTTACTAAAAAACGATGGGTTGGAGTTGTTAGAGAAACCAATGGCCCTACATTTTGAGGGAGTTAGTCGTCCGGAAGTGATCACATCAGTTCATGCGCATACTCCTATCGATCCGAAGCGGAAAACGGCTCTGTGGCTCCATGAAGAAGACCTCAGTGTCGAAACATGGCTAGCTCCAGAAAGCCTCTCGAAGGTCGAGCGAGTGGTCATTTCTAAGCCCCCTTCCAATGCCTCACCTGTCAAAAAAGCGTGGTTAGAAAAGGCGATGAATGATGGGGCTTCTCGCTGGAATCTTCCGGTAAGTTTTACAGAGGAAGTGCTGCCTGTTTTAGAGAAGTATCAAATATCCCAGGTCATGACAGCCCGCCCCGAGATCGGTCCTCTGAATGATGAAATGCCCACGATGAGGGCATCTCTTGAGGAGAAAGATGTGAGTCTTCATTTCCTGGAGCGCCAAGAAGACCAATTCCAAAAAGGTCTCTCGAAGAGTGGCTTCTTTTCATTTTGGAAGAAAATTGAAACTCACGTTCGATCACTAAAAAAGTGACGTGGAATAGGTCTTCCAGGAAAGAAAGTGATTCAGTCCAACAGACTCTCGGCATATTTCAGAGTGTCGATTTCTGCGATCGTTTTATCACGGCGGATCGCTTTGATCCGAGGGAAGCGGAGCGCTAGTCCGGAGTCGTGGCGTTTGCTTTTATTGATGGAATCGAAAGCGATTTCTAGAACGATCTTGGGTTCCACGGTATGAACGCGCCTGGCTTTTTCTAAGGTGTGCTCTTTGAAATGCTCGGTGAGCTCTTCAATCTCGACATCAGTGAGCCCAGAATAGGCCTTCCCAATGGTTCGCAGTTGACCGCTGACGTCATCCTTCACTGCAAAAGTGTAATCGCTTAAAACCTCCGCCCTGCGGCCGTGCCCTTGCTGGGCTTTGACGACGACACAGTCTAAGGTTGGCATCGCTTTCTTGAGCTTCAGCCAGCTTTTTCCTCTCCTTCCAAGCGAATAGAGACTCTGAGAATCTTTCGCGATGAGACCTTCATTCCCGGCGATTTTGGAGGCTTTGAAAGCGGCTTCGATCTCTTCGACCGAGTTAGCTTCCTTTACTTTAATGAGGTCGATCATCGATGAGAGAGAGAGTTTTTCGAGAATCTCGCGCCGTTTCCGAAGCGGCACTTTCAGCAAGTCCTCGCCCTTGGCATAGAGGATGTCAAAGACGATGAACCGAATCGGGATCGCCGCTCCTAGAAAAAGATCCCCCTGGGCTTTCTTCCGTCCGAGACGCTTTTGCAGATCAAAGAAGGTCAGGCGCTTTCCCTCAGCATACGCAATGATTTCGCCATCCAGAATGAAGTCTTCTGGCAAATCCCTCATATCATCGAGCAATTCCGGGAATTCATTATCCAGGGTTCGCAGGTCTCGAGAGAAGAGTGAGGATTCTTTCCCTCGCTTGTGAACTTGAGCGCGAATCCCGTCATATTTTTCTTCAAGCCAAAGCGGAAATCCAAGACGGCTTCCGAGATCTTCCGCAGTTTCCTCTGGCGATGCTAACATCACTTTCACCGGCACTAGTGGCGATAAACGCGCCTCAGAAATTTCATCTTTTCGGGCAAGATTCGCCACTTGTCCGAGGTCGCCTAAGAGCATGTGAGCTTCCCTGATTTTGGTGGCTTCTTGCCCAAACGCTTCTGCCACAGCTTCTTCTAATAATCCCTCTTTGGATCCTATGCGGAGGCTTCCTGTTAGGATTTTGACCAAAGACTCACCCTCTTTTGGGTGGAGTTTTTGCAACGTCGATCCGAGAACCTCCGTGCGTTGTAAAGAGCCCCTCGATCGAGCGAGGTTTTCAAAGAGGTCCGCGATGTCTTTCAAGCTCCATTCTTCTGGAGTCAGTTCAGATTCAGTCATCAAAATTCGAGCGGTCCGAGCTGATTCATTTTGCATGGCCGAGATCGTTTTATAGCGCCCCAATGGTAGCTTTGTCGCATGAAGTAGAGCCTGACGAATCAGCGCGGACCCAGCTTTTAAATTCCGTAGAACGTGTGTTCTTCCAAAGATTCGCCCTGCCAACCAAGTCGCCGCTAACCCGAGTTCATCATCGTCCAGTTTTTTGAGATACACCGCTAAGATACGGATCTTCTCCAAGCGCCCAGGAGAAGCCTCCACCTGCTGACAAAGGTCAGAAAATTCCTGAAGTCCACACTCTGGCCGAGCATGTGTCTTTTGATCGCTCGTGCTCGGAGCACCCAGCACATCCAACTCCATTTGGTCATTCCCAAAGACCGACCACGCTTCGATGCCCCTTGCACGAAGGTCCGTCGCAAACTGCTTCGCGGAACCATGCAGGGTATAAACCAGCTTTGGCTTCACTTGTGCTACCGCTTCTAACAAGCCAGGATAATCGGCGTGATCAGAAAGAGGAAAGGCGGCATCAGACTGATAACGATAGTGCGCATTCGCATTCAAGGCCCACCCGGTTAGCATTGCGGTCCGCTTTTTCTTCATCGCGCGTAGTGCCTTCGAACGCACTGTATTGGGGGGGCAAACCAAAGCATACCCAGGAGGAACTTCCTTCTCGTAAATCTCAGCCTCTTTAAGATCCAAGCCCGCTTTTCGGCAAGCCTCTGTCATCACCAAAACCGTTTTATGCTGAAGGCAAGGAATATCATTTTTCTCAAGCAGCGCTATGACTTCCTGTGCTTTTCCTAGTGAATACCCGAAGAGAATTGGCGTTTCGCCGTCGTCGAAAGCCGACTGCACAAATCCCAGAATCTGATCTTGAATTTCTTGTTCCGAAGGGAAGACGTATTTAGGTAAACCAAATGTCGTTTCCGTAATAAGAATATCCGCGGGGAGAAACTCCGCTGCCTCTGCCGTTAAACCGGCCCTTGTTTTAAAGTCACCGGTGTAAAGGAGAGTCGCTCCATCTGATTTCCTCGTCAGGTGAATCATCGCAGAGCCTGTGATATGGCCTGCTGGGAGTAGGCGGATCTCAAATCCACGCTCTTCCCAAACCTCACGCAGGGCATGTCCCTCAATCTTCGACTTGGCAACGCGGAATCTCACATTGGCGATGATCCCAGTAGTCTCGCTACAAAGAAAGATCTCGTGCGCCGCATAGTGATCGAAGTGCGCGTGCGAGACGAAGGCCCGCTGTTTAGCCCGATGAGGATCTAGCCACAGATCCAGCTCCGGCAAATAGATTCCTCCTTTATAAACAACCTCAATCAAGATATTCAAGAGACCACAGATTCAACTTTTAGAAACTGATTTCTTTCCATTCCCAAATTTTCATTCTGAGCTAGTGATAGACCATGCCTCGAACCTCTCCTGTCACCCCGTTTTTTAAAAATCGGGGCTGGCGACCTTTTCCTTTTCAAAAGGAGACCTGGCAAGCCTATCGCGAAGGGAAATCCGGCCTACTCCACGCCCCCACTGGCCTAGGAAAGACTCTAGCAGTCTGGCTCGGACCAGTCGCCGAAGCTATGGACACTCAGAACACCAAAGGCTGCCGTGTCCTCTGGATTACACCGCTACGCGCCCTCGCTCTCGATACGCAAAAGTCGCTTCAAGAGCCCCTCGACGATCTCGACCTAGAAGTCGAAATTGGCATGCGAACTGGCGACACTTCCTCTTACCAAAAATCCAAGCTGCGCAAGAAACTCCCATTCTGTCTCATCACCACCCCAGAGAGCCTCTCCCTTTTTCTCACTCATGAGAACTTCCGTGGCAACCTCAGTGGGCTTACCACAATTATCATCGATGAGTGGCATGAACTCATTGGGACGAAGCGCGGGGTCCAGACTGAACTCTGTCTCTCACGCCTCCGCACTTGGTTCCCCGATCTCCGCATCTGGGGGCTTTCCGCCACCCTCGGAAATACTGAGCAAGCCAAGCAAGTCCTCCTCGGCGACAGAGCAAAGGACGCCGTCATTATTTCAGGGGCTAAGGTCAAAAAAGTGCAAATCAAGACCATCCTCCCGCGCAGTATCGAGCGCTTCCCTTGGGCTGGACACATTGGAACCCAGCTTGTTTCCCAAGTTGCCAAAAAACTAGAAGGGGAGGGGAGCACCCTTCTCTTTACGAACACCCGCTCGCAGACCGAAATCTGGTTTCAGGAACTCTTAGCACATCGCCCGGCTTGGAAAGACGAACTCGCGATGCACCACGGCTCACTGGATCGAGAAGAACGAAACGCCGTCGAAGATCGCCTCCGCGAGGGCTCCATTCGTTGCGTCATCTGCACCTCGTCGCTCGATCTCGGCGTCGACTTCTCTCCCGTGACCCAAGTCATCCAAATCGGTAGCCCGAAGGGTATTGCCCGTCTTATGCAGCGCGCCGGCCGCTCCGGCCATAGCCCTGGTGGCACCTCCAAGCTTTTCTGCGTCCCCAGTAATGCGCTGGAGTTGATCGAGTTCGCCGCAGCTCGTGATGCCATCTTGGCAAAAAAAATCGAAGCCCGCATTCCGCTACAGAAGCCCCTGGATGTCCTCGTCCAGCATCTCGTCACCGTCTGTATTGGTGAACCCACATCCATCGCTGACCTCCGTCAGGAAATCAAATCTACCTACGCTTATCGAGATCTCGATTACGAAGAATGGCAATGGGCCATCGAGTTCATCACGATCGGTGGGAAAACTCTTTCCAGTTACCCCGGCTATCAAAAAGTGATCAAAGAAGACGGCGAACTCACCGTCACGGACAAGCGCCTCATTCAAACCCACCGACTCAGCATCGGCACCATCACCAGCTTTCCTAATATACATCTTGTTTACCAAAGCGGGCGCTCCCTTGGCACCGTCGAAGAATCCTTCATCAGTAAAATCCCTACTGGGGGTGCCTTCATTTTCGGAGGTCGGCAGCTCCAACTCGTCCGGGTTCGGCAACAAAAAGCGGTCGTCAAAAATTCCACAAAAAAAGCCCGAGGCAAAATTCCCGTCTGGGCTGGAAGTCGGATGCCTCTCTCCAACGAATTAGCTCATGCTGTCGCCCGGCGACTCCAATCTGGTGAAATCGACTCTCCCGAAATGAGACTTGTCGCGCCCGTCCTCGAGCTTCAGAAAAAGTGGTCTCGTATTCCGCATGATGGATTCATCCTCATTGAGCAGGTTCAAATCCGGACCGAAAGCCACCTTTTCGTCTACCCCTTTGCCGGGCGTCTCGTGAACGAGGGCCTCGGCTCTCTTATCGCGTGGCGCATCAGCCAACAATCGGATTTACTCATTCAAGTCACCATGAATGACTACGGATTTGGCCTCACTAGCCAAGGGGATTTCCCTTTTGATGAAGACAGTTGGCGCACTCTTCTTAGTGAAGAAAACCTCATGGAAGACCTCTTTTCCTGCATGAACACCGCCGAACTAGCACGGCGACAATTCCGCGAAATTGCGCGAGTCTCTGGTCTTGTTCAACAGGGGCTCCCTGGAAAAAAAGCAGGTAACCGCGACCTCCAAACCTCCTCCAATCTCCTCTACGAAGTCTTTGAACGCTACGAGCCCGATAACCTCCTGCTCGAACAAGCGCGCCGCGAAATCCTCGATAACCAGCTCGAACTCACTCGCCTCGCCGCCACCCTCAAATCCCTAGCCACTCGCCCCATCCACTTTCAGGAATGCCAACGCCTCAGCCCCATGGCCTTTCCTCTCTGGGCTGAGCGCTTGCAAGCCCACTATCAAGGCGAAGATGCCGCCACCCGCCTCGAAAAAATGCTCGCTTCCCTAGAGGCAGCCGCTGGATAGTTCCCCGTGCTCATCACCCATCAAGGCCATCAAATCGAACTCCTCAGCGAGCACGCGGTCTATCTCCCCGCGCACTCAGCGCTCGTTCTCTCAGATGTCCACCTCGGAAAGGCGGCCACTTTTCAAGCTCACGGCCTCCCCGTGCCCGCAGGCGATGACGAGGCCGATCTGGCCCGTATTAGTAAGCTCATCGAAAAGACCGGAGCCCAAAAACTCATCATCGCCGGAGACCTCCTCCACTCACCTCATGGCGTCTCACCAGCACTCATCAACCATCTAGAAACTTGGATGAGCCAATGCTCTGCTCGCATCACTCTCATCCTTGGGAATCACGACCGACGGGCTCTCCGCGCCCACCCCATGGAGAGCGTCCCTTTTCTCGACTTTGACGGACTCCGTATCATTCACGATCCGGCCCATGCCTCCACTGGGTTCTCAATCTGTGGGCATCTCCACCCTGTGATTCGGGTGAAAGATAGCCCACGCAGCCATCTGCGAACCGCCTGTTTTTGGCTCAGCGAAAGCTCTCTCATTTTGCCGTCCTTTGGAACCTTCACCGGAGGTCAGCCGATCAAGCCTATTTCCCCAGACCGGATTTTTGCTCCGCTCAATGGACGGGTGGTTGAGCTTCCAGTTGCTTGCTGGAAATAGAGAATTCTCTGCTTCTTGAAATTTAGATGGCATTCTCAGTAACGACAAAAAAAGACTCCGAAGAAATTTCTTTGGAGTCTTTCTGTTTTTTTTGACCGTCGTTAACCGATGGAGGTCCTGTCTGTCGTTAGGACGCGTTGGCCCCGTAGCGACTGCAGCGATTAGAAATAATAAAGAAGGTCGGAGCCCAGAGGCCTACAAAGATGCCGAAGCGCTCTGCGTGCTCCTTTGATTCGGCGGTAGTGCCGCCGGTGAGAAACCAGATCGCGATTGACCCGATGATGGAAGCGAAGCCGAGGACGAAACAGATATTACTTATTAAAGCGTATTTTTTTGAGTTCATTTATTTGAAATGGATTATTGAGAAATTGCGTCGAATGCGTTTCACGGTAACATAAAGAAGTTATTTAGCTTACTTTTTATTCTTTCAGGCAAGGCAAGTGGAACGACGAATTGGGAGCCTTTATCAATTGATTTTGGAGCTAAGGTCGCAATGAGCTGGTTTCTCGCGTCTTTACTGAGATGAGTGTTCAACTGACTAACTGCTAGGAATTTGCTTTTGGCGGGAAGGTCGCGAAAAACGGGGTTTGGCGGAATACATGGGGGAGAAAGAGGGTTGTTCTTTTTTGCCTTATCTTCCAGCGCCTGAATGAAGGCATCGTCCGGCTTCCGGCCACTGGGCGGCAGGAAATCGCAAAAGAGTGATTTTCCTCCCCAGGCTGCTTTGATGATTAATACGTCTTCATCCAGCTTGTCACCGATGGTCCATCCAAAGGAAAGTTCAGGGTCAATCTTATCATTACTGGCCCTATAGCCCACGCTCATGGGTCCATGCATTTCTTTTTCGATATGGTTAATGAAAACATCATTCCTTTTAACGAAGGTTCCACCTTGATGGTATTTTTCGAATCCCACTTTAAGTTTCGGATCTTTAAAGCGGTTCTCAATCACAGAGGTCGTGCAATGTCCTTGCATATTGGATTGCCCAGCCAAGATGTAGACCTTGAGCTTCTTGTTTGCTGCGAGGAGACCGTTAGACAGGCTGCATGCGAGGAGGAAGAGGGTGAGTTTTTTCATCCTAATTTAGGGTGAGAGAGAAAGATTAAACTAAGAGTTCATGGAGGGGACCTTCTTGGTCGAGATCGCTCAGCCCAAGATCCAAGTGGCCAAAATGTTTGTCGGGCAAGCCTGCCGCCTGCACGATGGTTGTGAGGAAGTTCCCGATCGTACGATGTCCCTGCTTGCCGTAATCGGGATACTGTAGATAGCGCCCGGTGGACTTCAGCCGGCCATTAAACTTACCGCCAAAAAGCAAAAGAGGCCACTCGGTGGCGAAGGAGTGATGCTTATCTGAATTATCGCTAAGGTAGACGATGACGGTATTGTCCAGCATCGTACCGTCGCCTTCGGGCACCTTCGCAAGTTTATGCATCAGCCCAGAGAGAAGCTCGAGGTGGAACTTACGGATCAAATCTCGGCACTGCTCGGAATTGTGTTCGCCGATCGTCGCGCCATGGCCGATGCCATGAACTGTCCCGGGTATTCCAATACCGTCGTAGTTGGTTTGAAGATCATCGCAAAGAATGCTGATTGAATTGGAGAGACCGCTGATCAAGGTAGCGGCCGCCAGATCAAAGTGCGCTTCGAGATGATGCGTGGGGGTGGGCGAGGTGAATGTGTCGGTCACTTCCGGTGCATTCTGATTCAAAATCTTCTGCATGCCTGTGAGCTTTATGCGGCGCTCTTTCAAGGCATCAAACCCCTCTAGATAATAGTCGAGTTTCTCGGCTTCGGCCCCGTTGAGTTGTCGCTTCAGCTTTTTGACATCATTGGATACGAAGTCCAAGATGTTGCCTGAGGCCGCATACTTCTTTTGAACATCTCCAGATTCTGCGATCGAACCGAAGAGATTCATGTAGGCAATCATAGGGTTGCACTGATAGGGAAGTTGCTTACCCCCTCCAGCCGAAGAAATAGATGGATAAGCAACAGACTCCGAACCGTTGCCCATCTTTAAACCCACATGATTAAAAACACTCGGGAATTTCTTGGCAAGATAACCATCAATAGTATGGGTGATCGGCTTTTTGGTGTTCGAACCCTTAAAGGCACCCAGCGCGCCATAAAATCCGCTATGGCCCGTGGCACACATTTTGCCGGAGATCCTCTGCACGATCGTCATCTTATCCTTGAACGGATCAAGAGAGGTTAGGGTCTCGGGCAGAGCGACGCCCTGAAGCGGTTTGTCGATCACTTTATCGACAGGACTCTCAAGAAAAGGCCGGTAGGCCGGCGGGGTGATGTGCTCTTCGGTGAGGCCACTGCTTTTCAGCACAAACAAAAATCTTTTAGGCGTGGCTCCCGTAATACGCTGGGCCGCCAAGTGATTCATGAAGGGCGTGAAGGCCATGCTTCCGAGAGATAGCTTCCCGAAAGTTTTGATGCTGTGGCGTCTGCTGTATTTCATGAGCTAGCTCCTATTTCCGGTATAAAAATGAATCTGACGTGAGAAGTGAAATCAACATTTCTTTAAAACTGCCATTACTATCGACATAGGCTTTTTCCGCATTGATGAGAGTTTGCGAATCGCTGAGCAATTCATTACGTCCCATGAAAAAACGAAATGCATGTCTGACGAATGATTGTTTAACGCGCTTGGACTGAGCCAGCTTGTGCATCATCGCGGAAACATTTGCCACTTCGCCATCAAGACCTTTTTCCCCGCTGTAGCTTATGGCACCCTTGGTGGCGGCCGCTTTGCCTTTCTCCTCAGTACGGAAACGACCGCTGTCATGATAACCTTCAAAAGGCATCCCGAGCGGATTCATTTTCTTGTGACAGCGCCAGCATTCTTCAGCTTCAACGACCGAGAAACGTTCGCGTAGCGTCTTGTGTTCATCCTCTGGCACCTTTGCGTCTACGTTAATGGGAATATCAAGGACAAAGCCAGCCAGCAGCTTTTCGCGTATCCACTTGCCTCGGCGCACAGGATCATTTTCAAAATTATTTGAATGGGCGACCAGCCAAGAGGGTTGGGTGAGGATGCCAATGCGCTGCGCTTTAGGCAGACTGTAGGGCTTTTTGCTCGAGTTTTCAGCACTACCCGGATTCACATTATAAGACATCGAGTAATGTTTGTTATGCAGTTTCTCAATCGGGCTCAGTTCGCCTGTGATCTTTTTACTTTCGAATTTTTCCTGCGCTTTTTGGGCCGCTTTCAATGGTCTATTACCGATGCTCGTGCTAAAAAAACTGAGGTTTGTGGTCAGCATGTTCTCCAGCACATTTTCGTCCTGGTCAACAAGGTAGAGTATTAACTGGTCAGTGTCGCTGACCATGCTTCGAGTGCCGCTATCCGAATAATAAGCAAAGCGCTTTTCGTCCTTAAACACATTGGGAGCGTGGTGGTAGCCGAAAAATTCCCGGAAGAACTGGAGGATCCTTGGATTTTTAATTCGATGCGCCGGGCGATTGTCACTTTCGGGACGAGTGAATAATTTCACACTGAGCAGTCGGCGTAACTCACGTTCCACATCTTCTTTTGTCTTGAGCTCGCCTGCTTGCATCACTTCGCCGAGCCCCGAAACACTTCCCCTAGGGTTCATAAGAAACTTTTCCAAGGTCTCATCAATCAGCGCCATATCCTCTACTCCGTCCAGTGGATGCTTGGAAATTTTGTTCTTCGCATAGTAGAGCAGGTCGTTGACACTCGGTAAATCCGGGCCTTCCTTTTTGTTTTTGTCCTTGCTGCGCTTGTGGTCAAAGTCATCAAAGGGAGGACTGTTGAACAGGGCATAATTCAAGGCGTAAACAAGCTCATGTTCTGAGAGATGTCGGCGGCCGTGACTGTCTTTTTCACCCATGCCCAATTCTAGACGATAGACAAACTCCGGAGAGATCGCCATGGCGATTAGGACGCTTTGCAGTGCCATTAGATTACCCTGAGGTAAGTTCTTTTT
>JAPKCM010000037.1 GCA_028822935.1 Akkermansiaceae bacterium
CCAGCCGCTCCTGTGCAAATGCCAGCCGCTCCTGTGCAAATGCCAGCCGCTCCAGTTGCTGCCCCAGCTCCGATGGCTGTCCCGGCACTCCAAATGGCCGTGCCCGCTGCCCCAGTGTCGGTGGCTGCCCCCGTCCAGGCTCCCCTAGCCCCCGCCCCTCTCGTTCAATTGGGACAACAAACTGTCCATCTTCAGGGAGCACCCGCTCCTGTTGCCGCTCCAAATCCACTCGGAGCCCCGGTTCAAGCGGCATCGGCCATTGGCGGAACCTCCGCGACCATCGGAGGAACTCCAGTCGTCGTCATCAAGAAAGGATTCGGCCGCGCGGCCAAGGTCACTATTTCTTCGATGCTTGCTGTGGGTCTCGTCATCGCCGTCATGATTTATATGGATCGTGGCGATGCGAAAGAGCGCGTTGAGCGCCTCAACGAAATGACCGCCCCTTACGCTGACATCGATCCCAGCCAGCCCCTCCCCACCCAAGCACTCAGCGAAAACGATGTTTCCATTGTCTTGAATGAATTGATCACTTTTGGTGCGAAGGATGAGGGCGTCCGCCCCACCTACCTTACTGTCCTTTGGATGGGTGAAGGAGCCCACATCGACAAGCAGATCGCCGAGTTTTCCACCGGTGAGTCAATCAACACCGACATTCGCCTTAAACTCTTCGACGTGCTCGGAAAGCGCAAAGGCGAAAGCGCCATCCCGGCCCTCATCAACTACGGAGGAAGAACCGAAAACGCCGCCGAAGGAAAAGCGGCCATCAGTGCTGCTGGAAAAATGGCCACTGCGGAAAACTTCAGCGAACTCCTCACCGTCATTTCCATCGCCGAGGATAAGTCCGTGAAGGCTCAGGCCGTCACTATCTTGAGTGAGGTCGTCTCCTCCTCAGAGAATCGTGAAGCCTTCGCCGGCCCCATCGTGGGATCCTATAAGTCCGCGGTCGACGACGAGACCCGTTCCGCCCTCCTCCGCCTTCTGGGCGCTGCCGGTGGAGAAGATGCAGCAGCCATCGTCAAAGAAGCAATCGAGGGAGACAACACCTCGATGCAGCTCTCAGCCATCGCCGCGCTCAAGCAATGGCCCGATGGATCTCAATTCGAAGTCCTTTTCGAGTTTGCTGACGGACAAGAAGACGACACCATGCGTCGTGAAGCTTTCGAGGCCATGATCAACTTCCTGGCCAAAACCGAAGGACTCGAAGAAGAAGATAAGGAAATCTTCTGGTCCGACGTCGCCACCGTGGCCGTGGGACAAATCGAGCAGCTCAAAGTGGTCGGCTCCATGGTCAACCAAAACGGCCTCTGGGCAGAAGCGGTCCTCGACTACTTCATCCAGGACGAAGATGCCGATGCCTCCGACCGCGTCATCGACCGCTCGGAGCGGGCCAAGCGCGCCCTCGGAGAACGCCTTCGCCGTCTCAACAAAGACGACGAATAAGGCCCTCGAAGCTCCCTAATCTTCCAAAGCGCTGTCATTCGACAGCGCTTTTTTTGCTTCAGGTTTTGAGGTCGCAGTTGCTGCCTCGCCCCTCTTATACCAAGTAGTGTTTCAAAAGAGACGAATACCCCACGCGGAAAGAGGTCCAATTTCTGTGATATTCTTCCCTCTTATACCACGTCATAAGATTACCGCTACGTCTCGGACTGCGGCAATTTACTCTCGTTGTATGCACGGCATACTTGGGAGGCACCCTTATCTCGTAAACCTGAGCACCTGATCCAAGTGGTATTAGGAAACAGTGAGGGAACAAGGAGCCATGTTTCTCTACAGCCTTGGCTTGGGGGGCTTCACGGGAGATTTCCACGCGGGAGCCTCTTGCAATTTCACCTTCCGCTTATAAATTCGGTGCCGCGTCGCGATGTAGAGCATATCTCCATGGACAGCGCAGTAATTGACGCGCCCGTCTTCATAAGCGGGACGTGGAAGAACAAGCTGAACCCGTCCTGGTTGGTCAAAGATCTGAAGTCCGGCAAAGGTCCCCACCAAGAGATGACCGGAAGCAACGGTGCACTGCCCATCGAGCCCCACCGTAGAATTTTGCGTCGGCTGCTGCGCATAAAAGTAGGCCTGCCGATTCTTGAGTGACCCATCTTCTTCGATGGAAAAGGAATGAACATAGGGGCCCGCAAACTCACACACGAAAAGCTGAGTCTGATCCGCGCTCATTCCAATGCCGTTGAGCCCATTGACGCTCGCCGCCATCTTCCGCTTCTTCGTCTTGAGATCGATATGCCACACCTTTCCCTCTTTAGGGTCGGTGAAGTAAAGGTGCCCGGCATGGGACACCACGATATCATTGGCTCCCGTTCCGGTATCGATGACTTCGTGCTTTCCCGTCGCCAAATCATAGGCGCGAATCTGCTTCGCGGATGCAGTATAGAGAATTTTGCCCTCAGGCCCCAAAGCGATCCCGTTGGCCCTCGCCGTCTCCTTCGCCACGAGGCTCTCTTTTCCATCCGGCGTGATTTTGAAAAGCTCACTATCCGGGACGTCCGTAAAGTAAAGGGTGCCATCGGCCGCGATCGCGAGGCCTTCCGACCAGTTGTGCCCTTCACTCACCACCTGCCAGTCTTCGCCAGGAATGAGCCACTCGGAAGCACGTGATTTGCACTTTTCCGGATGAGTCCTCACCGGAGTCTTCCCGTGATCCAGCCACAACCAGCGCAGCGCCTCGACCATCAGCTTATTTCCTTCCTTACGACTGTGCCCGCCATCGCCCCATCGATGGGTGTGTTCGTAACCGGAGAACTCGAGCGCCCGCTGCATCGTCTGATTGGCCATCCACCAGTCTCCGCCATAAATATTTTGATCGTTTTTGCCATCCTGTAGGAAAATGCGGAGCGGCTTGGGTTCGGTCTTGCGGATCAAGGCTGGATAGTCGTTTCCGCCCCGAAGCCCCACGTAGGTGCCGATCATGGAGTAAACCCGACGAAACTGATCCGGACGTTCCCAAGCTGCAGTGAAAGCGGCAATCGCTCCCGACGAGCCTCCACAAAGAGCACGATCGTCAGGATTATCAGAGATCTTGAGGTTGAGCCGGGGAATCATTTCCTCCACGAGGAAGTTGGCGTAGTCCGGGCCCATCCCATCGTATTCCAACGAGCGGTTGAAGCGCGGTTGCGCATTCTCGTTCGCGGCCGGCACCACTCCGGGATTGATGAAAAGCCCAATCGTCACCGGCATCTCGCCTGCCGCGATCAACTTGTCGAAGACATCGGGCACGTAGCCCTCTTTCCCCGGGTTCCGGACAAATCCCGCTCCATCTTGAAACACCATCAGGCAAGCCGGCTTCGAGCCATCATACTGAGCAGGCACATAAATCCAGTAATCCCGCATCGTTCCGGGGAAGATCTTCGAATCGCTAAATTGATGCTTGGTGAGTGTCCCCGCATTAAGAACCGGCATAAAAAGTGTTAAAATAAAGAAAAAGCGCATAGCGCAGTAAAGCGATCAGGGGGGCTGCTGGCAAGAGAGAGACCAATTTCGCTTCCCTGCTTCCATCCTGCGCCCATTCCGATATCCTAAAGGGACTCTTCTGATGAATATTTCACGCCTCCTCCTCCTCCCCGGATTTCTGATCTCGATGCTTCCGGCGCAAGTCGTCATCAATGAGATCCACTATAATAGTGAACCGAACACTTCCCATGATGAATTCGTGGAGCTCTACAATGCCGGCACGGACCCCGTCGACGTCTCCGGATGGTTTTTCCAGCAAGGAATCAATTTTACGATTCCCGCAAATACTGAGATCCAGGGCCTCAGCCACCTCGTCATTTCACAAGATCCCGCCGCGATGCAGGGCATCTATGGCGTAGACTCCGTCGGGCCCTTCGGTGGCGGCCTCTCCAGCGCGGGCGAAACGGTGGAGCTCCGCCAAGCCAATGGCACTCGCGCAGACATCGTAACTTATCGCTCGGAATTCCCCTGGCCCATCGGAGCCAATGGAAATGGTTCCTCGATGGAGCTGGTCGACCCCTCTCTTGATAACAATTTGGGGGCTTCATGGCGCAGCTCACTCGTTCCCGGCATCCTCCCTGAAGCCACTCTCATTCCCGCATCAGCCTCCTGGAGTTGGCGCAAGGGAGACAGCGAGGCCTCAAGCCCGGTCGATCTCTGGCGCGGCGAGAGCTTCACCGAAGACGCCACTTGGAACTCCGAGAGCATGCCCATCGGTTTTGGCTCCGTCTCCGGGCTCACCTTTGCCAATCCCATCGCTGACATGCGATCCAATTACACCTCTGTCTTTTTCCGGAAAGAATTCACCATCGCTCCAGGCGAAATCTCTTCAAACCTTCTTCTCCGCTTTCTCTCCGACGATGGCTTTGTCGTTTGGATCAATGGCCAGGAAGTCCACCGCTATCAAGTCAACGGCGGCGATCTCAGCATCGGAATGACGGCAAACTCCAATGGCGATGAGAGAAATTGGATCGAGCACCTCGTCACCACCGCGAACAGCTTCCTCCACGAGGGAACCAACACGATTGCCATTCATGCCTTCAACCAAGTCGTCACCAGCAGCGATTTTGGCATCAATTTTGAAGTTATCCGCCCTGCTCCTGTCGCAGGCGCCCCTCCAGTCCCGAGCCCCGGAGCGGCCAACTCCGCCCTCACTACGAATGCTCCGCCCGCTATCCGGCAGGTCGATCATTCTCCCAATCAACCTGCAGCGGAAGAAGACACCGTCATCACAGCAAAAATCACCGACCCCGATGGAGTCGCTTCAGTAAGTCTTGCGGTCCAGCTCGTTTTTCCAGGAAACTACGTTCCCGCTTTTCTCGCGAAAGCGACCTCGGCCTTGATCGCCGATCCAGAGAGCCCGCGCACCCCTAACCCAGCCTATTTCGATGCCGTAAATTGGATCACCCTTGCGATGGTCGATGACGGCTCAGGCAACGATGCCCTCGCCGGCGACAACATCTACACCGCAACGGTGTCCGGACAAGCGAATCGGGTTCTCGTGCGCTATCGTATCTCCGCTACGGACTCCAGTGGCACAAACGTCGAGGTTCCCTACGCCGATGACCCGGCCTTGAACTTTGCCTACTTCGTTTACAACGGGATCCCGGATTACCAGGCCGACGCCCGCTCGGTTCTCGGAGCTCCCCACACTTACTCGGCGGAAACGATGACCTCGATTCCGAACTACCACGTCCTCACCACCTCCGCGAATTTCGACCAAGCGGTGGCTTACAACGGGAACCAAATCGATCGAAACCGATATGCTGCACGAAGCGCCTACAACTGGAACTGCAGTTTCATCTACGATGGCAAGGTCTACGACCACATCGGCTACCGTCTCCGCCAAAGAAATGCGCGCTACGCCGGAAATGGCAAGAGGAGCTTCAAATTCCGCTTCAATCGCGGTAGCTATCCCACCTTCCGTGACTCTGATGGTAACAAATACCCCGAGCCCTGGAAGTTCCTCGCCACTCATAAAATGATCGGTTCACGGGGCCATTCCACTTGGGGAATGGACCAATCGACAAACCACAAAATCTACAACATGACCGGGACCCCCGCTCCCAATACCCATTGGTTCAACATGCGGGTGATCCGTGGTGCCGACGAAGCACCCAATCAATATCAAGGCGACCATTTCGGCATGCTCCTTGCCCTCGAAGAATTTGATAAGCGCTTTCTTGATGCCCACGGCATGGAAAAAGGAAACCTCTACAAGCTCATCAGTGGCCGCACCGATGGAGTAAGCGTGCAGCGTTATCAAGCGGCTGATGCAGTCGATGATGGTTCCGATTTCAAGAACATCATCTTCAACCTCCGCCCCGCCAAGGACGACACTTTCCTGAACACCTACGTCGATTACAACCACTGGAATCACTACCACGTGGTCAATGACATGATCCGCCACTACGACGTCGCACCCAACACGGCAGAGCACCTCAAGAACCGCGCCTTTTATTTCAAGCCCATGCCTGGAAATCCTCTGGGACAATTGCAAACCCTCCCCTGGGATTCGGACACCAGCTGGGGGCCGAACTGGAATGGAGGCATCGACTTCCCAGCCAATGCGATCGTCAGCGGCAACAATATTCCCACCCGCGAACCCTTTGCTACTGCTTACAAAAACGTCGTCCGAGAAATGCGCGATCTCATCTGGACGCCCGAGCAAATCAGCCTTCTTTTAGATCCTCCGGCTAGTAAGCTCAAAGATCTTGTTTCAGCGGACCGTGACCGCTGGACCGGGGCGATCGGAGGAAGCCAATCGGAACGCGATATCGAGCCTATCGTGGCCGACATGAAGAAGTTCGCCTTCGATGGCGGCTCATGGGTCGGTGGCACAAACGGTGCCATGGCCCCCATCTCAAACGATTCCGGCGTTTCCGGTCAGAGCGGACGCGACGCCTACCTTGATGCTCTTGCCGCCGACCCCGCCCTTCCCGCCAAGCCCACCATCACTTATTCGGGAACCGCGGGTTTTCCTCAAGACGAACTCGCCTTCACCAGCTCTGCCTTTTCAGATCCCCAAGGCGCGGGCAGCTTCGCCGCGATGGAGTGGCGGGTCGCCGAGATCACTCCCATCGGCGGAGGTACCGAGGTGCTCATGCCCGGCGGAGCAACTTGGACTTACCTCGATGATGGCAGCGACCAGGGAACGACCTGGAAGGACATGAACTTCGATGACGCTTCCTGGAAAACAGGAGCCAGCCCGGCAGGTTATGGAGGCATCAGCGGACTCACCCTTACGACAGCCATTCTCTTCGGAGATGACAACTCGAATAAGCACATCACGACCTATTTCCGGACCACGACCAACCTCGCTGACCCCTCTGCGTTCGAGTCCTTTACCTTTGGTCTTCTCGTCGATGATGGGGCCGTCGTTTACGTCAACGGATCACCGGTCATTCGTGATGGCTTCAACACAAACACCGTCGTCAATTACGACACCCAAGCTGACTCCAACGGCGGAGAGTCGACCTTCGACGAATTCGTGGTGGATTCCTCCTTCTTCATTGCAGGCGAAAACGTCATTGCCATCGAGGTCCATCAACGAAGTCTCAGCAGCTCGGACATGGGCTTCGAAATGGTGCTGTCCGCGACCCGCAATCTTATCGAGGGCGGAGAAGATCCCCTCTTTGAATGGAATGCCGATTGGGAATCCGGAGCGCTCACCTCATTTAGCCCCTCCATCGAGGTCCCCAGCATCACCCGGGATGGCAAAACCTATCGCGCTCGCGTGCGCCACGAGGATGCCAGCGGTCGATGGAGCAATTGGTCCGATCCAGTCGAGTTCCTCGCCACTGCGCCCGCCATCCAGCCCTGGCTCGATGGACTGATCATCAGCGAGGTGATGTATCATCCAAGCGATCCCACCCCCGAAGAACTCGCACTCGACCCGACTTTGGAAGAGAGCGACTTCGAGTGGATCGAGCTCATGAATATCGGCTCCACCCCGCTGGATCTCACCAACGTGCGTTTCACCAAGGGAATCGAGTTCGACTTCATCAACAGCACCAAAATGACCATCGCTCCCGGCGAACGCCTTGTCGTGGTCGCTAAGGAATCAGCCTTCAATCTCCGCTACGGATTTGTCACGACCCCGGACTTCGTCATCGGCACCTTCTACAAAAATCTCTCAAACGGCGGAGAACGACTGAAGCTCTCGATGGGCGCAGGCACTTCCATTCGGGATTTCGAATACAAAACCGACCTTCCTTGGCCCACCGCCTCTGATGGCGGTAATCGCAGCCTCGTCTACCTCGTGGTCCCCGCCTCTCTCCTTGATCCGACTCTCCCCGAGAGCTGGCGCGCCGGCGTTTCCAATGGCGGCTCGCCTGGAGAAGGTGAATCGACGACCTTCGCTGGTGATCCTAATGGCGACGACGATGGAGACGGCATCCCGAACCTCATCGCTTATGCCGCACCTGGAGGTCTGACCTTGACGATCACGGAAGGCGGCTATGCCGAACTCAGCTATCGTCGATCCCTCGCTGCTGACGATGTCTTCATCTTAATCGAAACAGGAAACGGGAGTTGGCAACCCATGGGAGCTGGGTATCCCCTCGTAGACGAAGTCTTCTATGCCGACGGCACGAGCTCTTTGAGCTATCGCAGTGCGGCTCCCGTCAATGCAACCGAGATCTTTAGGCTCAAAGCCTTCCAACGCTAAGAGACTTACACTCAAAACATGCCAGGAAATTCAAATATTTATTGAATTCCAAAACACTATGTAGTAGTGCCTTACCCATAGGTTGAACTTATTCACTAAGATTTAACCTCCTCCACCCCCCAACAATGAAAATCCTTACTTTAGGTTACCTTCTTTTAGCCTCTGCTACTCAAGCAGCAGCCCAAGCTCCGTCCTCTGAAGTGAAAAGTGTCCCCGAGCTATCCACTGCCTTCTTGGGCGGTATTTGTGGCATTCTGTTCCTGCTTTGGCGTAAGAAGTGATTCATACCTAAGGCATTCTGTTCTTGCTATCAGCCTAAATTCACTGAAAGAGGGAACTTCGCAGACCACTGCGAACTTACTGATGGATACTCTTCCCTTTTCTGAACTCGGACTTTCCGGGCCCCTTCTCGAAGCCGTTGAAAAAATGGGCTTCGAACAACCCTCCCCTATTCAGGCAAAGACCATCCCCCTTGCCCTTACCGGTAAGGACATTATTGGGCTCTCTCAAACCGGCTCCGGAAAGACGGCCGCCTTTGCCCTGCCTACGCTCCAGCAGATTGATGCCACACTGATGAAGCCGCAGGCTCTCATCGTCTGCCCCACCCGCGAACTCGCAGTCCAGGTCTGCGAGGAAGTCTTCAAGCTCGGTTCCGCTTTAGGAAATATCCGCTCCATGCCCGTCTATGGTGGAGCCCCGATCGACCGACAGCTGCGTGCTCTTCGAAAAGGAACCCACATCGTCGTTGGCACCCCTGGCCGCCTTTTAGATCATCTCCGCCGAAAAAGTTTCGATCCAAGTCACATCAAAACGGTCATTCTGGACGAGGCCGACCGCATGCTCGACATGGGCTTCCGCGAGGAGATGGAAGACATGCTCAAGGCCCTGCCCAAGAGCCGTCAGACTCTCTTCTTCTCCGCCACCATGAATCCAGGCGTGCGTCGCCTCATCGAAAGATTCGGTAACGAACCCGAGCTTATCGAGATCGAGCGCAAGGCCCTCACCGTCTCCAGCATCGACCAGTCATGCTACGAGGTCCGCGGCCGCTCGAAGGTGGAAGCCCTCTCCCGCATCATCGACATCGAGCAACCCAAGCTTTCCCTCATCTTCTGCAACACTAAGCGCGTCGTTGATGACCTCACCGAGTCTCTCCTCGCCCGTGGCTTCACGGCAGACCGCCTCCACGGCGACATCACCCAGTCCATGCGTGAGCGCGTTCTCGCCAAGTTCCGTGAAGGAACCGTCGAGATCCTCGTCGCTACCGATGTCGCCGCTCGCGGACTTGACATCGATGATGTCGAACTCGTTGTGAACTTCGAGCTCCCACAGGACCCCGAGGACTACGTCCACCGCATTGGCCGCACCGGTCGTGCAGGACGCGATGGCAAAGCCGTCAACTTTGTCTTCGGCCGCGACATCTATCGCCTCCAGACGATCGAGAAATATATTCGTCAGCCCATTCGCCGCGAGCGCATCCCCACCCGCGAGCAAGTCGAGGGACGCCGGGCCGACCAACTCTTCGAGACGATCCAGGAGCGACTGGAAGCTGGCGACTACAAGAGCTACCAGCCCTATCTTGACCGCCTTCTCGAGCAAGGTCACACCGCGACCGATATCTCCAACGCCCTCATCACTCTCATCCGCGAAACCAGCGGCCGTGAAGGCCAGTTCATCGCGGAGGATAATGACAAGAACGAACCCTTCTCAAACGAGCGTTCCGGGCGTGACCGTGGTAAGAGGAATGATCGTAGCGATCGTAATGACAGGCGTGATCGTGGTGACCGCGACCAGCCCCGTGAGCGCAACCGCTTCGAGCGGAGTGATAAATCCAAGGGGCCGGGTAGCGCCAAGATGTCCACTCTCTTCCTCACTGTCGGCAAGGCACAGAGCGTCATGCCTGGTGACATTGCCGGAATGATCTACCGCGAGTGCGAACTCCCGGACGGCGTCCTCGGACGCATCCGCATCTTCCCGAAGCACACTCTCGTGGATGTCGAATCGACGCACGCCGATAGCGTCATCTCGAGTCTCCAAAATTCCCGTCTCCGCAATCGCTCCTTCCGGATCGATCACGACCGCGGCCGCAACGAAGACTAAAGCTAAAGCAAGCCCAGCTCCTTCAGCTGCTTCGTCGCCGTTCCCACGAAATCCCGGTTCGCCGCCGGGGAGGCCGGTGAAGGATGCAAGATCTTGCCCAAGTTCTGAGAGCCGTCGCTTGCGACTCCTAGCTGCTTCTCTGCGAAGGCACCCACCCCAATCAGGTGATTAGGCTCGAGAACTTCGATGATCTTCTCCAGATGGGTGAGACAAGCCGCCTGCACAGGCACCATACAATCCTTTGGAAGCTTATCCGGCGTTAGATTGGCTCCCGTATCTTTCATCCAAACCAAAGGACAGAAATTAGTGACAAAGTGATCCTGGAAAAAGGAATCCGCGGTTCCGAAGACGTCCGCAAAGAGCCCCCACAGCCTCCGCCCCGACACCTCGGAACGCTCGCAATCAAATCCAGTCACCGGACGCTTCTTGTGCTCTGGATCCGGTTGATCCACGGAACCGGAAATCCCCATCCAATCGCGCACGTGGGGGATTTCCCCAAAAGGCACGCCCGTTTGCGCCATCCCGTAAGGCCCGGGATTCATCCCGAGAAAAAGAACCTTCTTCTTCCCGCTTCCAAAGCGCGTGAGATAGTCGCAGTGCCGCTCCCAAGCATACTCCAGGGGATTGTAGGTCGTATAAACGGGCTCGGGAAAGGTGAGCCCCCGTAATTCCTTTCGAAGGTCGTCGGCAGCTTGAATGAGCGGATGCATCGAGGCGAAGTGTCAAATAGAGCTCCGCCGGAAGAAATAAAAAACCGCCTCACCGCACGAATGCAGAGAGACGGTTGAAATCATAAAGGTCTCTAGCGACGACGGATCCCAAAGAGAGCGAGTCCGGCGAGCCCGAGCAATCCGGTAGAGGGCTCGGGGACAAAGACGGCCTGGGTGTCGGCCCAGAACTGGAGTCCGGTGGTAAGATTGATCGTTCCATCGGCGAAATTGGTGGTGTTGCCAAGGTTGGTGTTCCCCCCGGCTGCGGCAATTCCGCCAGAGGCGTTGCCGCCGAATCCTGCCCCGTTTGCGCCCGACCAGTCACCTAGCGCGCCAGGGTCGGTAGCGGTGCCAACGGAAATCCCATCAAGAAAAAGTTCGATTTGAGGTTGCCCACTGAGGCCGCCATTGATGCTCATGGTCCAGACAAGCTCGATGTCTCCACCTGCTTTTTGGGCTCCGCTGAGGATGCTATCGACCTGCAAAACAGTGTTTCCGGCATTGCTAGCCTGCCTGAGACTGAGAGTCGTGCTTGAAGGGACATAGACGAGCGACAAGCCGATCGTTCCACCGCCGGTCTCCCAAAGAACGTGGTTTTGATCGCTTGCTCCTGCGGGGTCGTTAAAGTCGACGGATAGCGCGAAAGTGGCGTCCTTGAGATCAACACCAGTGACGCCATTGACGGCGCGCGCGTTGAAGGTCGGAAGGAAGCTATTTAGAGCGTTGAGGGTTTCATCGGGAGCTCCCAATCCACTGAGGTTGGGAATGGACACCATCGCTCCGTGGCTTGATGCCACAGTGGCGATCAGAATGACGTGTGCGGAAAGGAAGAATTTCTTCATAAAATTAGGTGGGCATTCTGCCGGGAAATGGGATCGAAGGCAAGGAGGTTCTTTTGAAGAGAGACGAAATCAGGACTTTCCTCCGCCGTGGCCATAGTTGCGGGGGAGAAGAAGCTCGGTGACGCTGCCTTTTTCGAGATCGGACCATTGGGCGACCGAGAAATCGATAATGAGGACACCTGCGGTGGGTAGATTGTCGAGGGACTCTCCCGTGAGGCGGGCGCAGAGGGAGGTCCAAGTGGGGTTGTGACCGACGAGCATCGCGGTCTCGATTTCGTCGGGGAACTTGCGGGCATGGTGGACGATTTCACCCGGCGAAGCCCCATAAAAAGAATCAACCACCTGAATCTCTTCCTCCGAAAACCCGAGCTCGGCCGCAATTAACCCGGCCGTCATGCGCGTCCGCACCGAAGGACTCATCAAGATCGCTTCCGGAACATAGCCACGCTTCTTCAAGACCGACCCCATCAAGGAAGCTGCCTTCAGTCCCCTCTTATTCAGGGGCCGATCGATATCTCTGAGATCCGGGTCATCCCAAGATGACTTGGCATGACGGGTAAGAAGGAGGCGTTTCATTGGATGATGGTGCTAAGCCAGTCTGTATTTCGCACGCTGATGACTCAGCGCCATCGGCGGTGACCACCCCTACCGGCGCAGAGCTCTTTGGAGAGTTCCTATGCAGCTTCGGCAAGGGAAGTTTTCCCAGCTAGGCGGAAAGCAGAAGGGCAAAGTGCTCTTTACTTTTTCTCTTGGAGGCTGGGGTCCACATGACCTTTGACGGTGTAGATATTTCGCTTGCCCGCTTTGAGCTCGGCTTCACGGCGCTTGAGGTAAGCGTGAGAGATGAGCTTGGCTTTCTCCTGATCGGCTGCGTCGTAGTCCCAGAATTCCTGCACGATTTTTTCGGCTGCGGGGTAGTGGGAACCGTCATCGCCGACACGTTTGCGGGTTTCAGCGAGTTGCTTCTTCAGCTTGGCGACGAGCGCCACTTGGGCAGGATCGTGATAAAGATTTTTGGTCTCGTGGGGATCGTTAATGAGGTCGTAGAGCTCCCAGCCTGGAGGGGTTTGGTAGCCCCCGTCGTAGTTACAGCCGTAGAAATAGATGAGCTTGTGGGTCTTGGTGCGGATGCCGAGATGACCGGGGTTATCATGGTGGGCCATGTGCATCCAGTAGCGATAGTAGGCGGTCTCCTTCCAACCGGCAGGTTCTTTGCCCGTGACGAGATGCTCTTTGAAACTCTTACCCTGCATCGAGTTGGGAATTTTGATGCCGGCGAAGTCGAGCATAGTGGGGCCGAAGTCGACATTCTCGACACAGGAGTCGAGGACAAGACCGGCTTTGATCTTGGCGGGGTAGCGGACAAGGAGCGGCATTCTCTGAGATTCTTCGTACATCCAGCGTTTGTCCTGGAAGTCATGCTCGCCCAGCATGAAGCCTTGGTCGCCGGTGTAGATAATGATGGTGTTGTCCATCTGGCCGGTCTCCTCGAGGTGCTTAAAGAGGCGCGCAAGGTTGTCATCGACTCCCTTCACGCAGCGGAGGAATTTCTTGAGGTAGGCATTGTAGGCCATGCGAGTGTTCTGTTCCTCGGTGAAGTTCTTCGCATCGAAGTTTCTAGGGAACTCAGCAGGGAAACGCGGAGGAAGGTCCATGAGGTAATTCCGCCGCGGGTTACGTGATCCGTTAGAAGTTCCGATATGGGAAATGAGTTCGTCATCAGCACCACGCGTGGCGATGGATCCCCACTGGGAGCCACGGGTCCAGAGGGTTTCGGGCTCGGGGATATCCACCTCCTTGAGGTAGTCTTCGTAGCGCAGGGCATTCTGAAAGTAGTCATGCGGGGCTTTGTAGTGGTGCATGAGGAAGAACGGCTTTTCCTGATTCCAGCCTTCTTTGAGCCAGTCGAGAGCGATGTCGGTGATAACATCGGTGGAGTGTTCCCCCTTATATTTGATGGTGTTTTTTTTCCATGGCTTATCACCGCGGATGCGGAACTCGGGATCGAAATAGGAACCCTGTCCAGCGAGGACGGAGTAGTAATTGAAGTCCGCTGGTTCGGCCTTGAGATGCCATTTCCCAATCATGGCGGTGTGGTAACCGGCTTTACCGAATTCGATCGCTAGGGTCTGTTTTCCCGAAGTGACGCTGCCCGCGAGATCGAAGGCCCCATTGGTATGATTGTATTGCCCCGTGAGAACGCAGGCGCGAGAAGGTGAGCAGATCGCGTTGGTGCAGAAGGCATTCTTAAAAAGAGCACCTTCCTTGGCGAGACGGTCGATATTGGGCGTCGGAGCGATCTCGGCGAGGCGGCTTCCATAAGCGGAGATGCCATGCGCAGCATGGTCGTCCGACATAATGTAGAGGACGTTTGGCCGGGAGTCGTGGGTGCCTCCGTGATGATCGGCGTGAGCCGGAAAGCTGAGAGCAAGCGAGAGGAGAATTCGGACGGTCATATTTGTCAGACAAGTCTCTCCCTTGCGGAAAAATTGTCAAACCCCCTCTTCTAAGACGCTAGCCTCCAAGGCGAGGTATTTTTCGATTTCACGCGAGGGATTATCGGCGCGCATGAGGGCCTCGCCGATGAGGACAGCATTAGCCCCGTAATCGAGGACCTGCTGAGCATCTTGAGGAGATTTCAGGCCGGATTCGGAGACGAGAATAACATCAGCCGGCACCTCATCTGCAAGGGATTCAGTCGTGGTGAGATCCGTGGTGAAGGTTTTGAGGTTCCGGTTGTTGATCCCAATAAGATCGGCACCGAGGTCGAGGGCGCGCTCCATTTCAGGGAGGTCGTGAACTTCCACGAGGACGTCGAGTTGGAAGTCCTTAGCCGTTTCGTAGAGATGCTTGAGGAGATCGTCATCGAGACAAGCCACGATGAGGAGAATCGCATCGGCCCCGGAAATAATCGCTTCGTAGATCTGGCATTCATGGACCGTGAAATCCTTTCGAAGAAGCGGGATGGGAGAAATCTTGGAGATCTGTGTGAGATAAGAAAGGTGCCCCTGGAAGAATTTCTCATCGGTGAGGATCGACATGCAGGATGCCCCGCCATCGATATAGCGCTGGGCTTGGCGGACGGGATCGAAGTTGGGATCGATAACACCGGCAGACGGCGAGGCCTTCTTCACCTCCGAAATGACGCCTAGTTTTCCTTCGCCGCGCTCAAGCGCGGAACGAAAGCCACCGAAGTCATTACGCATCAGCGCAGATGCTTTGAGCTTATTCGTGAGAGGGATGAGATGTTCGATCTCCTGCTTTTTGTAGGCGACAATTTCGTCGAGCTTATTCATGGGGAAAATTTCACTTGGGACGGGCAAGGGTCATCGTCCCCTTGTCCCCGTTTCCTTCAAAGCGGAACTTGAATTCCTTGGGGGTGAGTTTGCCCGTCACGGCATACGTGCCGTAGTTGTTTGGCAGCTCCATTTTATCATCCACGGGAAGGGAATGGTCCGCTTGAAGAGTGGTTTTGACAGGATGCTTGTAGTCGCCAAATTGGAGAGCTCCCCAGCCTGCACGGTAGCGAAAGGTCCAAGTATCAGGTTCCTTGGGATCTTGCGTGACAAGACACCAAAGCGGGCCCTTGTGCCCATTCACCTCGCTTTTCCAAGTCCCCTTCCAAGGACCTGTAGGACGGTCTCCTTGTTTAAAGCTCTGAACCGCCTTTCGATATTCGACGTGATAATTCGAGGTGCAGGATGTTAGGCCGAAGGCAAGTAACAGAAGAATGACCCGCATTACCTAAAGACACACCACGGTGAACAGTTCGTCGAGAGGAAGTTGCATCCCGATGTAGAAATCCCCAAACTCGGCGTAGCGGGCGGAGACTTCATCGAAGCGCATTTCGTAGACGATGGATTTGATTTGGTAGGTGTCATGCGCGAGCAGGGTGACACCCCATTCGTGCTCATCGAGTCCAGTGGAACCAGAGATGAGTTGGAGAATCTTGCCGGAATATTTCCGCCCTGTCTTGGCGTGCCCTTTCATGAGCTGAGCACGCTTTTCGAATGGGAGCGAATACCAGTTGTAGTCATCGTGTGAGGCACGCCGTTTCGACATTGGATAGAAGCAAATGGCGGGCCAATCCGGAAGAACCGGATACATGCGATGTTTGAGGTAGTGCTTCATGCGCTCGTCGAACTCATTGAGCTTTTCCTCAAATTCGGGAGTGCCTTCGATCATCCCTTCTTCATCCACGAGGGTGTCTTTGCCATACACCTCACGGGAGGTGGTGTATTCCGAGCGCTCGGTTTGCGAGAGGTAGGAATAACTCGGCGCAAGGACATCGACTCCAAGAGAGAGGGTGAGCCGCTTTTCGAAGTAGGTGGCATCATGCAAATCGGGGGTAAGAAGCATGAATCCAATGTCCGCCTTGGGCGTGGCGATAGAGAAGATCAGGAGTTGGGTGTCAGGATGAGAACGGATCTCTTGGACGAGCTCGGTGAGGCGCGTCTTGGCCTCACGTTGTTCGGCCCCTGAGAGGAGATTCCATTGACCGTGGTCGATTTGATAAAAGAGGTGGAGGACGTGCCAGCCTTCAAGCGGCACGAGAGGAGCAGGAGCTTCAGACATGTTGTTTGGTAGTTACTCGCGATTGACGTTTGAGATACGGACCTTAGCAAGTTCATTATCTTCTTTCTTGTAAGAAGGATTGGTTCCAGGCGCACCCTCAACAAAGAGAACCGACCAAGGGTCGATATCCTCGTTCATATAAGCATTGATTTCCGAGGGATTCTCAAAGCCCGCAGTCGAGGTAAGGGTAATTTCGGCACTCCCCGTTTTTTTGAACATGCCATTTTCGACATCCAGGGAAATGGGGTCGCCAATCAATTCTTGCTTGCTATTGCGAAACGAGACGGCGAGCGCGGCGGTTCCCGATCCGGTCAATTTAATCCGAGCACAAGGAATCAAACAGGCCTTGAGCTGGACCCCGTGGTCAGCATCTTCACCTGTCCGGACCGGCTTGCGCCAATAGGTTTCGATTTCGGCGACTGCCGCATAGATGCCTTCGATGGGGAAATCTTCATCGAAAAGAACCAACTCCGGCTCAGGAGCGTTCTCGTAATAGCTAGAAACCCCCCAAGAAGCGGCTCCGAAAAGAATGATCAACACCGAAAGGAGAGACACTTTTTCCACCATAGAGAGGCAGGAAACGGCGTTTATCAGGTAGCTGATAATTCCTCCTTGGTTTTCACCCGCTAGGTGGGGCACCTCTTCGTCCTTCTCCCCGGAAGCGTCTATATCCAGCTCGTTCTCGGAAGAATCATCAACCTTCTCGTCCTCTGGCTCGCTCTCCTCGCCCGAGCCCTCAAATTCCCCCTCCTGCCCGGAGGAGACTTCGCTCGATTCAACGCTCTTATCGGTGCGAGACGCAGGAACAAGCGGAATTTTCTCCTCGTCGCCAAGATCCCAATAATCGTCTTCAGCTTCGGTATTTGAATCAGGTTTCATTATCTTCTGGGTGCGAGAGATAACTAACAGAGGAGGGGTCACCTTGCAAAGCGCGAAAGGGCGAGGAAAAAGAGTTTGCATCTTGGGCCTCTCTGGGCGATTTCTTTGGCCCTACCACCATGGCTGATCTCGAAGACAAAAATCCGGAGAATGTAGGAGGCAAATATTACGTCGATTCCCAGTGTATCGATTGTGATCTCTGTCGCGAAACTGCTCCTCTCAACTACCAACGCTCTGATGATGAAGGGTATTCCTACGTCTTCAAGCAACCGGAGACCGAAGAAGAAATAGAACAGTGCGTCGAAGCCATGGAAGGTTGCCCTGTTGAGGCGATCGGCGACGACGGCGAATAGCCGCCTCCTGATGAAAAAGCCTGGCTCGGGGAAAAAAGCCAGCCCGCAAAAAATCCGCTCACATTTTATGCGCGACTGGATCGGGGGGCATTTTCCTCTCGATCTGAATCGGAACGTCTCTGATGCATCCACTTTCATTGAGGACATCCTCGAGAGTGTGGGCATGCGTGGCGGACTCGATGAGGATCGCGTTAAGGAAGCTTGGAAATCCCTCGCCGGAGACGCCATTGCCAGCCAGACCGAGCCCGTTTCCCTCCGAAAGGGCTGCCTCACGCTGAAGGTTCTGCAACCTGCGATGCGTTTTCACCTCGAACAGCTCAAGCCGCAACTTCTGCGCAAGCTCCAGTCGGAACTCGGCGAGGAAAATATCACCAAGCTCAGAATGACGCTCGGGTAACATCACTTATGTATCAGAATCTCCTCTTCGACTGGTCCGGCACCTTGGTCAACGATCTCCCTCCCACTCTCTTCGCCACCAATGCGGTGCTTGAAGAAAATGGAGCTCGCGCGATGGAACTGGCGGAATTCCGCAAGCGCTTTCGCCTCCCCTATCCCGAGTTTTACGAAGAAGTCCTCCCCGGAATCCCAATCTCCAGCCTCGAGGACACCTTCCGCTCCGCTTTCCATCGATCGCCAGAGCAAGTCACCGTCCTCCCTCACGCCCGTGAGATGATGGAGTGGTGCGCGGAGCAGAAAATCCGTTGTATTGTCCTCTCGAGCATGGACGCAACCATCTTTGCCAAGCAAGCCGAGGAGCTAAAAATGAGCCATTTTTTTGAAGCGATTTATGCTGGAGTGATCGATAAGCGCCACCGGATTGGGGATATCCTAACCCATCACGCCCTCGATCCTTCTCGCACCGCCTTTGTGGGAGATATGGTCCACGATATCGATACCGCCCACCATGGAGGAATCGCCTCCGTCGCGGTGACCACGGGATACGATCCCCAAGTCCGTCTCGAAAAGGCTGAGCCCACTCACCTTTTCCACGATCTCACTGCCTTCCGGGAATGGCTTGAGACCCAGCCGACCCGTGCTTAGATTTGGCCCGTGGGAGATCAAATCATCATCAAGGGCCTGCAACTCGATTGTCATATCGGAGTTCCTGCCGAGGAACGAGCCGAGCCTCAGAGCCTCCGAGTCCATCTAACTTTACAAGTCCCGCCATTTCCGAAGAGCGATGAGATTGAAGGCACCGTGGACTACAAGGAAGTAGCGGATCAGGTGCGAGCGCTGGCGGCGAGCGGCGAGCGTAAACTCATCGAAACTCTCGCCCAAGATATCGCCTCCCACATCCTTTCTTCATTCCCGGTAGATCGAGTCCGCGTGGAACTCGATAAGCGCATCCTACCCGAGACCGATTGGGTCGGCGTCATCATTGAACGCACAAATTGAACAAGTCAGCGATTCACGTGTCTCTCATCTACGAGCGACGGAGAATTTCCCCTGCGACCCGTTTTCAAGTTCGCCCCACCCATGTTCCGAGAAGAAAAAATCGACCCCGATCACGAACTCGTCCGCCGCGCGCAGGACGGGAACACCCGTGCATTCGATGACCTCGTCGTCAAGTATTCCACCAAACTCTACGGCATGGTCTACCACATGACGGCGAACAAGGAGGACACGCACGACCTTTTGCAGGATATCTTTGCAAAAGCCTACCGCTCACTGAAGCGATTTCGCGGAAAATCGACCTTTTATACTTGGATCTATTCCATCTCGACCAACATGACTCTCAATTTCCTAAAAAAGAGGAAACGACGGAGTGCTTTGAGCCTCGATAACGTGGATTCAGGCATTCAAAACAACGACGCTCTGGTCGATTTGGGACACGCTTCCAACCCGCGCCACCAAAGCAACATCAATGAACTTCAAAAAAAATTGAACGAAGCGCTGCAGGCGCTGTCAGAGGACCACAGAGCAGTTGTTACCATGTTTGACATTCAAGGGGTTCCCCACGCTGAAATCAGCAGAATTCTTGGAGTGACGGAGGGGACAGTTCGTTCCAGATTGTTTTATGCACACAAACAGCTGCAGGGCCACTTGCAGGAGTATGTTCGCTAAGATCTTCTTGGTTTCCCTTGAATTTTAAGAGAAAAAAATAGCTTTATCGTGAACAACTCAGACCAGATCCAGAAACTCGTCAGCTTGAAGCGCTACGAGACTCCCCCCGATGGATATTTCGAGGACTTCCTCGAAGAGTTTCAGCAGCGCCAACGCCAAGAGCTTCTTAAGAAATCGTCACTCAGCCTCCTCAGTGAGCGCGTCGGCACATGGTTTCGCGAGCTGGGCTCCATCAAATGGGTCGCTGGTGCAGGGGTCGCTTACGTGACTCTGACTATTGGCTTTGTTGTTTATTCCTCGATTTCCGGACCAGAAGTTGAACAAAACATTGCACCTGCCTCCTATAAGCGGGATTCCGCAGAGCCTCTCCCTGCTGTCGATTTTGAAGATGGCAGCAACTTCCGCTCTCGACAGGACACAAAGCGAGAATTCTAATCGACTCTTTCATTCATGACCTTCTCCAAATTTTGCCGCGGCCTCATGGTCGCTGCCTTTTTCTCTCAAGCCTCCTTCGCTCGAATCACCCTCACTCTCCCCCCGGAAAAAGAAGGAGGACCTGATAGCCAAGCCATTGCCCTGCCCGTCGATACCGAGGGCCACTACGTCACCGTAGGAATCGTGGGAGCCGATGCCTCTAAGGCACGCGCAAGCAATCTCGCATTTTCTCTAATCGCGCAGGACCCCCAGTCCCGCTGTACCATCCTCAAGGGGCCGATCGTTCAAAAATTTCCGGCCTTGGGCTCTTCCAAAAAGCTAAAACCTGGCAGCGCACTTTACTGGAAGCCGAACAAGTCCGGAGCGATCTGCCGCGTCGTGAGCTGGGAGACTTCCTTTCACGAGCGCCAATTGCCACTCAGCTTCCTTCGCGTCCACTGCAGTGCTGCTCTTCCAAAACCGGGTCAACCTCTCTACAATGAAGCAGGAGATCTGGTGGCAATCGCTCACCAACCGACGCCCGATTTTGGCAATGGCGTCTACGCCCTCCCCATCGAGGCGATCAAGCGGAACCTCACCGACTACCGGACCAACAAATCCCTGAGGCGCTGCTGGCTTGGCCTGCACCTTGACCACTTGAATCCCATTCCCGCCGTGGAAGGCATTCGTCCTGAATCTCCCTCCGCTAAGGTCGGACTGAAAAAAGGTGATATTCTTATCAGCCTCGGTGAATGGTCCATCACGACCTACTCCTCCGCGATTAACGCATTTTACTATCTCCTTCCAGGTCAAGAAACCAACTTTCGGGTCCTCCGCGGCACGCAACTTCTCGATCTTAAAATCACTCCCTTGGCTCACCCTGGCTATTCTGCAGTGCCTGAGACCGGGGAATAAGTCCTTCACGAATCGTGGCAAATCATCCGGCCAGCTTCTCGGTCCGCACTTCGGGGAAAGGAACCTACGAGATTTCCCGACAAGTCGCGTCCGTCGTTTCCGAGTCCGGGATCGAAACAGGCACGGTGACCGTCTTCGTCCAGCACACCAGCGCCAGTCTGGTGATTATGGAAAATGCGGATCCAAGTGCGCGCACGGACCTCGAGAACTTCTTCGACCACCTTGTCCCTGAGGATACCCCCTATTTCATCCACACCGACGAGGGTCCCGATGACATGCCTTCCCATATCCGCATGGTCCTCACCCGTACCAGCGAAGTGATCCCGATTATTAATGGACAAATGACCCTCGGGACCTGGCAGGGCCTTTTCCTCTTTGAGCATCGGGACCAGCCACACACCCGCATGATCACGATCATGGTGCAGGGGAATTAATCCTCCGCACGCATCGCCTTTAGCCGCTCTTCCTGAGCGTCGAACAGAAAAATCGAGCGCTTGAAATCGATCAAGCTATGAAGTTTTTTGGCCTCTTCGCGCGAGCGATCATCGATGATCATCGTGAGCTTTCCCATCTCTGCCGCAGGAATTCCCGCCAAAAGACGAGGATCAGACACGCGAAAGACAATCTCGCGAATCTTGAACCATTTTTTCACGAGGTCCACATGCTCGATCTCACCATAGGGAAGATCGATCACTTGCATCTCCCCTTTTCCACCGGAGAACACATTGCCCTTCAATTGCCAGGAAAGCTCCACATGGTCGGAAAGAAAACGAAGTTTGCCCAAGATTTCCTCGCGAGCAAGGGGATCGGCCGGAGGAATCTGGAAGCTGATATTGACTGGATCGGTTAGCATCATCGTTTCTTCGTGACTCTAAACGAAGCCCGGAAGGATAGAAAGAGGAGAAGAGCAGCCTACTCCTTGCAGAGCGTCGGCGAACGTATTTTCATGAAAGCTTCCGATCTCCGATCGTCCTGAACCCCGGCAACTTTCCTCGCTTGCGCTGCCTCGCCTAAATCAGTAAATTATTCAACAGGCAGCTGATCTTCATCACTTGATTTCCAACACCGCTCCCGCACTCCGGGCGCGGTCTTTTTTTACCCCCCATCCCCGCTCTAAATGATTTCCACCTCTCTCCGATCCTTCGCTTGCTTCATCGCTGCCGCGAGTGCCTCCTTTAATCCAACTTACGCGACACCCGTTGTCGGGGTTGATTTCTCAACGGGAGATTCCTTTAACTCAACAACTGATGATCTCGTTATCGGCGATGGCATTACGATCTCAGACTGGAGTGTCGCAGGCGGCGGAGGAATCACGGGAGATGGAAATGGCAATACCGGACGAGCTTCCGCCCCCGTCGGAAAATTTAATGGGCCTTCTCTAGCCAACGGAACCCCTCCTGCGTTCGGAAGTGCCCCACCTACGCAGGGAATTCACTCGTTTACCATCACGATTGATTCAAGCACCACGATTAATCTGACGAACGTCAACTTCGACTTCAGCCGGGCAACGGGGGGGCGCGCCCAACGATGGTTGGCCTTTCGCACGAGCTTAGACAGTGGACTTCTCTACAGTGAAAATGGTCCTGCACGTCCCGCATTCACCTCGGTTGGGCTTGCGCTCACAGATGCCAAATACCAGGGACTGACAGATACAACGGTCACTTTTTACTGGTATAGCGGAGGCCAAGGGTCAGGCGACTGCGATATCGATTCCATCGTCGTCGAAGCCGATCTGGCCGCTGCTAATCCGCCCACCGTGACCAACTCTGCTGCGACCCATGTCGAAGCGACCAGTGCCACGCTCAATGGTATCGTCACTGATACCGGAGGAGCCGCTCCTCTCATCACCATTTTCTATGGAACCAGCGATGGTGGCACCACCCCCGGGAACTGGACCAGTTCGGTCGATCTCGGAAACGAGACCGCCTCTTTCGTCACCGACGTCACCGGCCTGTCACCTTCGAGCAATTATTTCTTCCGCAGCTATGCCGAGAATTCTGCCGGGACAGATTGGGCCCCCTCCTCTGCGACCTTTACCACCAATGCCATCTTCCCTTCCAGCATCGATAATTCCCCTGCCATCAATCTCAGGGGAACCTCGGCAAGAGTGGGCGGAGAGGTGACCAACACCGGAGGATCTTCCCCCGTTGTGACTCTTTACTGGGGCGATAACGACGGCGGAACAAGCACCGGCGCATGGGACAATTCAGTCGCACTTGGAGCACAAAGTGGCTCCTTCGAGACCGATCTCGCCAACTTAAATCCCCTGACAACTTACTATTTCCGCAGCCTCGCGATCAACGGAGGGGGGCAGGTTTGGGCTTCGCCTACCGAAGCATTCACCACCTTGGAAGTCCGTGACCTTGTCATCAATGAGTTCATGGCCGCCAATGACGGTGGCCTTTCGAATAATCCGAATGCCTGGTTTCCCATCGCGAATCAAGTCAGCGGGCGCACCGATGACTGGATCGAGATTGCCAATCGCAGTAGCGGGCCTCTTCCTCTCGATGGCTGGTTCCTCACTGATGACTCCACCAATTTGACCCGGTGGGCTTTTCCCGCTGGAACAACGGTGCCCCAGAATGGCTTCATTATCGTTTATGCTTCCGGTGACGGCATCCCGGATGCCAATGGAAACCTACACACCAACTTCAAGCTATCTAAAGGCGGAGACTACCTCGCCCTCGTGGATTCCATGTTTGCCGTGGCCTCGGAGTTCGCCAGCGGTGGCATGAATTACCCGAGCCAAGACGCTGATATTTCCTACGGCTTACACCCGGTCAGCGAGCTTCCAGTTTACTTCGAATCTCCCACTCCCGGAGATGACAATGACACCAATGGTCAGGCCCGCGTCGCTGATACAAAGTTCAGCTTAAAACGAGGCTACTATCAAACTGCCATCAATGTGGAAATCACCAGCGCCACTCTGGGAGCGACCATTTACTATACCACCGATGGCACCCTCCCCATCGATGAATTGGGAAACCCCGGCGCAAGTGCTCAAACCTATTCCACTCCGATCGCCTTAAACCGGACCACCGCGATCCGGGCGGCCGCGGTGAAGGTCGGGTTCGTGCCCACGAACGTAGACTGCAACAGCTATTTCCTTCTCGATATCGATGGCGCGGCATCCAACGGCATCGACACAAGCGGACTCAATCTCCCCTTCCTACAGCAAAGCCAACCCGCAGGATGGGGCAGCCTCACTTCAGGCGACTATAACATGGATTCCGAGGTCTCCCAAGAAACCACCACCGCGACTGGGCATGCCACCTCGACTGCAAAAACGATGCTCGAGGGAATGCGGGATATCCCCACCATTTCCATCGTCATGAATCGCGACGATTTTAGTGGTTCCAACGGCATTTATACCAACTCCGGCAATAAGGGATTTGCTTGGGAACGAGCCTGCAGTGCTGAGTTCATCCCGGCAGAAACGGACACGCGTAGTGACTGGCAAGAGAACTGCGGACTCCGGGTTCAGGGAGGAGCCAGCCGGAACCCCAGCAGTAGCCCGAAACACTCACTGAGCTTCCGCTTCCGCGAGAGATATGGCGTCAACAAACTCAAAGAGCCGCTTTTCCCAGGCTCCGCAGTGGACGAATACAACGTCATCGCGCTCCGTGCCGGATACAATAATTCATGGATTCACCGCGATGCCGGCCAGCGCGGCCGTGGCTCCATGATCCGTGACCAGTGGATGCGTCAGAGCATGCTCGACATGGGCCACTCCGCAGCAGGCGAGGGCTTCATGGCCCACGTCTTTGTCAATGGCCTCTACTGGGGACTTCATAATATTTGCGAACGAGGAGATGCCTCTCACTACGCAGAGCACAATGGGGGCGACGCAGACCTTCTCGATGCTCGAAATGGTTCACAATACACCGATGGAAACAGCACCGCTTGGAACCAAATCAGTGGGGTGGTCGATAGCGCTGACTGGCAGAACATTCAACAGGTCATCAATATCGACCAGTATATAGATTACCAACTAATCAATCGCTACGGATCCAATCAAGATCTCAAAACAAGTGGCAACTGGCGCGCTGCGGGCGGAGGCCCCTTCCCTTCCGGCATGCCCGAGCAGATGGCCCCCTGGGACCTCTATTCCTGGGACGGAGAACGCTGTCTCGAAAGCCAAAATTCCAGCAGCATCCCTCTCGACCCCATGGGAGTTCGCGGCACCTTGGAATCAAACGACGAATACAAAGTCCGTCTCGCCGACCGTGTGCAGAAGCATTTCTACGGAAACGGAGCCCTCACCCCAAGCAAGACCGCAGCCCGCTGGGAACGCTACGTAACCGACATCGACCGAGCCATCATTGCCGAGTCCGCACGCTGGGGCGACCACCGCCGAGCCACCCCATACACTCGCGACACCGAATGGCTCACTGAGCAAAACCGCCTCTACACGAGCTACTTCCCGGTCCGCACTAACAACGTGCTCAACAACCTCACCCTCCTCACCCTCGACGCCCCTACCTACCTTGTCGGAGGAAGTTCTCAAGTCGAAGGTCTCATCCCCTTCGGTTCAACCCTCACCGTTACGGGCAGCAGCACCATTTATTACACCACTGACGGCAGCGACCCTCGCCTCGATGGAGGTGCCATTTCTCCAAACGCGGCTGCAGTGAGCAGTGGAGGCACTATCCCCATCTCTGTGGGAGCACTCGTGAAAGCCCGTGTCCGAAGCGGCTCGACTTGGTCCGCCGTCACCGACGGAACGTACCTCGTTGGACCCATCGCCCACTCCACCAACATCGTCATCTCCGAGATCATGTATCACCCCAACGGCATGGACGAGAACACCGAGTTCATCGAGTTGCTGAATGTCAACGGCTCCAACGCCATCGACCTCTCGCTCGCGACCTTCGCCGGCATCGACTACACCTTTCCCCTCGGTGAGTCCCTTGCACCAGGCGAGCGCATCGTCATCGTAAAGGATCCCATCGCTTTCGCTACCGTCCACAATACCGCAGGCATGAGGATCGCCCCGGGAGATTACGCTTCCAGCCTGAGCAACGACGGCGAGGAACTTGCCATCATCAACGGGCTGGGTGTCGATGCCCAACGTTTCACATACAACGACGTAGATCCATGGCCCAGAGCAGCCGATGGCGACGGATTCACCCTCACCCTAATCGCGCCCGAAACATCCCCTCTCCACTCGCTCGCCTCGAACTGGCGCAGCAGCACCGCCCTCAACGGCACCCCCGGCGGAAGCGACGCCGAGGCCTTCTCAGGAGATCCACTGGCTGATGCCGATGGAGACGGACTCAACGCCCTTCTCGAATACGCGCTTGGTTCAACTGCTGGAGACGCCGGTCCCAGCCCTGAAGCTCGAGCCACCGCAGGAACCGGAACCTTTGATGATGGAAATGGTGGAACAACAGAATTCCTAACCTTCTCCTACCGTCGTAATCTGGCAGCAGATGACATCCTCTATCAAGTCCAGCTCTCCTCCGACCTCGACAACTGGGCTGACACTGGATCCGAATATGTTACCTCTGTTTCAAATGAAGATGGCACCGAAACGGTCACCGTCCGCAGCGTCACTCCCATTACTGATCTGCCGAAAAAATTCATCCGCTTGAAGATCAACCTTATCCCATAATTATGAAATCACTCACTCTATCCGCCCTCCTCGCCCTCCCCGTGCTCGCCTTACCAAAGGCCGTTTTTGAAGCGCAAACAATCGATGACAAAATCACGGTGGGCTATGGGCTCGCGGTGGCCGATGTCGATGGCGATGGAAAGTTGGACATCCTCTTAGCAGATTCACATCGCACCGTCTCCTACCGGAGCCCCGATTGGAAAATGCACGAGCTCACCGGAAAACTGACCGAGAAGGATCATGTCTGCCTCTGTGCCAAGGACATCACGGGCGATGGCAAAGCCGAGATCGCAGTGGGCGGAGAGTGGAATCCCGGTGACACCAAGACCAGCGGAGCCGTTTTCTCACTCAACGAACACGCTGATTGCTTCGCGCCTCGCTCCACTAACAAACTGCATCACGAGCCCACGGTCCACCGCATGCACTGGGTTGCGGAAAAGGATCGTCGCCATTTTCTCGCCGTCCTCCCTCTCCACGGCCCCGGCAACATCAAAGGTGAAGGCGAAGGAATCAACTTCCTCGGCTACCGCCCCGAAATCGATCCCGCAAAGGACTGGCAAACTTTCCTCATTCATAAGGGCTTCCACCTCGCTCACAACTTCGACCCCGTGAAGTGGAATGACTCCGGCAACGAAAGCATCCTCGTTGCCTGCAAGGAAGGAGTTCATCTTCTCTCGCCTTCAGGAAAGGAACAATGGACCGCCAGTCCCATTACCAGCGCGGGCGCTGGGGAAGTCCGCCTTGGCAAACTCCCAAACGGAAAAAGATTCATCACCACCATCGAACCCATGCATGGGAACCAAGTCGTCATCAATCCGGAAACAGAAAAGGGCTTGTGGTCTCAAGATCGCCAAGTAATTGATGACTCCTTACAACAAGGACACGCGCTGGTCACCGGCGACTTTTTAGGACTCGGCTATGACCAAGTGGCCGCTGGATGGCGCAATCCTTCCAAAAAGGACAAAAAAGTGGGCATTCGGCTCTATGTTCCTACCGATGAGGATGGAACGGCCTGGGAGCTCCACTCGGTGATCGATGACAACACCATGGCCTGTGAAGACATGAAGGCCGCCGATTTGGACGGCGACGGAAGGCTCGACCTCATCGCCGCCGGGCGCGCCACCAAGAATGTCATCATTTACTGGAACAAGACTTCCAAGTAGAAGCAGACCCTTTCTGTCTCACCGATTGGGTTTGCCTTTTTTCCCGGTGATCGCTAAGGCAACGGCCCCGCGACAAGCGGGATACCGCCATGGAAAAGAAAAGTGATTTCGGACTGATCGGTCTGGCCGTTATGGGTCAGAATCTCGTGCTCAATGTGGAAAGCCGCGGCTTCCAAGTTTCGGTGTATAACCGCACCACCTCCAAGATGACTGATTTCATCGCGGAAAACCCCGGCCGCAATCTCGTCGGCGAAGAAACTCTCGAAGGCTTCGTGCAGTCGCTCGCCGTTCCTCGCAAGATTCAGATCATGGTGCAGGCAGGTGGTCCGGTTGACGCAGTGATCAAAGCGCTCATGCCGCTTCTCGATCCAAATGACATCATCATCGATGGCGGAAACTCCCTCTACACTGACACCGAACGTCGCGACAAGTATGTCGGCGAGGCGGGCTTCCGTTTCATCGGAGCCGGTGTTTCCGGTGGCGAAGAAGGCGCACTCAAAGGCCCTTCCATCATGCCCGGCGGACCTGCTTCCACTTGGGAAGTGATGAAGCCAATCTTCGAAAGCATCTCGGCCAAGGTCGATGGCGAGCCTTGCGTGGTTCACATCGGAGAAGGCGGTGCCGGCCACTTCGTCAAGATGGTCCACAACGGCATCGAGTATGGTGACATGCAGCTCATCTGTGAGGCTTACAATATTTTCAAAGCAGCTGGCTTCACCAACGAAGAGCAGGCGGCCATTTTCGCTGACTGGAATGAGGGCGAACTTGAGTCCTTCCTCATCGAGATCACCGCGAACATCTTAAAACAGAAGGATCCTGAAACCGGTAAAGACATCGTCGATCTCATCGTCGACAAAGCCGGTCAAAAAGGAACCGGACGTTGGACCGTCATGGGATCCGTTGAGCAAGCTGTCCCTTTCTCCACCATCGCTGGTTCAGTCGAAGCGCGCATCCTCTCCTCCATGCGCGATCAGCGTAAGATTGCTTCCGGTATCCTTCAGGGACCCAGCAACTGGGACTTCGATCTCACCATGAGCAAAGAAGATCTCGTCAAGAAAGTGCGCAACGCGCTCTATGCGTCCAAGATCGTTTCCTACGCGCAAGGCCTCGACCTCATCACGAAGGTGGGCGCTGACAAAGGCTGGGCGCTCAACCTCGGCGAGATCGCTAAGATCTGGCGTGGTGGCTGTATCATCCGTGCACGTTTCCTCAACCGCATCACCGAGGCCTACACCGCAGCGACTCCTCCCACCAACCTCATGTTGGCAGATTTCTTCACGAAGGTTCTCAACGAAGGTCAGCAAGACTGGCGTGAAGTGGTCGCTCTCGCTGCGACCAATGGAATCCCCGTTCCATCGATCGGCGGATCACTCGCATACTACGACGCCTACCGCGCCGAGCGACTTCCCGCGAACCTTCTCCAGGCTCAACGTGACTTCTTCGGAGCGCACACCTACGAGCGCACGGACAAGCCCGAGGGCGAATTCTTCCACACCGAAGATTGGCCTGAGCTCATGGGCTAGACCCACCAAGGACCTCCTTTTAAAAACGGCTCACTCGAAAGGGTGCTCCGTTTTTTGTGGATAAAGCACTTAGCGTTGTTGGTGAACCAGCGAGTTCTTATTTTCTCCGGCGCTGTTTTTTCGCGGGCTTTTTCTCCGACTTATAAACCGTTTTCTGTCGAGGAGGCTGGGCTTGTTTCTTAGTCGTGGTTCCGGTGATTGCAATGACCTGAAAGTTGACCCGCATATTGAGTCGATCCACTTCCATGACCTTCACCTTAAGGCGGGTCCCGGAAGTAATCTCGCCATCGCGGCGGCTATAGAACCGTCCCGAATTGGACTCAAAGGACCAGTGACCGTCCGGGAAGCCCTCTCGCTTCACCACGCCACGTTGCATGATATCGGTGCACTCCATGAAGAGCCCCATCGCCCGGATTTCTGTCACGATGGCATCGAAGACCGGCGGCTCTTTATATTTCATTCCCAGCTCCAACCACTCGAGCATTTTCATGCGACGACTCTCCGTCTCGGCGCTCGAACTGGTGCGCTCGGTTTCGGAAATGTGAGCCGCGATTTCAACACAACCCTCCTTCTTGGGAACGGGATCGAGTTGCTTAGGAGGATTCTCAAGAAGACTTTGGAGAGCTCGATGCACGATGAGATCCGCGTAGCGTCGGATCGGACTCGTGAAGTGACAGTAGTCACTCTTCGCAAGGCCGTAGTGGCCATCAGGGTCCACAGCATAGGCCGCACGTTGCATGCTTTTAAGAAGGCCCAACTTGATGGCATGTTCCTCGATGCTACCTCTCGCCGCATCGATAAGTTGCTGGATGTGCTTCCGGTTACTAAGATCACCCGGTTGGTATCCATGGGATCGGGCCAGCTCGGCAAAGTCGTTCAAGCGGTCAGGATCCGGATCACCGTGGATTCGGTAAATCGCGGAGCGACTGGAATTCTTAATTTTCTGAGCCACCGCTTCGTTCGCCGCGAGCATGAATTCTTCGATCAACTGGTGACTCTCGTTGTATTCGTCCTTTTTGTAACCGGAGGGAACACCCTTGTTGTTAATCATGAGGGTGATCTCGGGCATATCCATATCGAGCCCGCCTCGGGCGAAACGACGTTTCCGAAGAACACTCCCTAGCTTCCAGGCTTCACGGATGTGGTCCCCGAGTTTCCCCCCGTCTTCTTTGTTCTCCAAAATTTCCTGCGCTTCCTCGTAGGCATATTTCCGGGGCGTGTTGATGACGGCATCGACAAAACGAGCCTTCTTCATCGCACCCGCCGTCCCGAAGTCCATCACGACGCATTTGGTGAGACGATCCACTCCCGGATTCAGAGAGCAAACGCCGTTACTAAGAACTTCAGGAAGCATCGGGATGACGCGGTCGACGAGATAAGTTGAATTTCCTCGCTCACGCGCTTCTGCATCCAGCGCGGTTCCCGGTTTTACGTAGTAGGAAACGTCGGCAATATGAACCGCCAGTTGCCACCCAGATTCCGTCTTCGCGACCCATACGGCATCGTCGAAGTCCTTCGCTGTCGAGGGGTCGATGGTGATGACGTCTTTCTTCCTCCAGTCTTCGCGACGCTTGATTTCATCGGCAGGAATTGCTTGAGGAATGTCCTCCGCTTCCTTGACCACGGCGGAAGGAAATCCCCGGGCCACTCCGTGCGCCGCGATGATTTGCTCAACGTCAACCCCAGGTTCGCCAGCGAAGCCGAGAACCTCGACCACATGTCCCGTCGGGCTTTCATGGGGATCAAGCCACTCGGTGATTTTCACCACGACAATCTGGCCGGGCTTGGCCCCCTTGCTATCAGAAAGACGAATGCCTCCGGGAACCCGCGTGTCTTCGGTGAGGAGAATTCCAAATTTCCCGCGCGTTTGATACGTTCCCGTGACGATGCTGGAACGACGTTCGACAATTTCAAGAACCTTGGCCCGCATGTCAGGCTTCATCCCCTTCCGACTTGCAGGAGGACGACCCGTCGGCTTCACCAGGCAGACGCTCACGGTGTCCCCATCAAGAGAGGTCCCCAATGCTGTCGAAGCAACGTAATAACGCGGCTTGGTAGAAAGATCGACGCCACTGGCGAGGTTTCCTTCGTCGGTGTAGTTCGGCATGAACCAACCGTGGCCAGCGGGGTTGAGTCGGATCGTCCCAACTAGCTGAGGAGCCTTCCCGCTAGAAGGTTTCCCGCTAGATGCCTTCCCGCTAGAAGGTCTCCCGCCAGCTGCTTGCTTACTCTTTCCTGCTCTGGCTGGAGCTTGGTCCCGACTCGCATTCTTATGATCCTTCTGGGCAGGTGCTTTTCCAGCAATAAAACGGCCCTTTTTCCCCAGAGAAATTTCGCCAGCGCGTTCCATGTTAAGAAGTAACTCGCGGAGATCTGAACGCTTCGTGCTTGGGATTTCGAGGAATCGCGCCAACTCACTTTTATTAAGAGGCCGTCCCCCATCGGGATCGATCAATGCAAGGATGCGCTTCTTCAGCGGGTTATTGCGGGGTGCTTTACCGGGCATGCAAGAGTATGCGTCAACTTTGCCCATCTAACAACCGCTGATCTCAGCACCCGATTCTGTCCAGTTTGAAATCTTTCCCCTTTTTTTCCCTCGCTTCATAAGAAAATCGCATTATCATGTATTTACATGGTATTTTTTTTAATCAGAAGGTTGCCAAGCTGCGTCAAACTATTCTAGTCTCAGCCACTGAACTTATCGTCTATGAAAGCACACACATCCCGCTCACTTTCTCGGAAGGGTTTCACTCTAGTGGAACTCCTCGTTGTTGTCTCCATCATCGCCATTCTCGCGACCCTCGCGGTTGCAGGGGCAAAAACCGCTATGGAAGCGGCCAAAAAGGCGAAAGCTAGAGCCGCAATGAAAACCTTGGCCGATGCTGTCGACCTCTACTATGACCGCTATGACTCACTTCCACTAAGCGAAGGAGCCGACGGAGACACCGAGTTCCGGACCGACTCAGAGCTCATGAACGTCCTTTGTGGCTTAGAAAGCGCCAAAATTGAGAATCCTTATCTGACGTCGTTTTTCGAATACAAGTCTGCCAAAGGACGGGGCAACAACCAATTCGATGGACTTGCACGAACCGAGACCGAAGCACAACTCTTTGGCCCATGGAAAACTAGAAACATCAATGAGCGCTACTATCAGCTGATCCTCGATCTCGACTACGACAAGGAAGTCCGCGAGCCTTCAAACCTTGGAAATAAGATCCAATATGGCAGACGCTACCTCATTTATTCCTATGGTAAGGACGGCAAGATCGGCCAGGAATATAACATCGATAATCTCTATAACTGGAGATAAAGCCTCCTTCAGCCCACTTTAACATCTGACCGCTTTCTTCCGAAAGCGGTCTTTTTTACATACAGGGAACGAGAATGCCGTCCCGCATTCCGTGGATCTTCTTCTTATCGGCAGGCACAATCGTCGCCAGACAGCCGCCTAGCTGCGTCCCCCCCTGATCATCGACAAAGTAGTAAGGACAAAGACGAGCCCTCCCCGTCATCACCTTTTCGATCCCTGATTCTGAATCAAAATAAGGATGCTCCACTAAGCGGGTCTCACTGAATTCCTGTAACACCCATGGCTGCAATTTAAAATCCTTCTGCGCCGTCGCGATCGCCTCCGCCCATTCGTCCGACGGGAGGTCATGTCCGATCATAACCCCGCGAGAGCCCCAGGCCCGTTCATCAAATCCGCTAATTTTAAGCACCAGTCGACGATCCTTCTGGCTAAACTTGGCCACTTCATCCCATGAATTGACCCCGAGTCGAGGCAATGCCGCGTGTGGAGGCAGCTCGACCGGATCCACCACCCAGCCATGAGGAATCAATTCCCTCAGGCGTCGAAAATGGCTTCCGCGAAATTCCTTCTCCCAAATGCCTTTCAGCGCTGGAGCACAGAAAAGAGCGAGCCACAATTTCTCCTCGAAATGAGGCTTAAAGGGAGGAGTCACCCGTCCTCTCTCACAGAGTTGCTTCGCCAGAGGAATCGACTCCCAGTCAAACAGCTCAAAAAAACGATACACCTCCCGCTCTCCGCCACTCCATGCCTCAGCCGCCACCGTTCTAAATTCTTCCCCCAGTTCGCCCGCCAGCCATTCCATTTCCGGCCGATAGTCGGCCGATTCCTCCGAGATTAAGATATCGGCTCCGTTTGGAAAGAGAGAGCGAAACCCCTCCACCATCCCTTCAGCTCCTCCCAAAACATCGAAACCCGCATTGGCATAAGTCTTTCCCAACCAACCCAAGGTCCCCATCCCGCCAGGAACACTATCAAGTTCGGAAACAGAGAAGCCATCTTCCGTGACCAAAAGATCAGGTCGGATCACTCTCGGGGCCCTGCCTCGCTCTGCTTCAGAGCGTTGATGATCGATCAACCAAGTCGGCTTCCCGGCGTCCAACACTTCCGCAATCCACGGCGTCATTTTGCCAGCGGCACTTTGCCGATAGAGGAGGTCACAACTCTGCTGAAAACGATTCAAAAGATGCCCCAAACCGCCCAGAAATTTCCGCTCCTTTTTGGAAAGCTGAAAGGGACGCGGCGACCACAGCCATTCGCGCTCAGCAAAGAAACCTCCCTCGGGAGCGGAGGCTTTGAGAGAATCGAGAGTCAGATCATTGGCCACAGAAAAATCCTAGCGTGGAAATTGATCACGGCAACTCCCGAGGCAAAGTGCCACATCGCCTAAAATCCACGGCGCCCTTCAAAGGCCCGCGTCAGGGTAAGTTCATCCGCGAACTCCAGCCCGCCCCCTGCCGGAAGCCCCTGTGCCAGTCGCGTAACACTACAGTTGATATTTGAAAGGGCCTCAGCGAGATAATTTGCGGTGGCCTCCCCTTCAACATCCGAACTGGTTGCAAGGATGACCTCCATTCCCTCCACCTCGCGCACCCGACGAATCAAGCCGCCGATGCGAAGGTCCTCAGGACGGACATCATCGAGAGGCGCCAAGCGCCCTCCAAGACAATGATACAATCCCTGATAAACACCGGACCGCTCGATCGGAATGACGTCGGTGGGTTGCTCCACCACGCAGATAATCTTGTGATCGCGCCCTTTCTCGTCGCAAACTGGACAGGTTGATTCACCCGCAAAAAATCCGCAACTCCCGCAAGACTTCACCTTGGAGTCGCACGACTCCAGTGCCCTCGCCAAATCCAGCGGAGTCGCTCTGCCATTCTGCAAAAGATGAACGGCAATGCGCTCCGCACTGCGGGGACCCACTCCTGGAAGCCTTTTCAGCTCCGCGATCAACTCACGGACTTCGATGGGATACTCGACACTAGCCATCGGATCGTCGGGAGCTTGGTTGTTCGAGGAGGTCCTTTTTTATTTGAGTGACATTCTCGACCTCGCCTCTGTTCACCGCATCACAAGGCATGCGATGAGTCCGTGCATAAAGGAATGAGGAAAACCAAGCCCAGAGAATTCCCAGGGTCATCCCGAAAGGTTTCCAAAAGATTCCCCAAACGGCAAAGACCGGAATCAGAGCAAGAGAAAGTATCAGTCCGGAAAGCCCTATAATGATGCGACGAAGACCGCCCGGCGTTCCTAAAATCGCAGCGACCAGTGCAAAAACCGAAACCAGTCCAATCAGAAATCCCGTCGGCCCGGTAAGCCCAGCCGTTGCCGAAAAATCAATTCCTCCGCTCTCCCATCCGCCCCTGAGCCATTCGTTCGCGGAATCAAATATCCCCATGAACTCAGTCGCGACCCCTAAAAGGAGCGCGACCAGACTAAAGATCGGAAACGAGACCGCAATACGGCCCGCCGGCTGTCGGTGATGGTTTGACATGGTTTCGAGGCACGGCCTCCTGACAAGAGCGTAACCGAAATCCGAGTCTGGCTCAATCTCATTCCCTCCCTTCGACAGGCAGGCGATCAGGCCAGGGAAAAAAGAATACCATTTGCTGAACGACCCTCGCTTTTAGCAATTAGCCCTGCATCAAGGCTTCGATCTCCTCGACCTCAATCGGGAAGTTCTCAAAAAGGTTGATGTTCTCTTCCTCGCCAATGAGAACATCGTCCTCAAGGCGAACTGCGAGACCTTCTTTACGAATGTAGATTCCCGGTTCAATGGTGAAGACATTGCCCACTTCGACAGGGGAATTGAAGGGCGAGACGTCATGCACATCGAGGCCAAGATGGTGCGAGGTGCCGTGCATGAAGTATTCACTAATGACTGCTTTCTTTTCTTCGGGAGTCACCGCCTTATCGACATCGGCTTGCTCGACCAACCCCAAGCCCACCAGCTCCTGGGACATCATTCCAATGACCTGCTCTTGGTAATCGGTCGGCTTGATTCCCGGACGAAGAATGGTATTGGCCCCGCGCATCACGCGAAGCACCGCGTTATAAACATCACGTTGACGATCGGTGAACTTTCCGTTCACCGGCACCGTCCGGGTCATATCGGCATTCCAGTTTCCATACTCAGCACCGACATCCATGAGAACCATCTCCCCATCCTGACAAATCGCTTCGTTTTCGAGATAGTGGAGCACGCAGCCATTCTTCCCCGATCCAATGATGGGCGTGTAAGCAAACCCGCGCGACTTGCTCTTGATGAATTCGTGAATGTACTCCGCTTCGATCTCCCACTCGCCCACTCCAGGCTTGATGAAACCCAGAACCCGACGGAACCCCGCCTCGGTAATATCGACCGCTTTTTGAAGAAAACGGACCTCCTCCACATCCTTGATCATGCGTAGTTCATTTGTCAGCGGTGCCACTCGCTCATAGCGATGAAGCGGGTAGCGCTCCATGCACTCCTTAATAAAGCGTCCATTGCGGGTTTCCACGATGTTTGAAGCACTAATATGCTCATTGGTATGTAGATAAATGTGCTCCACTTGCGGGGCCAGGCGATGAAGGAACGCTTCAAAGTTAGCCGACCACTGCACGTTCTTAATCCCCGAAACTCCTTCGGCTTGCTCCTTGTTCAGCATGTCGCCCTCCCAAACCGCAATCTTCTCTGAGGTCTCACGCACAAAGAGAACTTCACGATCCCCTTCCTGTTGAGCATCCGGAAAGATAAGAAAGACGGTCTGCTCCTGATCGACTCCTGTAAAATAAAAGAGGTCATTGTTTTGACGAAAAGGAATGCTCCCATCGGCATTGGTCGGCAGTAAGTCATTGGCATGAATGATCACCAGACTGTTCGGCTTCAGCTTATCCACCAAACCGGCACGATTTTTGGTGAAAAAGGCGGGATCGATTGCGTCGTATCTCATGCCGCTAATGGAGGGGGTTTTATCGACGAGCGCAAGAGAAGAAAAAGAAATGCCAACAGAGCCCCTGACCCGGCGAAGCCCGCCTCATTGAGGCTAACCCTTCTTCTCGCTGCGATGCAGAAGATAGGCTGCCAATCCGACCCCGAGTGAAAGCACCTCGGCTCCGTAGAAGAACCAAATCACTTCGCCCCCGCTGATGAAGCCGTAGCTGTGAAGACCCACCTCGAGCATGTTGACGTGCCACCAAGAGAAGGCCACCACCATGCCCATGAAGATGCAGAGGAAGTGGATGCCCCATTCCCCAAGCCAACCTCCTAGGCGGGCATGAAGAATCAGGAGTGCCAGCAGGACAATTAAAAGTGCGCCATTTTCCTTGGGGTCCCATCCCCAGAAGCGTCCCCAGGAATCATTGGCCCAAATCCCGCCATAAACCGTTCCAACCAACGAGAACACGAGCGTGAATCCCACGATCCCATAAGCCGCACGCGTCACGAATCGCTGGAAAGACTTGTTTCCTTCGATCACTCCGGCGAGGCGAAGGTGAACGTAAACTTGCGAAAGGAAGCAAGCAACCAATCCACCCGAGTAACCCAAGGTCACCGCGACAACATGCGTCGAAAGCCAGTAGTTCGAGTTCAGAACCGCCACCAGGGGATCCATGTGATCCTTGGCATCACCATATTCGAAACGAAAGGCGAGAAAGAGGCCTACCATTCCGAAAAAGGACGCAAGCGAGAGCAGAAGTCGACGGCGAGTGATCAGCTCTCCTAATCCAAGGAGAATCACTGCACCTGCCGTAATAAATGGAATGGTATCGTAAAGGTTCCCCACCGGCGGACGTCCCGTCACCAAAGATCGATGCACGATTCCCCAGACGAGAATGCAAACTGCGATGAAAAAGGTGATTCCCGCAAAACGCTGAACCCACGTTCCCATTTTCCCTTGAGTCACAAGCCAACCGATCGCGCAGATAACGAAGCTGAGAATAAAAAATGCGAGGGCATACTTAAAATAGCTCCGCTTGTAGTAGGTAATCTCAGTAGGAATTTTCTTCCCCAACCCTCGATCTGCACTCCGCTGGGTGAGATCTTCCTGCCACGCAGTCAGACCATCGAGGAAGGCCCTGGAATCCGGCTGCTGGGCAAGCGGCGCAAGTTCTTCGAGGGTTTGAAGGTCGGCAATCGCAGGTTCCCATTGTGCCGATTTCCCTTCAATCAGATCGGTTAAGGTTCTCCCTAAAGGACGCCATTCTTCCGACTCATCGTAGGGTGGAATCCAGTTCAAACCAAATCGGGTCTTCGTAATGAATTCCTCAATCGTGCCCAGAGTGCTCCGCATCGCTTCAGGAATCTCGCCATTGTTAGCGTCTGCAGCGCTGCGGATCGCTTCGCTCACTTCAGGAAGAATGGCCATCCAATGACTAAACTTCTGGAGACTTTCAGGATTCTCAACCGCAGGAGGCAATTGCTCCGTCGGAATTTGCATTCCGTTGCGGGCAAAATCGAGCGCACTGGTGAGCGCCTGATAACTCAAGATTTGCTGCGCAAACTCGGTGAGCTGTTTCTCCTTCATCTCTAACTCACGATTCTCTGATTCCCTCGTCAACTCCTGACCACGCTGCATCAGCTTGTCATAGATCGGAAAAATATCTTCAAAGCTCAGACGTGTGCGCAACTTGTCGACCTTCAAACCCAGGTTCGTCACGATTTCGGAATTATCGAGCCGGAACACCGGGAGTTGATTCGCAATCTCCGGGCGGAAAAGACAGTCTAGAAGCCACTCCGTAGCACTGATCTTGATCGTCTTGCCGCGAGTCTCAACCTTCATCTTCAACGAACCGTGAAGCTGCAGAAGTTCGAAGCGCGCAAAGGTCGAAAGCGGTTTCACCCGTCCCCCGCTCTGCACCGGAATTTGTGAGGCCACTTCCAACACGGATTCAGGCCAGGGTTCATATGCCGGCACTTTTTTTACCGTCGGAGGAATACGGCTCCCATTGATGGCGTAGCCAATGAGAGCAAATTCTAGGATCAGAAAAAAGATCACGAGCCCCCAGCGAAGTGCTAGGTTCTTTTGAGCGGGATTTGGAAGAGCAAGAGGCGGGGTCATGACACAGCTTTGGATGACTTGCGGGTGCTCCGCATGATGTAGAGAGAGAGCATCGTGAGAAAGTGCGTGAAAAGCGCAGCTGTCGAGACATAGAAGGCCCACTCGGGCCAACGATCCGAAGGATTGCTCACGATGGCGAAACCGGAAAACGGCCTTCCTTGAGGCTTATCCCAGCGGGCTTGGTAAAGAGTGAATCCACCATGACGCATTGGATGGTTCATAATGATCTCGTAGTCCTCACGATTTCCATCGGTCACCTTCGTGACATCGCTCTGGAACCAGCGGGCCTTCCGGGTACCGGGATAGTAATCGCCTACCGTTTTGTTCAGCTCCACCTCAAAAGGCATGGGCCAAACCTTGCGAGTGAGGAGCATCCCGTAGCGGGTTCCATCGATCACAAAAGAAATGGGTTGAGGATTCAGATTCGAGAGCATCAGTTCGTAAACCTCGTCTCCTTTGCTCACGGTCACGTAGCAACCCGGCATGTTCTCTTCCTGGGTCGTGCTTCTTTCCACCTCATGGATGAAATAGCCATCGACCACCTTGTGGTCTTTTGCTCGCTCAAGATCATTTTTAGCAATCGCCATCGAACTGGCACCGAGATAGCCGGTCACTTCAAGCTCGAAGGGAAGCTCGGGAAGATCGACATGAAGCGTGTCCTCGTTCCGAAGCGGTTCCAGTTCCGCTGAAGAAATCACGGTGGGAGCGGTGCGGTCGCCCTTTTCGTCATAAGCGAAGACTTCGATATCCGAGCTGTGGTAGCTCTGGGCGTAATCGGATTTTTCTCCCTGATAAATCATCATGAGGCCTTCCTTCTTGGCGATGCTCGAAACGGCACCTGCAACCAGCATGAAGAGAATGGCAAAGTGACTCACGAGAACTGCCGCCGTGCGCCAGCCTTTCCTCATCCGAACAATGCCCCCGCAGAACATGTTGATCGAAAGCACCACAATCACCCAGTAGGTGCCTGGAAGGGGAAGAAAAATGATCTTATCGTGCTCGTTTCGAGGAACAACAAAGAGAGAATCGATATCGAAGTATTTATCGATGGCCTGATAAAGACCAATATACTGCTGCTCCCACGTTCCGAAGAAGGTGAGCAAGAAGAGGAGGATGAAACAGACCACCGCGATCTCAAAGCCCGATAAAACACGGAAGATCTTCTGCCCCAGGGAACGTTCTATTTTTGGCTGACTCATGGTGCTGGAATGATGTGGAGGTCAACGAATTCGAGTGAAGCCGCGTAAGCAAGAAAGGCTTCCTTTTGGGCCGATACATCAGCGGCTGGGCCGGTCATCTTTAAAGTAATAACGTCCTCGCCGCTTTCACGGACGAATCCAACGAGGCCTTGGTCCGGCTTTCCGGGATTTCCCATGCTCGCCGCCAAATCACCACTGGCTTCGACGAGGTAGGCTTCCTTATCGAGAACCTGAATTTCCGTAAAGGCAGTGAGGTCAGCCGCAGGCTCCTTGCCAAACTGCCCCAGCCAACGATTCGAGTTGGGAAGCACCCCGCCTTGCGAAATCCCCATGAAAATTCCAACCGAATCCTCAGGCCCAGCGAGATAATTAATGATTCGCATTTCGGTTCCGTGAATCCTCCGCCAGGTCAACGGAGGATAGTCTTTGATGTTGCCGGGATACTTTTGATCAAAAAGCGTGAGTGCCCGGGTCTCGCTAACCGAGATGGAACGTTCGCTTTCGTGGCAACTCGTGAAAAGAGCCGCCACCAGCGTAAGAAGTGCGGGAATTCGCATGGGTGAGGGAGACGTAACCCCGAAATAGTAAATTTCAAATTTCAAAATCTCGCAATATTTTAATCGTCCGTCATCTTTCCACCGTGGAGCCGATCAAGTATCTCAATCGCGAATCCGGACAGATCGAAACCGAACAAGTTTACGGCGAAGGATTCCTCCGCTGGGCCTACGGAAATCCGCTGGGAAAGCTTGCCCTACATAGCTTCGTGAAGCGTCCCTTCTTCTCGAAGTGGTACGGCAATCGCATGAATCAGCCCAAGACCGCCGGAAGGGTCGGCCACTTCCTCGAGACCTACGGACTCAGTGATGAGGATTTCATTAAAAAACCCTCAGAATTCTCCTCCTTCAACGATTTCTTCTACCGAAAGCTCAAACCGGAAGCCCGCCCCCTCGCCCACTCCCCGGCCGTCCTGCCCGCCGATGGCCGCCATTTGGGCTTCGCTAAAGCGAGCGGGATCAGCGGAGTGTTCGTGAAAGGCCAGAAGTTCGATGTCGCCGGCCTCCTCGGATCTGCCGAACTCGCCAAAAAGTATCAAGACGGCCCCCTTCTCCTGTCGCGGCTCTGTCCCGTCGACTACCACCGCTTCCACTTCCCCTGTGCTGGCATTCCAGGCGAAACCCGCGTCCTTAACGGCCCCCTCTTCTCCGTCTCTCCTCTCGCCCTCAGACAGCGCCTTTCCTACCTCTGGGAAAACAAGCGCACTATCACCGAGCTCAAAACCGAAAAAATGGGCACCGTCATCTGCATGGAAATTGGCGCGACCTGCGTCGGCTCCATTCACCAAACCTTCACTCCCGGACAGCCGGTCGATAAAGGCGCCGAAAAAGGCTACTTCGCCTTCGGGGGGTCTTCCACCCTCCTCCTTTTCGAACCGGGCACCGTTCAGCTTGATCCAGATCTCCTCAAATCGAGCGCCCAACAAATGGAGCTCTACGCCAAAGTCCGCACCAGCGCAGGCTCCCTCACATCAGATTGATGGACGCGTAGCGCTTCAAAAGAAACACCATGGCCCAGAAAAGCGCGATGGTGATCAGGACATTGAGTCCTAAAGCCGGATAAAATCCCATTCCCCTTCTCAGCATCCAGGGGAGAATGAGAAACATCGGCATCGTCGGAAGCACGAACCAAAAGGTGTAATATGCGTGGTTCGCGATTCCCTCTCCCCGATCCGCCACCGATCCAGCGGTGCGATCATGCCACATCCAGATCATCGCAATCAGCGAAGTGAGCGGCAGGGCGATCAGGAGCGCCGACAGCTTATCGCTGAAAAGCTGAATCTTGGTCACCGCGAGAATCACCACCGCGGTGAGCAGAATCTTCACCAGATCGAAGAAGCTGGGCGTGAGAACTTTGAGAACTTCGTTTTTGTCCATTGCGATGGGCCTATTTTGACGCCATTTTATAACCCATGCAAGGAGTTCGATTTTCCCTCACGATACTGGCCCTCGGCCTCGCCGCCTGCTCACCCAATCCCTCAGTGACCCGGCAGGTCATCTCGCAAGCTCTTCCCGCAGTTGCTCAAGCTTCGCTCAAACTGAGCGCAACCCAAAAAGCCTCCATCGGACGTAAGATCTGGCAAAACGAATCCGGTGGAAAAGTGAGCGGCCTCACCCATTGGAATGATGGGGAAGAATTCCCCTCCATGGGAATCGGCCACTTCATCTGGTATCCCAAAGGATTCAATGGCCGCTGGACCGAGACTTGGCCGGAGTTCGTCCGCTACGCCCGGAGTCAGGGGAAGCAAGTTCCCGCCGTCGGCACCCTCCCCGACTGCCCCTGGCCCGATAAAGCGGCGTTCCAACGTGACTTCAATGGTGCCCAACTCAACGGACTCCGAAAGTGGCTGGCGGCAAACATCACGGTGCAAACTGAATTCATCGCCTACAAGTCACGCGCCGCCCTTCCCAACGTTCTCGCCGCCGCCCCACCGGCCCAACGTGCCCGCATTCAGCAAAACTACGACAAAGTCTCCACCAGCTCAAATGGGATCTACGCCCTCGTCGACTACGTCAATTTCAAGGGCGATGGCACCAATCCTCGCGAGCGTTACGCCAAGCAAGGCTGGGGCCTGATGTGGGTTCTCATGGAAATGAAGGAAGTGCCCGGTGGTCAAGCTGCTGCGAAAGAGTTTGGACAAGCAGCCAAGCGCCGCCTCGACCTTCGCATTAAGAACTCCCCGCCCGCTCGTGGAGAGAAGCGCTGGCGCGCCGGATGGCACAACCGCTGCGAAAGCTACGGACGCCCGCTCTAGAAGACAAAAAACCCGCTAAGATCGCGATGACCTTGGCGGGTAAAATTGTTTAGGGGCCGACTTACTTTTCTTTCTTAACGTCGTCCGCCTTCTTAACGTCGTCCTTCTTAACGTCGTCCTTCTTAACGTCGCCCGCTTTCTTAACGTCGCCCGCTTTCTTAACGTCGCCCGCTTTCTTAACGTTGTCCGTTTTCTTGCGAAGCTC
>JAPKCM010000141.1 GCA_028822935.1 Akkermansiaceae bacterium
CCGATCTGGTCCGCGATCATCTGGTCGAGGGAATGCGTCCGCAGCGAATTTCCGCACATGAAGTTACTCCACGCTCCATGTCCGTTCGGAGCACGGTGATCCAATCCCGAAAAGATGGTGAACTCGTCCCTGTGCCCGCTCAGCGGAGCAAGCGTGGCTGGCATCTCATAGTCCTCTCCCGCCTCCTTTGGATAAAAGGCATTCTGGTGCCATCCAAGATAGGTTCCGATCGCCACGAAATTCCTCGGTCCTCCCTCCGCCGGAGCAGGAGCCCCGAAGGACTCGAGGGTCGGCAGCGCAAACAAGGCAGAGGCTCCCTTGAGGAAGTGCCGGCGGTTCAAAGTGGGATGGAGGGACGAATGCATCGGGTTTTCCTTCTGGTGAAATATCCTACGCACCGGGCGAGAGCGATTTTTCAGCCTGATTGCTAGGATTTTTCTTTTTGGGTGGACTGCTGGAAGGCGGGGGCGAAGAGGGACTGAAATTGAGCTGAGATGATTGAGCACACGACGATCCACAAATCCCAAGTCAGGAACTATGAAAAATATACGAACTGCTTGGGATCAAACCGACCACCCTCATTTCAGCCATGAAAAAGAGGGGCCTCAAGAGGAGCAATTTAATCTGTTTTCAGTTAGGCAACGCGAAGGCCACCAGGCTTCCTCCCTTTGGGCGACCGGACTTTCCTCCTCCCGCCGAGATTACGACATATTGTCGACCATCCACCATGTAGGTGCTTGGAGTTGCATTGCCGCCAAAAGGTAATTTTGTTTTCCAGAGGATTTCTCCTGTCTCCTTGTCGAACACGCGAAATGTTTCGTCTGCCGTCGCTCCGATAAAGATCAGTCCACCCGCCGTCACCACCGGGCCACCGTAATTCTCCGTGCCCGTTGGAGGAATCCCGCGAGCTGTCAATTCCGGGTATTCGCCGAGGGTCACTTTCCATTTGATCTCGCCGGTGTTCAAATCGACTGCGTTCAAGGTTCCCCATGGCGGTTTGATCGCTGGGTAACCTTCCTTGTCGAGCCACCGTCGAAATCCGCCGAAGGCATAGGTCGTTTCGTCGTCGTTCTCTTTGTCGGACGTCTCCTTTTCTTTCCGGGGAGCGGAAGGGGAATTGGTGTTTAGGATGTAGTTCAAAATGGCCGTTCGCTGAGTTTCGGGCATGGTGGCATATCCGGGCATGCGTCCTCCGCCTTGCCGGGTGATTTGTTCAATTTCAGTCCGCGTCTTCCGCTTGCCGATATCGACGAGGGACGGGGATTCCACGGCGAGGTTTCCCTTTTTGTCCAAGCCGTGACAGGCCGCGCAATAGAGCATGTAATCCTTCTCTCCCGGAATCAGCTGGGAGCCGTCGGCCCGGCGTGTCTCCACCATCTGCAGAAGCCAGGGCATCTCATTGAGGTTCACATAGTAGATGCCATCCGGGTCCGCGGCGCCGCCACCCCACTCCATGCCTCCGTCGAATCCCGGGAACATGACGGTCTCTTTCAAGCTCGGTGCGGGAAAGGGGCCAAAATTCGGAGAGGCTCGAATGCGATCCAAGGTCATCTGGTGAGTCTCAGGAGAAATGTTTGAGGCATCCGCTTCCGTGTAATGTTGCCTCATCAGCGGCAGCGGTTTGGTGGGGTAGGGCTGGGTCGGCCAGGCCTGTTCACCGTGTAGCTCGGATGCGGGAACCGGCTTCTCCTCGATTGGCCAGAGCGGTTCACCGGTCACGCGATTAAAGACAAAGAGGCGGCCATGTTTCGAGCCTTGAGCGACGGCATCGATTCTCTTGCCACCATGATTTACGGTCAAGAGAACCGGCGGGCACGGCAGGTCCTTGTCCAGCAAATCGTGATGAACGATCTGGTAATGCCAGAGTCGTTCTCCAGTGGAGGCGTTCAGCGCCACGATTGAGTTGGCAAAGAGGTTCATGCCATGACGTTTGCCCCCGTAGAAATCCGGTTCAGCGGTCTTCGTCGCGATGTAGACAATTCCGCGCTTCTCATCGAGCGACTGACCGCACCACGGCATCACCCCGGTGGCAGTCTTGTAAGCGTCCTTGGGCCATGTCTCGTAGCCCACTTCGCCGGGGCGGGGGATGAGGTGGAAGATCCAACGCTGGGCACCGGTCCTGACGTCGAATGCCCGGACCGCGCCCTTCCCGCCCACGCCGCCGAGGATCAATAAATCCCCGTGGATGATCCCGGGAACGTTTAATCCGGATCCAAGGTTGATCGAGCCATTCTCCCCGAAGTCGCGAATCACTTCGCCCGATTTTGGATCCAGGGCGAAAAGGAATCCGGCCACCCCGGTGAACAATCGTCGTTCACCTCCAGTGTCGTTTTCCCAGTAGGCCAAGCCCCGTTGCCTTCCACGCCCTTGACCGGAGCGTTCGGTTGCGGGATCCCATTTCCAGAGTTCCTCGCCGGTGGCGGCGTCTAAAGCGATTACCTTTCTCGTCTGCGAGGGCGTATAGAGGATGCCATCGACAATGAGGTTGTTTGCCTGGTATTCACCCTTCTCGCCGGTCTCATAGGTCCAGGCCACTTCCAGCTTAGAAACATTCTCGCGGTTGATCTGTTGGAGTGGCGAATAGAGGTTGCGCTCCTTGCCTCCAAGATACACCGGCCAATCGAGGTCCTTGGGATCAAGATCGGTGAGGGTGATGTTACGAAAATTGACCCAACCATCATGTCCCTCGGCACCGTAGGTTTGAAAGGCGATCACTCCCGCATCAATGTGCTCCGGTGCGGGTGCGGGATCGATGTAGTCGACGATCGCCTTGCCGTTCAACCAGACCTCGATGTGGGCTCCGACCGCGCGGATTCGGAGGTGGTTCCACTGAAGCTTCTTGCGGATGGTGTCGTGCTCGTCGCCTTTATCGAGCCAGGTTTTGTAATGCAGGCCGACATACTCCTCGGCCGCGCCCCTGCCGATGTTGACCTGGTAGCCCCGTTGCCTGCCTTCGCCGGGTCCGTGGCGTAAGTAGACCCCGCTGTTATACTTTCCGTGCTCGTCGATCTTGAACTCGAGTTCGAGTTCGAAGTCCTTGAACAATTTCTTCGTCATCAAGATCCCACTGCGTTTCGGATCGCCGTCCTGACCACCGACAATCACGCCGTCCTCCACGCGCCATTTGGCGGACCCGACCGATTCCCAGTCGTCCAACGATTTTCCGTCAAAGAGATCAATCGCTCCCGCAATTCCCGAAAGAGAGGAAATGAGAAGGAAGGCGGCTGCGGCGATTACATGGTTCATTCCGAACCTTCCCATACTGCGGCTTCCGCACCAGCAAATTTCCGGTGACCAACTTATTCAGCGGAACAAAATCTCATCTGCAAATTTTCTGAAGATCTCTACCGCAGATCTTCTTCGGCAAGATGTGTGGGCAAGTCCATTTGTTCATGGAGGATCCTGACGATTTCCAGAACCCTTTCCGTTGTGCGGTAAAAGATCAAATGTTTGCCGACCGAGAACTTACCGTATTCTTTCCGGATATCCTCGCAGCTCATCCCTCGA